>PAUA01000030.1 GCA_002712565.1 Gemmatimonadota bacterium | reverse complement strand
TTCTCGATTTGTATGGTCCAGGTTACAGTGGCGGCGAGGCTGCGCTGATGCGAGACCTGACGAGCTCTGGTGAGACCGGCTACGCCAACTTAGTCACGACGACAGGCGCCGATAGCTTTGCCTTAATCCAGACTCTGTTTGGTCTTAACCTGTACTCTGATGGTCGTACCGGGGTGGCCCAGTCCGCCAGTACAACGAGCGCGTTGACGTACTTTGACTACGGCGGGATCAGCCTTGGACTTGTAGAGGATGCTCGGCTTCAGCCCTACACAAGCTCGGACGCGGAGCCGAGCAAGACCTTTTCCGTCAGAGGCGGATCGACTGCCTACATAGAGTGGGAGCCACCGAGAGAGATTGCCGTACTGGGTGGGCACGCACCAACCAGCATACGACTCGCGACACAGTCCGGGGGCGAGCCGCCCGACGTAATAGGCATGTGGATCTTCCGTATCCAATGAGGCTGAACCTTCTTCTCGTCCCGCTTGTCACGGCATCGTGTTCGGTGGGATCCGCTAGCCAATCTGTGTCTGTGGCACCGCCCGAGTCGTGCCTCACAGGTCAGATCTTTTCCGTGGGTACGGATTTCGCGCCAGCCACGATCCTGCGTCTGGACGGTGGAGAGGAGGCGTACATCACCGGAGACAGGGAAAACCAAATTCGGGTGTTGGGCGGTACGGTCGTGACGGTGTGCGGGGAACTGACGACGGATGCGAGAGATGTGAGCACAATCGAAGCTCGGTCCTTCGAGTTGCGAGCGGTCGACGGGATGACGGCCTATCTGGGCACACTACAGGAAGTCGATGGCGGCTGGCAGCTGAAACCGGAACGGAGCGGAGCCCCCGTCCCGCTCTCCGGTGTGCCTGAGCAGCTGCGTGAGGCCGAAGGATCTCTTGTCTGGGTCGCCGGGAATTGGGAGGACGAAACCTTCTCGGTCAAATCGTTTGGGCTAATGGAGCGGAGTTAGAGGGCTCCTGGTTCGACGTCTCTCGCTGGCGTGGTTGGAGCGAATTGATTCGTGAGACCTGGCCCTTATCAGAGCACGATGTCACCACCGGGATCTCGGTTCTTCAATTCGTCCAGTGCGGTTGCGGCTTGCTTGAGCCTTCTCAACCTCAATTCTTCATCCAACACTGCTGAAGTCCACAACGGGTGACCCTTCCATCGCCCCTGTCGTCCCTGCCGTCCTCCCTGGACATCCCGTTTACTCAGTACGCCCGACAGGATTCGAACCTGTGACCTCTGCCTCCGGAGGGCAGCGCTCTATCCAGCTGAGCTACGGGCGCAACATCGGATGCGCGGAATAAGCCGAGTTCTGTCCCCCGCCGAAGCAGCGGGAGGGTCATTTATCTGGGACCGGCATTGCCGACGGCCTCATGCGGCCTACCCGGGACTCAGGCGGAGCGAGCAACTCCTCATCCCTTATTTGGCCTTGCTCCAGGTGGGGTTTACCGTGCGACCCCCGTCTCCGGCGGCCCGGTGCGCTCTTACCGCACCCTTTCACCCTTGCCTGTGCCCCCGAAAGGGCCATCGGCGGTTTACTTTCTGTGGCACTTTCCGTCGCCGGCCGAAACCGACGCCCGGGTGTTACCCGGCACCCTGCTCTACGGAGCTCGGACTTTCCTCCATCGGTGCCCCTAGGGACCCGACGGCGACCCTCACTTCGCACATCCTTGTGTCTGTAGTCTATCTGTATCGGTAGCCGGGAACAACGGCCCTCGGAACTACCTCAAAACGTCCAAAACACGCCGGCAGTGAGTTCTGTGTCGTTGTACGTTACAAACTGGTGACTGTCCAGGTTGAACCGGTACTCGCCCCGCACCCCGATGTTGTCGGTGGCCCAAAGCCGGATGCCGAGTGGGAACTGCAGGGTCGAACCCGTAACGCTACTGGCGCCGGGGCCCTCATCGTAGCGGCCGAAAAATCCGGCCGAGAGCCCCCCGTAGGGCTCCACCCGACCCACGGTATATCGGAACTGAAGACCCAATGTGACCGTGAAAATATTAGTGCGCTCAGTAGGCAGGTCAGGATCGAACATCCCAGCGGTGTTGGTTTGGATCTCGGGCCGGGTGTAGGTCGTGCTCGCCTCCAGACGCACCCACCTCGATAAGGGCTGGTCGGCCCTCAGGGCAATCATTGGGAAGTTCTGGTCCCCTGACTGTTCGTAATCAAAAACGCCGCCGGCCAAGCCGATGGACCAGCTTTCGCGGGTGGGTCCTGAGGTTTGGTTCTGCGAAACGGCGGGCGACACCGCCATGAGAAGTCCGACGGTGCAAGAGAACAAGGCGGGCCACGTGCCACCCCATTTCGGGAGGCGGGCCAACAGTGCCAATGAGCGTTCGGAGATACAGAAGTTCATTGGCTAAACTAGCAGACCGTGGGGTCGTGGGAAGGTCCATCTAGCCAATCGCGTGCTTTTTCGATATGGATCTCCTTGGGAGGATTGGGGCTTTCATATAGGACCGAAGACCGGCCCATCGGCCCTCTCGGTCCACCATGAACCCTCAGATGAGACCAAAGTGAGCACAGTCGCTACTGCCGAAGCCCAACCCGATGTGCTGAAAGCCCTCCGTTCCCTGGGGGGCCGCGGTACGCTGGGAGACGTGGTCTCCAGCGTGGGCTTACCACGCGATCAAGTCGAGGCCACCCTCAACAGCCTCCTGGAGTCTCACCAGGGGCACCTCGAGGTGTCCGAGTCGGGAGAGTTGGTCTACCTCTTCGATCGCAAGCTGATCCGGCGGGATCGGATCCCCACGATCCAACGGCTCAAGAGCGCGGCGAAAAAGATACTCACCGGCGCATTCAAGGGCTGGATCGTGGCGATGCTCGTGATCTATTTCGTGGTCTTCGTGGTGCTTGTCGTTTTGGCGCTCGTCGCGATGATGTCCAGGGGCGGCGACCGCCGAAGTGGTGGTGGAGCCCTGGGCCGCAGCGCTGGCCGGCATCACGGGCACTTTCACTTCCCGAGTTTTTGGCTCTGGTACTACATATGGACGCCGCGCTGGCGGCTAGGCAGCCCCTACTATGGCCGCCGCTGGGAGGCCACACTCGAGAAGGACAGCCGGCCCCCGTTCTACAAGAAGGTCTTCGCGTTCGTCTTCGGGCCCGACCGGCCGGAGCCGACCCAGAAGCAGCTCGACCGTGGCACGCTGCGTCTCATCCGTGCCCGAAAAGGGGCGCTCACCACGGCAGAACTCGTCGAGCATACGGCCTTGGCCATGCCGGACGCGGAAAATGAGATGGGACGGCTCTTGGGATCGTACGCCGGAGAGCCCAATGTTTCGAGGGATGGGGAGCTCGTCTACACCTTTCCCGAGCTCATGACGAGCGCCCACGGGGCTACTAAGGTCCGAGAACCCAACCCGGCATGGATGCGCATGGAGTATCCGCTGGAGCTTACGGGCAACGAGAAAAAGCATGACGCCGTCATCATCGGGATGAACGGGTTCACCTTGGTGGCAGCCGCCACGGCACCGGCGTTCATCATTCCACAAGTCGCCACGTATTACCCCTCGCTCGCCTGGCTCGGAGGCGCCGCTGCGTTCTGGGGGCTGGTCATCATCCCCGTGGTCTTCAGCGTCCTCTTCTTCTCGGGCCCGCTCCTCCGCGTCCTGGGTGTCCGCCGCGAGAACCGCGCACGCGAGGCCCGTAATGTGCGACGGCAAGTCCTGGGACTCGTGTACCGGGAGGCACTCGCCGGGCGTGGCTCGGTCACGGTCGAAGCGGCGACGGCACACGTGCAGGCGAGGATGAANGNTCGNANGGTGGATCCGTCGGNGGTCGAAGCGGCTCTTCANCAGCTGGCGGCCGAGTTCGACGCGGACGTGTCGGCCGGGGAGGCGGGCGAGGGCTCGCTTCGTTTCTCGTTCCCCGCCATTCGGAAGCAGTTCGTAGCCAGCGAGACGGTTCGACAGCGGCTCAAACTCGAGGACGGCAAGATCGGCGAGGTCGTGTATTCGAGCGCGGATTCGNNGGAGGAGGCGTCCGNGCGGGATCAAGCCGCCTTTGACCGCGAGTTGGCCGGCGTCGACCTGACCGCCTACCTNCCTTCGCCCGACCGGGTGGGNTTCGAGGACGAGTTCGAGATNGTCGCGTTCGAGGAAGAGCTCAAACGCCGNGCCAAGGCCAAAATTTAGTTTCCTGAGTGACTCAGGACGCTAGTGGGTCAGCGCGTANAGGACGATGTTGATCCCGAGCGCGTAGGCCTTGGGGGAGAATAGGTAGAAGAACTCTACGTCCTCCCCCTCCCTCTCCCAGCCATCGGCGATATCGGTGTTGTGCGACATCAAGACCATGACCCGCCCTTGCTCGTCCCGGATACTTCTCAGGTGCGGGACGGCACTGTCGGAGCCCTGCTCCGATGTCGACGAGCCCCTTCCGCTCCGGCGCCAATGTTGAATAGACGGTACCTGGGGCACGTCGTACACCACATATAAGGCGTTGAAGATCGTACTACCGGGCTGAACGTCCTCGATCGGATACTCGTCCTCCGGAAGCACTTTCTGGAACTCTCGGACCCATGACCTCCAGGCCCGCGAGCCCCAGAAATCGTCGACCCAGAGAAAACCTCCTCGCAGGAGATATTGGCGGAGCCTCTCCGCCTCGTCCGGGTTGATCCCTATCGTCCCGACGTCTGACATGAAGATGAACGGGCACTGAAAGAGCTCATCATCGGTGAGTTCCACGACGATATGCTCGGGGTTCCCCCCTGAGTTCGTCCTGATCGGCACGGTCGTGAGTTGGGAGACCCTGAGCATGAGGTTGCGGTCGGCATCCGGATAGTCGGTGGTCCAACCTGTGCCCAGCGGCTCTGAACGCACCTGCCGGTAGGCGACCCGGCAGAACGTGAAGGCTCGCCCGNNGGGGCCCGCAAAACCCTCGCCCTCGACGCCTGGAGTAAACCCACGGGAGCCCCTGAAGCGCTGGTCGAACCTCTGTGCAGCCGAGACGGAGGTGGTCCCGCACACCAGGACTATCACCCCCAATGCCATAACACCGCCCCGGATCCATCCGCCCTGGATCCTTCCACTCCGTCCTACCTCACTCATCCGCTCTCCCTCACGCCGTGTACTGGTCCAGCCCTCTCGACCTCAGCACCGCCTGGTCCTTCGTAACGATCATCCCCTCGATTCCCTCGAGACGGTCGAGAAGTTCCATTCCATCCCGCGGGCCCAGCACCAGCGCAGCGGTCGACAACGCGTCCGCGGCCATCGCGGACGGAGCCACCACGGAGACGCCGCTCGTATGTCCGGGCGACGATCCGGTCCGAGGGTCGATGATATGATGCAAGCTCATATCAGGCGTGAGGTACTGTACGTAGTCACCGGAAGTGGCAACAGATTCGCCTTGAAGTTGGACGACGCCAAGGTTGCCATCCGGAACGCGAGGGTCCTGAAGGCCGATCCTCCAGGCGTCCCCTCCGAGGGCCTCCCCGGCTGACGCCATGTCGCCCCCTGCGTTGACCAACACCCTCTCGGCACCACGTCTGCGGAGAACCTCGACGGCCCGGTCCACGATATATCCCTTGGCGATCCCGTCGAGCGTCACTGCCATGCCGGCCTTCTCGAACGCGATCTCGCCCTGGCTCACCTGGACCCGCTCGGATCCGACGAGGACCAGGGCCCGCTGGATCTGTTCTCGAGGAGGGGCCCCTCCCGTCTCGGAAAAACTCGAGTTGTAGAGGTTGAGCAAAGGAGCGATGGTCATNTCGAACGCACCGGCCGTCAGCGCCGAGTAGTCGAGNCCCTTCTGNACCACGTCGAGCACCTCCGGCGGGGGNGCACGGAGCACCCCGGTCTCGTTGAGACGCCATACAGGTGTGCCCGCGCGATGACGGCTCAGCAGGCTCTCGAGNCGCTCGATTTCATCGAAGGTNTCGGCCACCATGATTCGTGCGGCCTCGGCGTTCGGATGAACGGCGGAAATNGTGACCAGCGTACCCATCTGGGTNCGGGTCTGACGCACCCGGTGCAACCCCACATGCTCCAGTGCGGCCCGAAGGAGGCCCCCACCGAGTATTGCCGATGCACCCACCGTTGCGGTTATCCGTAGAGCCTGGCGCCGGGGAAGGCTGCGATTGGATGTGTCTGACATAGCGCCCCCCTACCGAGCCACGGTTTCCAACTGGACCAGTCGAACTCGAACGTCGTCCATGTCGTGTCGACACACACCCGCCTTCGTCAACAGCTTGGTCTCGCAGACGTTACAGCGGACGCACTCTTTGAAGTCGATCTCGGGTCCGCGGATCGCGCCAGTGGGACACGCANTTTCGCACACCTTGCAGGGTTCGCACTGCTCCACGCGCCGAATCCGGAAGATCGACAGGAGGGAAGCGACACCCAACGCTGCGCCCAGAGGGCAGGCGTACCGACAGTAGAAGCGCGGCACCACGGCCGACGCCACCAGAAACCCACCCGCGATACTCAACAAGAGAGGCGACGTACTCCGGTAGAAAACCGTCCCGAAGGGCTCGAAATACTGGTAGACCGCGATCTGCGCCGGCAACGCGGCGAGTCCGACGATCAGAAGTAAAATTCCGTACTTGAGGTAGATGGCTCGGTCGTGGATTCGCTGAGGAACGGCCCGCTGAAAACGGTGCGGTACAATCCGTGTGATGAAGTCCTGTAAGGCTCCGAACGGACAGAGAAATCCGCAGAATACCCGTCCCCAGAGAAGGGTCGTGACCACGGTGAACGCGATCATGACCAGCACCGCCATATCCCGGAGGTAGACGCCCGGACCCACGATAATTCCACTGGTGATGTGCGAGACGGAGAGGAAGCCGCCGTCGATGAATCCCAGATAGACGAACGTCGCACCCAGAGCGACGGCCCCTACTCGCCCACTCTTCGAGAAGAAGGCGTATAGAACGAGGCCCAAGAGGAGAATGAGGCGAACCACAGGAGCCCACCGGGTCTCGAGCAACAACTGAGAGAGAGCCGTTTCGTCCTCGAAATCCTCGAAGCTCGAAAAGTCCAATCCGGGGATACTCTGGGCCCCGGTCGATGCGTCATNGGCCGCTGGCACGTCGGAGGGCGCCACCGACAGATCGAGGACTCCCTCCGGGACGGTCAGCTCANGGGGCGTGGCAGACCCATCGGTTGGCGCACCTGCCACTGGCTCCGTAGTGACCACCCCAGGAGCCCCTATCCCATCCGCCGATTCCGCCGAGGCCGGATCAGTCGCAGTGGCCGGTACCGGGACAGCGGCTGTTCCGCCTGCAGAGGTGTCGACCGATCCGTCTGTGGAGACGGNGTTCGATCCGTTCGCGGAGACCGCCGGCCCGACGGCGGTTGACTCCTCCACGCCCGAGTCCGCAGCNNCCGTTTNCGCGTCGNCCAATTCCCGGGCGGNGGCGGCGCGTTNGCGGACAGCCGCCAGCACCTCTTCCGGAACCCTGTATTCCATGGTGGACTCAGGGTTCGTCCCGTCGTCGTAGACAACCGTGAAGGGCTCGTCGAGAACCACCGTGCTGTCCATCCGCATGATCAGCGTATACTGGACCTGGTCGGCTGCCTTGCCCTCATACGGGGTTCCCAAAAAGGTGACCCGCCTGCTCGGAACCGGATGAGCCTCCCCACCTTGGCGGACGGCGAATCCGTTGCTGCGGAATCCCGCAACGGCGCTACCGTCGATGCCGACGAGCATCACGTGATCGTCGCTCTTCAAACCTTCCACCCGCTCGCTTATGTCTTGATACCTGACCAGGCCCATCAGAAGGCCTCCGAGCGCCTCGTCCCCCATATACGCGAAAGAGAGATCCAGGCCCGCCCCGTATCTCTCGATCGCCATCATTTGGATGTANCCGGTCGAAATCATCTCCAACCAGGTGAGGTCCTCGAGCGCCCCGGCCGACGCTGACGCGGTCGACTCTCCGGGTTGCAGGTAGGAGAGGGCCACTCGCCTGGCCGAATTACGGATGCCGCGGAACATCGCTGTGGCCGATATCGAGGCGCCGCTGATACCGTCCAGGTCCCTACGCACCTGGAACCGCTCGCCAATGTGCTTGCCGACGAGCTGCTCCGTGAGGCGGCCGCGCCTCAGAAAGTCCCCACGGGAGCTACTGAGAGACTCACGGTAGTTGACGATGGTTGCGCCCGTGAGATGTCCCGTCAGATCCATCCCGACCAACACGTCGATCGGGCCGCTGTAGCCGTACTGGATGGGCGGCACATTTGCGGTCAGGTACACGTAACCGATCACACCCGGCGAGCCGTCCGCACCGGTCCCGTACGCNGTGTACACAGGTGGAAGGCCGGCCTTCGTGGAGAAGCTGTCAGCCAGAGGCATCATCGACTGTATCATCTCGGCGTCGACTGGTAGGCGATACTGGGCCGAGGCAGACGAGGGGGATCCCAAGAGAAGAGATACCAGCGCCCACAGACACACCCACAGGACCGCACGTGAAATTCTCATTTCACGGCCCCAATCCCGTATTGTCCTTATGTGATCCATCATCCTCCCGTGGGTGGCTTCACCGAGATTGTCCCGGGCGGAGTGACTTCTAGGTCTCTATCAANGGGTAGTCAAGCCAGGCCCAGGGCGAGCACCGTGTGGGGCTTGCTACCAGGCTGGACGAGCGGAACNACGGGACGGCCAACATGCAGCTGGTGGTCGGAGTCAGCTGGGTATTCGGAATCGGGGGGGGGCTCGTTCGAGTGCCGGGGTACTCTGATCCGAGGATCCGGTAGCACTCAGTAGCGCAGCAAGTACTGAAGCTTCACGAATATCGCGCGATCCGTGCGCTGCAGATTCCCCCTGAAGAAGAGTTGCTCGTTGATTCCGTTGCCCTGAAGATCTCCCTGGATCAGGTCGGCCTGCTGGTAGTGGTCGTCGTAGCCGAGGAAGAAAACGGTGCCCGCATCAATTCGATACGTGGCGAGCAAGTTGAAGTCGAGCTTCTTATACAGCGAGTCGAACTCGCTGATGTTTCGGAAGCCTAACTTCTCGGTGAGTTGATACGTGGTGGTGGCACGCAGGATCTTGACGTCGAATGCCTCGACGCCACCGACCTTCAGTTGGGTGGTGCTCAGGCTTAGTCGCGTAGAAAGACTCGACGTGGGGCGGACCGAGGCGTTGGCGCTCCATGCAATCTGGTGGCCGAGGACCGGATCGGTGTTGTAGAGAATCTGGTCTCCCACCCGGACGCTCCCGCCGAACGAAAACGCACGGTTGGCGTTCACATTCCCCCGAACGGAGAATCCAGTCTTCTCGAATTGTGTCCCGAGGAACCGCTCCATGCTTCGATTCACATCCGTGCCGAAACTGATGTTGCCGGCAAGAGAGAAATTCAGACCGGCACGGAGACTTCGGTCCTGGAGCAATCCGTCGAAATCCCAATTCCGGCTGACGGTCACCGAGGGGCCCCAGTTGATTACCCGGGCCTCCGGCCAAAATAGGTATGAAACGTTGCCCATTACTTGCCGCTCGTCCGTTCGGCGTACGAACCCGACGTCGGTGCCAAAGTCCGGGGAGATCTGATAGGAAAAGAGGAACAAGCTCAGGCTCCGCCCGGTATGGCGGATGGCGGCGTCAAACATGCGACCCGTACGCTCGACCCCGCCCGGTTCCTGCCGCCAAGTCTGAATGGCGTGACCCGTAACCGCCGTGGTGGCGCTCAGTCGGAAGTTGCCATCGACCCCGGCCAATCGACTGTAACCGTCCAAGAACTCCCGATCCGTGAAAATGGCGCCGATGTTGGATTCGGTGTACAGGTCGTACCGCGTGCGACCGATGAACGTCTTGGCGTTCTGATCGAACGCCCGGTCGAGTTCGTCCTCCACCCTCCCGGGGGCGCGGTCGTTGGCCGCCAGCACACCGATCGAGAGGCCACCCGTTTTGCCGGTCAGCTTGGCGCCGAAGTCCGGATCGACCAGGGTACGGGTGTGGACCAGTGTCACAATGGGCGAGAAGTTGAAAATCTCCGCCCCCTCCACAAAAAAGGGCCGGAGCTCGGGGTAGAATATGGGAAAGCGTTGGTTCACCTCGATCTGTGCTCGGTCCGACTCGATCTGTGAGAAGTCGGGATTCACGGTGAAATCGGCGGTCAGATTAGATGTGATGCCGTACTTGACATTCAGCCCCGCGTCGGGATCGGTGTCCTGGTGGACGAACCCGGGAACGGTCGGATCGATCGCTCCGTACCGGATGGCCGTGAAGGTCGGCAGAACCTCGAGGTTCCGGCTGGTGGACAGGTTGACCATACCGTCCAGCACGCCCATCTGCGCGAAGAAACTCGACTCGTCGCGAGACATCGGCGCCCAGACCTGGTTTTCCTCATCCTTACCCTTGACTTCGCGAACGATCTGGAACCCCCACCGGTGCGCTTCGTCCCGGGCCCGGCTGGGGTACCTCAGGCTCTTGAAGGGGATCGCCATCTCTGCCGTGTATCCGTCCTCCACAATCTGTCCACCGGTCTCGAACAGCGCGTTCCATGAGCGATCCGCAAACGGAATGCGGCCGGAACCGCCACCGAAACTCCCACCCCCACCGCGACCCCCGAAGCGCCCACCGCCACCGCTAGGACCCCCGCTGATGATGCCGTCACCCTGAACCCCGTACGCGTTGACGTCGAAGTCGTACCCGTTTTGCTGGTCCATGAACGTGTCGAAGTAGACCGTCATGAGATCGTCCATCATCGCTCGGTCGCGGTCCACCCGGTTCGCGCGCATGATGGAAGGGTCTTCGTAATGTGCGTAGAACCCGAAGTAGAGATTTTCCGCGTCGTAGGCGACGTAGACTTCGGTCGCCTCGGTCGCGGGCGCACCGTCGAGTGGAGACGCCTGCACGAATTCGGTGAGCACTGCTGCGGTCTTCCACACTTCGTCGTCGAGGCGGCCGTCGATTTCCGGAGGTGTGTCGGTACGGGTTGGACGCACCGTCGGTCGGTCGGGAACCAAACCGGTGTTATCCACGACCGTATCTATAACGGACGTGGGCTCGCCCCGGCCTTGGGCCTGGCCCGCCACTTGGCCGGGTATGAGAAGCAGGGCCTGCCCCATGACCAAAGCCACTCCCAAGGTCAGACCGATCCCCTTCTCCCGGGCGTTCGGCCCAGGTCGGTTATGTATGGACATACAGAAGCTCAACACGTCCTCGTATCAAATTGAAATAAGGCTGAATAGCGGAGGACGGAGGAGATCCGTCCNGAAAGACTCACGCGCCGCAGNCNNCAAAGGTAACACGGACACCACATTACGGTACACGGGTCCAGCCGGCCGTGGAAGTTGGGCGCATTGAGCAGAAGCCGAGGGGGGTATCGCCCCCTCGGCTTCTCGGCCCTGCTGTCTCAATCAGGCGAATCGTACCGCCCGTTGGGTGTCCCTACATTTTCAGGTGGCTCTGAGCCGTTTTGGCGGACTCCGTCGCGACTTCAGCGTGGCCCATTCCACCATGAAGGATGGCGGACTCCAAGGCCTCGATGGCCATGACGATGTGGGGGCTATCCGAGATCTCAGCGGCAGCCCGGGCATGGGTCAACGCAACCTCCGCATGTGTAACCAAAACCGGGGCATGGCCCATGTCGCCGTGGGTGACCGCCTGCATGTTATGGTCCATGACCTGGTGGACGTGGACAGCGACCTGAAGGCTCGCCAGACCCGTGTTGGCCATTCCGGTGGCAACCGGGGCGTGATCCATGTTTCCGTGTGTAACGGCGTCCGTGAGGCTCGCGATAGCGGCCACGGTGTGGGGGTTGTCATCCGGGGCCATATTGGCGTGAGTCAGGGCCTGGTTCGCGTGCTCCACCAGTACTGAAGCATGACCCATTCCGCCGTGGGCGGCGGCCTGCTGCGCATGCGTGACAGCTTGCGCGAGGTGTGCGTCCTGCGCCAAACCGGGCTGGACTGTGAGCAGGAGTAGTGCGGCTCCGGCCGTAAGGCCGACGTTCAGAGTACGGTACATGACGGGTTCCTCTTTCACAGGGCAAATTTCAGCGTCCTGAGAACGTACAGTTAGGGGGGGCGATGGGCCAGGGGTACTGGGGCCGCCTTGGACCTAGCGGCCCCAGTACCTCCCGACGGCTACATGCTCGCGAAAACCGAAGCCATCTCCGTCTCACCACAAGCCCGGACGACCTCCCGGACATAACCACCGGTCTCTCTGATCATCTCGTGGCCCGCGTTCGCCTCCTCACACGCCTCCTCCTCCACAAAACACTCCCACCATCGGTCGGACGCCCTCGCGCCCTCGGAGACCTGAATGCAGATCGCCGAGGCAGGGACCTCCATACAGCTTGCGAATTCTTCGGCGTCACCGCGGGCCGAGGCCCGCGCCGTACAATCCGACTCTTCGAGATAGCTGTCTTCGGTCAAGTGCAGCTGCGAGCCTTCCGACATCATGATGAAGCCCACCCCCAAGGGGGCAGTCGTGGGGGCGGCCGCCGGTGCAGCCGGCGCGGCAGCCTCGGCCGGCGCACTCGAGGCCTCCCCGGAAGACTCGGAACCACCACATGCGGCGAGGCCAAGCACTGTACCGGTGAGAAGTGAGACGCCAAGACCAGGTCGTCTACCGGGTTTCGTTTCAACGATAGGCGGGTTCATCCTTCNGTTCCTCCAGATAAAAGCAAGCTAAANGCTCGTGGGTGGTCTGTGCAGCGGGTGATCTATTCTTGCGGCTATCATTTACGCCGCAAAGGNGGAACCAGCAAGTGGATCGGGATTGAGGCAAAAGCGGGGCACGACCACATGGGCCGTACCCCACCTTTTACTTACCTACCACCGGCCCCCGAACCTCGCNCTGCGGGGGGACCGCGTACCTGGGCTAGGGCGTTACGATGTAGGGCGTCATGAGGTGGGCCTCCGGGGTACCGGCAGACATGATAAAAGCACCACCACCNCTGCNACTCTCGGGGAATCCGGAACTCGCCTCGGTTGCATTAGGCATGGCGATCGTGATATGGGTGCGAGAACTCATCTGACTGTCGCCGGCCAGGGTGAGCCACGGCGACCCGAAAACGGACATGATTCGTGAGCCGTTCTCGGCGGCCGCGGCCACGAGCGCGCGGGTCCCGGCCGGGTCTCCACCCTCTGCCGCAAANCGCCTGTTTTGNGCGACCCTGTCNAGGTTNCCAAGCGCCGTGCATATGACGGAGAATGCCGCCTNGCCGGGATCTCCGGACCGGTCCCAGCAGACCAACTGGTTCGTGCCCTCTTTGAGCGTCCGGTAACTGTAGTCGGCGTTCCAGCTGATGACGGTAGTGGCGTCACGGCCCCGTGCGGGCGCAGCCAACAGCGCACGCTCGATCGTCTGTGCTGTGCTCTGTGCGTCCACGCCAGCTGATACCGTCAGCACGCCGAGGACGGCGAGAATAATACGCTTCATGAGTGACCTCCATGGACCGATAGTTAGAGATCCCACTACAGCCTGGATGGTGTCGGAATCAAAGGGAACCGGACACCCATGCTACGCGCCTAGGCGGGGGTTGTCTACCAGCGCTCTCGGTGACTCGCGAACTTCGGCGACACCACGCTAGCTTAAGGCTGCCATGCGAGTCTCTCTTTTTGTCACCTGTCTCGGTGACCGTTTCTTTGCGGACGCGGCGGCCGACGCCGTTCGCCTCCTCCGCTCGTTGGACGTCGACGTCGACTTTCCCAAGAATCAGACGTGCTGCGGCCAACCGGCGTGGAACTCGGGCCACATCCCTCAGGCTCGTGAAATGGCTGCTCACACCGCCGCTGTCTTCGCCGACTCGGATTATGTGGTCCTCCCGTCCGGAAGCTGCGCAGCGATGCTGCGCTGCACATACCCCCGTCTGCTGGAGGCCCCCGTCGTGGCCGAACGCTCCTACGAACTAGCCGAGTTCCTCGTCGACGTGCTCGAGGTCACCGAACTCGGCAGTGGTCTGGAGGGACGTCGGCTAGCGTACCACCACGGTTGCCACGCTCTCCGGGAGCTCGAGGTGGAGGAGCAGCCTGTACGGCTTCTCGAATCCGCCGGGGCCAAGATCGTCCCATGGGAGGCGGATCAGGAGTGTTGTGGGTTCGGGGGACTCTTCTCCGTGAAGGCACCCGAAGTATCCGTCGCCATGGCTGATCGGAAGCTGGATACACTTCCCGACGTGGAGACCGTCGTATCCGCCGATGGCGGGTGCCTGCTCCAGCTGGAGGGTCGCGCACGACGCCGAGGCGTGCCGATTCTCTTCCGGCCGCTGGCCTCTCTACTGTGGGAGGCCCGCAGTGGACGTGCATAGCCGCGACTACCGCGCCCGAGCCCGCCAAATCATTGAGGAGACGCCAGAGGTCCGGGAGGCGGTCAACGCAGCAACCCAAACCTTCATAGACAATCGGCAGAAGGCGTTCGCCGACCTCGATGGGACCGCTTTGAGCCGATGGGCGGAGCGAGTGAAGAGTCACGCACTCACCCACCTCGCGGACTATCTCGAAGAGGCGGAGGCTCGCCTCATCGAGCGCGGGGCCCACGTCCACTGGGCCGAAACCGCTTCGGACGTCCACCAAATCTTCGAGCGCATCGTGCGCGAACAAGGCGTTAAGAAAGCGGTGAAGGCCAAGAGCATGCTCAGCGAGGAGATCGGGCTCAACCCCTTCCTGGAATCCTGCGGCGTGGAGGTGTTCGAGACGGACCTCGGCGAATACATCATCCAACTCCTCGGCGAGCCACCGAGCCACATCGTCGGCCCCTCGATCCACAAGAGCCTGGACGACACGCGAGTGATTTTCCACGAGCGGCTGGGTACGCCGCGGGATGCGTCACCGGAACGCCTCGCCGAAGCCGCCCGAGACCTTCTGCGAGAGGCTTTCCTCACGGCCGATCTCGGGATCAGTGGAGGCAATTTCCTGGTCGCCGAGACCGGTTCGATCGCTCTGATCGAGAACGAGGGCAACATCAGGCTGTCGACCTCGGTTCCGCGGATCCACATCGCGCTGGTCGGGATCGAGAAGGTGCTGCCCAAATGGGCCGACCTTCCGACCTTCCTCCAGGTCACCGCCAAGTCGGCGACCGGCCAGCCGGTGGGGTGCTTCGTTTCGATGATCCAAGGGCCCGGAGGCTTGCCTGGAGGTGAGCCGGACGGGCCTGAAGAACTACACGTCGTATTGGTAGACAACGGACGCAGCCGATTGCTGGCGGACCCTGAGGTCTGGGAGGCATTGCGCTGCGTGCGTTGCGGAGCGTGTCTGAACATCTGCCCCGTGTACCGACAGACGGGTGGGCACGCATACGGTTACGTNTANTCTGGNCCGATCGGCGGCATCCTGGGCCCCGGGCTNGTCGGCCTGGAAGAGACGCTGCCCCTGCCCTTTGCTTCCTCCGCCTGCGGAGCCTGCGCGGATGTNTGCCCGGTCCGGATCCCGATCCCGGATCTGCTTCATGTCTGGCGCCAACGGGCGGTCGAACGCGGGCTCACCAGCGATGTGGAGCGCTCAGTGCTGGGGCTTCTGACATCCACCGCGACCCGACCCCGACTCTTCGGGTGGGCGGAGAAGGCGGCCGGACTCCTTCCCGCGCCCGTCCTGCGACACCTCCCGATGCTCCGTGAGTGGAGCNCCGGCCGCGAGCCCCCCCGACCGGAAGGGCCAACCTTCCGNGAACTCTGGGACGAGGGCATTGAGTGAATGATGAGTATCCAATGAGTGAGCGATGAGTGACGAACGAGTGAGCAAACGTGCACGCGCGCGCATCCTGGGCCGGGTCCGGGAGGCGAACCAGGAACGGGAGCCTGTTGAGCACCCTGGTACGCTCCCGGACGCCCTCGAGCCTCCGGGGCCATTCGGTGACGCGGGCCGGTCCGATCCGGTCGGTGCCTTTGAGGATCGCCTTCGNGCCGCGGGGGGTGAGGTTGTCCGGCTCGCCGACGAAGCGGCGGCCCGCAAGTGGCTCGAAGAGTTCGCCCGTGAGTTCGAANNCGTGTCAGTCGGTGTGGGCGTGCCCGATACTCTNCAGCCGGCGCTCCCCAAGGCCCCACCTTCGGAAGCGGCGCTGGGGGTGTCGGTGGCGGTGGGAGCAGCCGCTCAGACGGGTTCGCTCGTTCTTTCTTCCAAGGAAGGCCGCCAGTCCCAACTCCTCCCACCGGTACACCTCATCTGGGTGCGAGCCGGGGACGTGCATACGACGTTGGGAGATGCGCTGCAGGCATGCCGTCAGGATCTTCCGGCAACCCTTGCTCTCCACTCCGGTCCGAGCAAGTCGGCCGACATCGGCCAGATTCTCGTGACCGGAGTCCACGGGCCGGGCCGGATCATCGCCGCCGTTCTGCTGGGACCGAAGCCCTAGCCGTCCTCCTCGACCTGCGTCGAAAACCACCACGTATTTCCACCGGGNCCTTTGACCCCGGAGCGGCGGTCAGCGTCTCCCTTCTGCACCGGTGCCTGGACNGAGTCGCCACCGTTCTNCAACGCCGTCGCNTANGTGGCATCCACGTCCGGTTACGTAGACATGGAGATGACAGGGCGCCGCTTGCAGCTTCACAGNGCTTGGACCCATCTTGCCGGCCATGTCGAACCAACCCACCACGTGAAGGCTACCACCCAGGGCTGCTACACCCAGCCGCCCACACCATCCCAATCCCTCCGCCTGGCTTCCCTGTATCTCGCTTTCGGCGTTACCCTCGGGTTGTGCGCCCCGGCCACTGCCCAAGTCATTTCGCCGATGCCCGTCCCGCCGGAGGTGGTTGCCCGGGACGATCAAGGCAGAACCACGATACGCGCCACTCGGCTGACCCAAGAGATTCGGTTGGACGGCCAGCTCGACGAAGAAGTCTATCGAACCGTCCCNCCCATCACCGACTTCATCCAGCAACTCCCCGACGAGGGCGCTCTCGCTAGCGAGCGGACCGACACTTGGGTGTTCTTCGACGAGACCAGCCTCTATGTGACGGCACGCGCCTTCGATTCGGCACCGGAAAGCGAATGGGTCGCGAACGAGATGCGTCACGACGTCGCCCAGCTTCGTCAGAACGATTCGTTCTCGCTCCTCCTGGACACGTTCCATGATCGCCGCAACGGGGTGGCGTTTCTGGTCACTCCGATCGGTGGGTTCTCGGACTTCGCGATCACCAACGAAGGAAGTGTGAACACCGATTGGAATACCGTATGGGACATGCGGACCGGCCGGTTCGAGGGCGGCTGGACCGTAGAGATCGAGATACCGTTCAAGTCTCTCCGGTATCAGCCGGGTGAGACCCAGGTGTGGGGAATTCAGTTGCGACGTATCGTTCGTCGCCGGAACGAAGCGGCCTACCTTACGGCCCTACCCATCTCGGCAGCCCGCGGAAACAGCGTGATCGCCGGACTCTGGCGCGTGTCCGAGGCCGCGACCCTCGTCGGACTCGAAGTGCCTCCGCTGAGCATAGAGGTAGCGATCAAGCCCTACGGGATCATGGGGTTAAGGACCGACGTCGACGCCAGTCCGCCGATCCAAAACCACCCGGATGCCAACGCCGGATTCGACGTGAAGTACCGTGTCACCCAAAACCTGACTGCCGATTTCACCGTGAATACCGATTTCGCTCAAGTCGAAGTCGATGAGCGGCAGATCAACCTGACGCGGTTCAGTCTTTTCTTTCCCGAGAAGCGGGATTTTTTCCTCGAAGGGCGTGGAAACTTCGATTTCGCTCGGGGCGGTGGTGGGGGTGCGCCGACGGTTTTCTTCAGTCGCCGAATCGGTCTCCAAGCCGGACAGATCATTCCGATCAGGGCCGGGGGCCGCATGACCGGCAAGGTCGGAGCTTTCGACGTGGGTCTGCTCAACATCCAGACTGGCGACAAGCCGAGCGCGGGCGCAGTGCCCACCAACTTCACAGTCGTCCGGATAAGAAGGGATATTCTGCGCCGGAGCACCATCGGTGGAACCTTCACGAACCGCTCGGCGTCGCTCTTCGGAAACGGGTCCAGTCAAGCCTATGGCGTCGACGGCAGACTCGCCTTCTATGACGACTTCATTATCACCGGCCACTTCGCGAACACGCAGACGCCCGCAAGGAACGGCCAGGACAACAGCTACCAGGGTCGCTTCGACTACGCGGGAGACCGCTATGGCCTGAGTTACGGCCACCTTGTCGTCGAGGACAATTTCATCCCGGAGGTGGGTTTTGTCGCCCGCGACAACTTCCGCCGGAACTCGGCCACGGCACGGTTCAGTCCACGACCCGAGTCGATCGACCTCATTCGGCGCTTCGTGGTAAGCGGCCGGTTCGAGCACGTCGCCACCGCGGACCGAGGAAATCTCGAAACGCGTGAAGCCCAACTCCTACTCGAGTCCGAGTTCGAAAACAGCGACCAACTCAGTTTCTTCTTCAACGACCACTACGAACTGCTGACCAGGCCGTTCACCATCTCACCCGGAGTCACGATTCCGGTCGGTGGGTACGACTTCCGAAACTTCCGTGTGTCGTACCGATTCGGTGCCCAGCGGCCGGCCAGCGGCCAAATCACCTTTCGAACCGGGGGCTTCTGGAGCGGCGACAACACGGCGGTGTCGCTCAGCCGCGGTCGAATCGAAGTCACGCCCCAGTTCTCGCTCGAGCCGAGCGTCTCGTTGAACTGGCTGGACCTGCCAGAGGGCTCGTTTACGACCCAACTCGCCAGGACGCGCTTCACCTATACCTTCACGCCTCGCATGTTTTTCAGCGGGCTGATCCAGTACAGCTCCAGCGGGGATTCGTTCAGCACGAATCTCCGGTTTCGATGGGAGTACAGTCCCGGCAGTGAAATCTTCGTGGTCTTTTCCGAGGACCGGAACATGAATCCGCTGATCCCCAACCGTTTCACGGAGCTTCGCAACCGCGGGCTGGTCGTGAAGATCAATCGGCTGTTTCGGTTCTGAGGGACCGTTCAGGCGTTGCCGCTGATCGCGATCCGTTCCTACTCCACCCGGAACGCCATCATCGGATCGAGGCGTGCGACACGGGTCAACGCGGTCGAGATCTTGAGCGGGTAGAGAGCGCTGCGGCAGGGGAATTAAATAGGCTCGTTCCTCGTCGGATGGTGTAGACATTCCGACGCCTACCCAGACCCCGGAGACCTACGGATCATGATGGAATTCATAAACTGGTACCTCAATAGTGTCTCCGTCTTCTTTGATGGTGTCTCCGCGTTCTTTGTCAGCCTGGCCGGTGGCGGACTCTTCCAGCTGATCCTGCTCTGGTTTCTCATCTCCTGCATCTTCCGCCGACGGTGGGGATGGCGTCACCATGGCCATGGTCGTTGCCATTGCCATCACTGCCGATGCTCGCACTGTGGGTGCAAATGTGGCCACTGTCCATGCGGGAAGGGTGATGACGGGGACAATGGGGGGACAGGGACGACGACGTAGTGGAGGCGGACGTAGTCATCGAGTAGGGCCACCGGTTTCATCTTCTAGAAGTGCGACGGACGCGCGCCGCCAACTGGTCGGCNCCCTGTCTATTAAGCAGCCGTCGCTTTAGGCGGCCCTCGTCACCTCCCCCCAGAACCGTGGTGAGTCAACGTTACCTCCGGAGACCATTCTGCCGGACCCGAGGTCTTGCCGGATCACTGGCAGGCGCACATTGTCCAGAGGTCGCAAACGTCACCCACCCGTGGAGCCGTACCTAGGGGAAAAACTATGTCGATGAGTGCGAAAATGAGAAGCAGTCTAGCCGGTGCCGCTTCCTTCTTGTTCCTCGCGGGGGTGGCCTCTGCCCAAGACGTGACGTATGCCGAGCACGTCGCACCTATCCTGATGGAAAACTGCGTCACCTGTCATCGACCGGGTGAGGTCGCACCCATGTCGTTGCTGACCTACGAAGACGCCCGCAGGTACGCCAGACAGATCGGCGTGCAGGTGAGTGAGCGGAGGATGCCTCCCTGGCATGCGGCACCGGACCTTCGGGATTACACGAATGACCGGAGCTTGGATGACGCGGAGATCGACGTGATTGAGCNGTGGGTCGCTACGGGTGCCNAACGGGGCGCCGACGCCCTGNCGCCGCCGATTCCCACNTTCAACGACAGCTGGCAGCTCGGCGATCCCGACCTGGTGCTCTCCTGGGACGCTCCCTATCAGNTCGCGGCCGAAGGTGATGATGAGTATCGGTGTTTCGTGCTCGACCCCAAGCTCGAGAGCGACCAGTGGGTCGACGTCGTCGAGGTAATCCCGGGCAATCGCACCGTGGACCACCACATCGTGATCTATATCGACCANGGGGGTACGATCGCCACNCGACGGGATGAGGCCGAACCCGGTGAGGGTTATACCTGTTTCGGCGGGCCCGGCTTCCAGGCCTACATGGTGCCGGGCTGGGGCCCCGGATATGTGGCAGCCGAGACGCCCGCGGGATCGGGTTATCTCCTGGAGGCCGGCGCGAAGATCGTGGTGCAGATGCACTATCACAAGAACGGCACGGCCCAAGAGGATCTGACGCGTGTGGGGCTGCGATACGCCCGGCAACCCCCCCAGAGAGTGCTCTACAATGCCTATGCACTGGGCGCGATGGGCTTTGGTCTGCGGATTCCGGCCGGAGAGTCGAACCACGTGGTCACAGGCCAGTATCCCATCAGCGAGGATATCACCATCCACTCGCTCGTAGCGCACATGCACTACCTCGGTAAGGCCATGGACATCTGGGCGACACTACCCGACGGCACACGCGTCGACCTGGTCACGGTGCCCCGCTTCGACTTCTACTGGCAGACCGAGTACGGGTTGGCCGAGCCTCAGCGTCTGCCCGCGGGCTCAGTGGTGCACATGGAGGCGACCTTCGACAATTCGCCTGAGAGTCCGTATCAGCACTCGAATCCGCCTCGGGAAGTCACGTTCGGCGAAGCGACGACCGACGAGATGGCCGTGGCCGTGTTCTTCCATACCCGTGACGCGGAGAACCTCAGTGGCGGCTCTCCGTCGCGGTAACCAAGATCGGTGTAGAGACGCTTGCTCGGAAATACGCAAAACCGGAGAGCACTCATGAAACGCACGACGTCTGTTGCCCTCGGGCTCTTGGTCTGGCCCGCGCTTGCTTCGGCCCAGAACTTCGATGATGTCGAGATCCGGGCCATTCCGGTTACCGAAAACATCTACATGCTCACAGGGAGCGGTGGGAACATCGGCGTATCCATCGGTGATGATGGTACGATCATCGTCGACGACCAGTTCGCTCCCCTGACCGACACGATTGTCGCGGCCATAGCCCAGCTGACCGACAACCCGGTCAGCTTCGTGGTCAACTCGCACTTTCATTACGACCACACCGACGGGAACGAGAACTTCGGACGGGCCGGTGCGCTCATCGTGGCTCAGGACAACAGCCGGCAGCGGATGGCGACGGACCAAGTGTTGTCGGGGTCCAACCGACCCCAACCCGCGTACGAGGAAGTGGGACTGCCCAAGATCACGTTCATGGAGTCGATGCGGTTCTACTACAACGACAACACGATCGATATCATCCACACGGGCCCCGGGCACACAGACGGCGACGCGCAGGTGTACTTCCGTGACTCCAATGTCATCCATACGGGTGACATGTTCGTCCGTTATGGACTTCCCTACATCGATCACGGCAACGGGGGGTCGCTGGATGGAATGATCGACGCGCTTTGGGCCATCGCAGGGCTGATCGACGACCAGACGATCATCATCCCCGGTCACGGTCAGCTCTCTAGGCGCACGGACCTCCTCGAGTTCAGAGCGATGCTCGCCACGATTCGGGACCGCATCAAATCAGGGATCGCTCGGGGACTCTCCGTCGAGCAAGTCATTGCCTCGAACCCCGCCCGAGGGTACGCCGATCCTGGCGGCGGCACGCCTGGCTGGGTGACGACCGCCTACGAGTCGTACCGGTAGCGTCGTCGCGAGGGGCGTTCCACGGATCGTCGAGCCCCGATCAGTTCAACTGCTCGGGGAGCAGCGTCACCCTCACGCGGTTGTCCTGGTCGAAGTAACGGCGCGCCAGCTCCTGGATGCGCAGCGGCGTCAGTGCATCGAGGTCCGCCCCGTACGTCGGTAGGGTCTCCAGGAGAACATCGCCCGACGGGTAGCGTCCGTCGCTCTGGTCGAGCAGATACCGGTAGCGTCCGTCGAGCACGCTGAGCCACCAGGAGTTCGACTCCTGATTCGTCTCCCACGCTCGCCGTTGAGCTTCGAGCACGTCGTTGACCTCGGCCTCGTCGGGAGGCGAGTTCTTGAGCCTGTCGACCTCTTCATACACCGCGGCGAGTAACTCGTCGGCCCGCTCCGGATCGGACCCGAAACTGATCGACAGGCGGTATTGCCCCGCCGGCCGCCAGGAAAATGACGACCCCACCGAAACACTNTACGTGCCGCCAAGCTCTTCGCGTAGGACCTCACGCAGCCTCGTCTCCAGCACGGACGTCATTACCGCGATGCCGAGCCTCTGGCTCCGGTCGCCGTAGTCGATCGATCCGGTAAAGAACAGGCGAGTCTGAGACTGCGGCTCGAGGCCCTTGCGCACGATTTCTTCGATCACACCTCTCGGTGGACGTTCACCGAGATCACGCCAGGTCTCGACCCGATTCGTGGACGGCAATCCACCCAAGTAGCGCTCGACCAGGGGCCGCATCACGTCGAGGTCGATATTGCCGACGAAGATGAACGTGAAATCGCTCGCATCCTCGAATCGGTCCTGGTAGAACGCGAGAGACCCGCCNAGGTCCGTGTGATCCAGCGTCTCGACGGTCACAGGGCGCGACCGCAGGGCGTCCTGCGTCATGATCCGATTGATCGCGTCATTGAACGCGACGGCGGGGCTCGCATCACGGTTCTGCAAGCTTGTCCGGTTCCGCGTGTTGAACACCTCGAAGTACTCCGGATCGGCACGCGGCGCGGTGAATGTCATATAGATGAGCTGAAACATCGTCTCCAGGTCTTGAGGTGACCCGCTTCCCGTAACGCCTTCCTCGAACGAAGAAATGAACGGCCTCGCCGAGGCGACTTTACCCGTGAGTACCCTCCTCAGGTCAGTCGTGTTGAACGGGCCCAACCCCCCACCTTGGATCAACGCAGTCGCGGAGCTCGCCGGAATCCACTCCTCGTCGCTCGCCAAAGACGTGCCCCCCGGGCTGAACCCCTGGAACAGGACCTGATCCTCCCGAAAATCCGTGGGCTTGAGCGCGACCCTGACTCCGTTGCCTAGCTCCCACTCCACGATGTCCTCGGCAAACTCCCGCGTGCCGACGACCGTCGAACCCTCGGGAATCTCAGCCANGAGCGGCTGATCAATGACGGTTTCCTCGTAGGCGGTGATCTCCATATCCGCCACGCCAGTCAGCACGGCCAGGAGCGCCTCTTCGCTAGGCATGTCGAGGTCTTCCTTCTCGGGCCCAGTGACGACAACCACACGGTTTTGCGGGCGGATCCACTCACTCCCGATCTGGTTGACTTCCGTCAGCGTCATCTCCGGTATGAAACGCTTGTAAAGCTCGAACTCGTACTCGATTCCAGGGATAGGTTCGTCGTCCAGGAAGGCCCTGGAATACTCGGCCGCATAGCTGGCCGACCCCCGGTTCGCCCGGTCGGTGTATGCACGCTCGATACCCCTGAGTACGTCGATCTTCTGGCGCTCCAGTTCAGACGCGGTGAAGCCAAAGCGCGCAACCCGTTCCGCCTCGGTGAACACGACCTCGAGCCCCCGCTCGATCCCGTCTTCGGGTACGTTAGCGCTCAGAAGGTACGCACCTTTCGAGCGCACGAGGCTCCCTTTGCTGGAGCCGGCACCCAAAAAAGGTGGATTGGGGTTCCGGGCGATCTCGCCGAGCCGGAGGTTGAGCATGCCGTTGTACAGCCCCTCCACCAGTTGTTGGCGGTACCCACCGATCGTCTCCTGTTCGTCCAGTGCCAACATGTGATACACGGCGACGCTGGTTGACGTGAGTTCTTCGTCGGTGGCGATCGTGAACAGGGTTTCATCATGGTCGGGGACCGAATACTCGACACGCTCACGCGGGTTCTCAGGAGCGGAGATGCCCTCGAAATGCTCGATGAGAAGGGCCTCCACCTCGGCCCNGTCGAAATCACCGACCGCGATAACCGCCATCAGGTCGGGCCGGTACCAATCCCGATAGAAGCGCCTGAGAGCCTCGTGTTCGAACGTCTCGAGACTCTCAACCGTTCCTATGGGGCTGCGCTCCGCGTAGCGCGAGTCCCTCAAGAGCACCGGAAACTGCTCGTCCTGAATTCTAGCGGCGGCGCCACGACGCAACCGCCACTCCTCGATGATCACCCCTCGTTCCTTGTCGATCTCCTCGGGGTCCAGGGTGAGTCCGTGGGCCCAGTCTTCCAGGATCTGAAAGGTGTTGGCCATCACCTCGGGTGAGTCGGTCGGGATCTGAAGCATGTACCTGGTCTCGTCGAAGCTGGTGCCGGCGTTCAGGTCCGCGCCCATCCGCATCCCGATCGACTCCATGAAATCGATCAGTTCCTGCTTCTCGAAGTTCTCGGTCCCGTTGAAGGCCATGTGCTCGAGAAAATGGGCGAGCCCAAGCTGATCTTCGTCCTCAACCACGGAACCCACCTTGACCACCAAGCTGAACTCAGCCCGGTTGGCCGGTTCGCTGTTTTCGCGGATGTAGTACTGGAGCCCGTTCTCGAGCTGCCCAACTGTGACACCAGGTCCCACGGGCATGGGATCACGCAGGGCGCCCGTGCGGGCATGCTCGAGAGCTGGGCTCTGCTGCGTTTGTGTGACCAGCCGCACGGCAGCGGCGGCCGGCTGGGCCCCAATTACCATGGGGGTGACAACGGGCACTGCAGCGACCACCATGATCGCCAACATCGTGGTTAGGAATCCTGCGCGTGGTCGCATGGTGGTGCCTCCGATCCAAAGAAACTCAGGGGCGCAAGTTAGGGCCGGACGTGCTGAACGAGCTAGGGGTCCCCCGTGAGCCGCGAGACTACTTCCTCGATTACGGCGTCAGCCCGCTCCTCGATTTCGGCCGGAGTCCGATCCTGAATCGGGTGTGAAACGAAAACGGCCTCCAAGTCGGGGCGCCCCAGCCGGCTCGCCTGTACCCTTGCCGCAGTGCGGAACTCAGATGTAGCCAAAGGCACAGCGGGAATTCCTTCCGCTTCGAGTCGAACGCTGTCGTGCAAACTGCACGTTGTGCAGGAGCCTCAGTCGGCCAGGGCTTCGATCACCCCATCCACGAATGCGAGTCTCTCCAGCAGCGCTCCGGGAGCCGGCTTCGTGTAGGTCGGCTTGGTTTCACGCACGATGCGCGAAACACCGTACCGCTCCTTCAGGAGGTGCTCCAGCCGGTCCAGGAGTTCGCTCCCTCGGGGCTTGCTGATGTCGAGGAGCGCGAGTGTCTTGCCCTCCAGGCTGTCGAGCCGCGGTGCAGGCGACTGCTGGCCCGCGGAGCGTTCATCGAGCGGGTTCACCAACGTAGACATCGAATCTCCTTTCTGCGTGTTTCGCCTACCTACCACTTCACCGGGTATGTCACGATCTGAGATCCCTCAGCGCCCGTCAGCCATCCCCCCATGACCGCAGAAAATTTTCCGGCCGTCCCGCCTGCCACAATGATACCAATCTGGGAGGGGTCCTTGAACTTCCGGTAGTGGGGCTCATCATCGATCAGAACCTCCTCGTAGGAATCACGGGCCTGCGTACCCTCCGTGCCCTCATGGTCGAACGCCCGCAAGGGAACACCGGTGTTCTCGAAAAGGAAGTCGCGCACGTCACTCTTGGCGAAGCCATCCGAACTCAGGGTCGCCGCGTGTTCCGGGCACAACACGACCACGGCATCGACCCGCCCGCAGCGCCTCCAGCTCCAGACCGTGGAGAGCGTGGCGGCGATCGTGCGGAGCACTCCGGCCCCCGTTCGGGCCGTGTGTTCGCTCACCTCCGTGAGCCCACCGGCGGCGAACAGTGTGACCGTGCTCTCGTCTTGATCGAAGCCGAGTTCTACGTGCAAAGGTTCCCACGGGCTCTCTTCGTGATTTTCGGCAACACAGTAGGAGAAGCGTCCTGGATTGCCCAACGCCGACATGTCGATCTCCCCGGGGAGCGCACCTCCCAGGTTGGCCATCACGAGCTGGAGCGCGCGGCCCACGGAACTGTTGGCCCGGGCCACACATCCGAACACCCCCGCCCCACTCGCAAAGCCCAGGCGTGCGGCGGCCGACCCGCTCAGGATGATCAACGGCGTGGCTGAGTGTGTCGTCGCCTGCACCCCGTGCAGATTGAAGCGCTCGTCACAAGCGGCCTTGATCACAGGGATCAGCACCTCCATGTACTCCGGCTTGCAGCCCGCCATCACCGCGTTGGCGGCGATCTTCTCGATCGTGGCGGGCCCGTAACAGGGCGGGACCAGTCCCACCACACGATCCGGCGGATGCGGGATCGCCGCCAGGAAGGTGTCGACCCGCTCCACCGTGGGTGGGACCACAGGAAGAAAGGAGGAGAAGCTGGCGCTCATGCAGTACTCGTATGGATCCTCGTCGTCGGCCAACGTGACACGTGACGCAGCAGGCGCTCGCTCAGGTCGTAGATCGACCGGCTCTGGGGACGGCTCGGCAGTCGCCTCGCCGGACGAGACGGGCACAGCCGACTCGAGGTGGCGGGAAGTACACCCGGGCTTCATCGCGGGAGTCCCATCGTCGGGATCCGCAACAACCAGCGCAGGAAGTCCCAGGCTCGAGAGCATTTTTTGCGCGGCCGAGTTGAGGTCCCCCTTGTGGAAGCCCACCTTGGAGAGTTCGATCCGCCCTCCTCTTCCCACGAGGAAGAGCGCCGGGACGCTGGGCGGATCGTAGCTGCGCGACACATCCAGGTCGACGTCCAGGAGCACCGGAAAGCTCACGTCATAGGCTTCGACCAACTTCTTAGTCTCTTCGCCACCGTCCTGCGAAACCACCACGACCCGATCACCGTTGGGGCCAAGCGCCTCGGCCAGGCGCTTCAGATAGGGGATCGTGAGGCGGCAGGTGGGACAGTCGGTCTCGATGAACGCGACCAGCAGTGGATCTCCTGCCCCCGCCGTGAGTCCCCAATCTGTTCCGTCCAGTCCGGGCAGTGAGAAGTCTGGCGCTGAATCTCCCGGAGAAAGCATGATCAGGTCGCGAGGATGGAGAGTGAGGTGCACCACCGAGCACCGGTTCGGGCTTGCGAGCCAAGTATCCCATGTGCTGAGGGTGGGGCGCAAGCCACCTGGTTCCGGCGAGAGAGCCAGCTACCCCCAAAGCCGCCCTAAAGGTCGCCAGCCGGAGACGGCATCCTACCACCTGTCGTCCCTCGTTTCCGGACGACGAACGAGACCATGGACTCGTTCGAGAAGGCCATGGAGGCGAATGACCCTTCGATCGCAAGCTGAAAAACACGCTGCGGTGGCTGGCGGGAGAGAAACAACTAACGCATTTTGGGCGAGAGTACTATGAGTAGTCGATTTCGCAGGGCCCGTGGGTTGGGAAAGCCGCTTTCGAACCCAGCAAGGGCCTAAGCCGCCTCCGCTGAGGCCCAGAATGTGGTGGACCCGGCCCGGGGTCCCTCGATACGGAGATAGACATGTCGGAAGTAGTCTACGAATCGCGAGTTGAGATACGGCGTCTGGGAGGCCCGACGCGCTCGGCCACAATGCCGGCGGAGAGCGAGCCCGTCCTATTCGGTGCTCATGGTGCGATCGCGGAGCATTACGGCGTCGACGTGAACAAGATCGAGCCGCATGCCACGACGATCGACTACGTGGTGGCGGCGGCCGGTGGCTGACTAACGGGCACACTTGCCGGCGCGCTGGCAGCGCGCGAGATAAACACCAGGCCCGAGGACATCGTCGGAGAGGTGGCTGGCGAGATCGAGAAGGAGGGCGGCGTACTCGTCCTCCGGCGGATCCATGTGCATTACAAACTGCGTGTGCCGGACCCTGATGAGGTGCGCGACACAGTAGCCCGTGTGCTGGAAATGCACGTGGGCAAGTGTCCCATAGCCAAGAGCCTCGAGGGAGCCATCGAGATCACGACCGACGTGGAATTCGTGTAGGAAGCCTCCCCCGTTATCACATCGGCTGTAGGGTCACACGCTGCACTCTCCAATTGCCGAGCTCGCCCACGAGCAGCTCATTCTCTTCACTGCAGTCGATCGAATTGACGGTACCGAATTGCCCGATCTGCTTCGGGGCCGTGCCAAATCTCCCGACGATGGTGCCGTTGAGCTCCATCTTATAGATCTCGCCGCCCACATCGAGAAGGACGGGGCATTGTCAACTCGGCGCCGACCCCATCGGGAATGAGCCGGGAAGGGCTGTCGCTCGAGTGGCCCCCGGCTTAACGTTCGCGCCCGCTCGGGTGTCCCTACTTCCGGCAAGCCCACGACCAAACAACGCGTTCGACGGATCCCGTTTTCCCCCAAGGAGTTTTCCACTGGAGTCCAGCGACGAGATGAACACTGGCTCGGCAGAGCAACGGTCCACCATGTCCGGGGCGACNCGCTTTCTCCCCCTGNTCGTACTCCTGTTCGTGGGGAGTGGAGCGGCGGCTCTCATCTACGAGATCGTCTGGTTTCAGATGCTCTCACAGATCGTCGGCTCGTCCTCGATCTCGCTCGGCGTGCTGCTGGCCATCTTCATGGGTGGGATGTGCATCGGGAGCGTGGGGCTCTCCTATGTGATCCCTGCACGGATTCACCCGCTTCGCGTCTACGCTACTCTTGAGCTGGCGATCGGGCTTTTGGGCCTGCTGGTGCTCGTGGCTCTGCCCTGGGTAGACAGCTTGTACCGACTGATCGGGGGATCAGGGATGGGAGGGTTGGCCGCCCGNGCCTTCCTCTGCGCACTTGTCCTCCTTCCTCCCACCATCTTGATGGGTGCTACCCTGCCCGCGATCGCACGCTGGGTCGAGGCGACACCGAAGGGCGTGTCGTGGCTCGGCTTCTTCTATGGTGGCAACATCGCCGGAGCGGTATTCGGGTCCCTGCTCGCCGGGTTCTTCCTCCTGCGTGTGCACGATATCGCCGTCGCTACCCTCACGGCGGTAGTGATCAATCTGACGGTCGCCGCGATGGGATTCCTGCTGGCCGAACTCAGAGCACATGAAGCGAACACCAACGCCGACGATCCTGTCGCAACCTCAGTGCCCCCGGGGGCGTGGCCGGTTCTTGTGGCCATCGGGCTCTCGGGGATGACCGCTCTCGGTGCAGAGGTGGTTTGGNCCCGCCTCCTTTCCCTGACCCTGGGAGGCACGGTCTACACCTTTTCCCTGATCCTGGCCGCCTTCCTTATAGGGCTCGGAACAGGGAGCGGAGTCGGGTCGTTCCTGGCCCGAACCATACGAAATCCGCGAGCAGCCCTGGGGGTGTGCCAGCTGCTGGTCATGGGCGNCCTGGCGTGGGCGGCGTATGCGCTGACCACGGCCCTCCCCTACTGGCCTATCGATCCCTCACTCGCCAGTACCCCCGCGAACAACTTCCAGATCGATCTCGTGCGGTGTCTCTTGACCGTGACGCCGGGTGCGATGCTCTGGGGCCTCAGCTTTCCGTTCGCCCTGGCGGCCGTAGCCTCTGACGGACAGGACGCCGGGCACCTCGTTGGGCGAGTGTATGCAGCCAACACGGTAGGCGCGATCGTCGGCGCCCTTTCCGTATCCCTGCTCCTGATCGGCNACATCGGTACGCAACAGACGCAGCNNGTACTGATCGGAATGGCCGGGGTTTCTTCGCTGATCCTGTTGGCACCGTCGGGACTTCTGGGATCTTTTCGCCAGCTCACCCTCGATGGCCGAAGCCTCGCCCGGGCCGCCGTAATCGTAGGGATCGCCGTCGCAGCCGCAAACACCGTCGCCCCCGTGCCGGGCCTCCTGGTGGCGTACGGTCGATACGCGGCCACCTGGGTTCGTAGCGTCGGTGACATCATCTACGTCGGTGAAGGTACCCACGCCTCGTTGGCCGTGTCGCGGGAGACCAACGGCGTACTGAGCTACCACAATGCCGGCAAGATCCAGGCATCCAGTTTCCCCCAGGACATGCGCTTGCAGCGCATGCTCGGGCATTTTACCACGCTGGTACCTGATGACCCCAGCTCCGTGCTCGTGATCGGGATGGGCGCCGGAGTCACCGCCGGGGCGGTGAGTATCGATCCTCGAGTGGACAAGGTCACAATCGCCGAGATCGAACCGCTCGTGCCCGAGGTGGTGTCCGAATATTTCAGCGACCACAACTTCGCTGTCGCCGACAATCCGAAAGTCCAATTCCGGATCGANGACGGCCGACACTTTCTTCTGACCACGGATGAGACCTTCGACGCGATCACGTCCGATCCCCTCGACCCCTGGGTCAAAGGCGCGGCCAACCTGTATACACTGGAGTTTTGGGAGCTGGTGAGACAGCGTCTCAATCCGGGGGGGGTCGTCACGGTCTTCGTTCAGCTCTACGAAGCCGGCATAGAGGCAGTTAAGAGTGAGATCGCCACCTTCCTCGAAGCCTTCCCCTACGGAACGATCTGGGCCAATACCATAAACGGTCAAGGATACGACCTCGTACTGATGGGTCGGCTCGAGCCGACGCCCATCGATGTCGCGGCATGGGACGAGCGGCTGCGNCAACCCGAGTATGGGCCGATCCGCGAGTCCCTCTCAGAAGTCGGGATCAACTCCGCCTTGGATCTGCTCGCCACCTACTCCGGCCGTGTCAACGAGTTGGGCCCGTGGCTCGAAGACGCCCAGATCAACCGTGACCGGAACCTCCGTCTTCAGTATTTGGCGGGCCTGGGGATCAATCGGTATGAGCAGGACCTGATCTACCGCGAGATGCTCTCCTACATCACGTATCCCGAAGAGCTCTTCGTGGGCCCGGAGGGATCCTTGGGGTGGCTCCGAGGAGTGATCACGGGTTCTACCCTACCCTGANTCCGATCGGGTTCGACATTTCTCGACATTGGCGGGCGCCGGTGTTGCCCTAGAGATCCGCAGGATTGGGCACGATGCTGATGGGGCGGCCCACCGTCATGGGCTCCCGACCGGCGAGCTCGATCTCCACCGTGAGGGTGTAGTCACCCGGCTCCAGATTCGNCAGACTTAGCTCTACGGCCCTGAACACGGTCCCCAGGACGTCCGGACCGGCATCTTCATAGGTGATGAGGACCAGTTCATTGGACTCCACCAAGCCCAGGAACTCCCCCAGTTGCTGCCCAAGACCGACTTGACCGAGGGTAGCGCCGACTACGCCNGACACACAGATTCGTTTACCGGTGGCCGTCGCACTGCAAGACACTCGAGGCACCCAGGTTCAAGCCGCCCGCTACCGGTAATCCTCGACCGAGAGGTCCAACTATGCCGAAATTCACGCTCAACGGAGAGGCACGGGACGTCAACGTCCCCGGAGCCAATCCCCTGCTCTGGGTCCTGCGCGAGTCGTTGGGTCTCACAGGCACCAAGTTCGGATGTGGGATCGGCCAGTGTGGAGCGTGTACGGTACTTCTGAACGGCCAACCGATCCGGTCGTGTAGTTTCCCAGTCAGCGGCGCCGAAGGGGCCGAGATCACCACGATCGAAGGCCTCTCTCCGGATGGAGGTCATCCGGTACAACAGGCTTGGGTGGAGGAGCAGGTCCCGCAGTGCGGTTACTGCCAGTCGGGGCAGATCATGTCGGCCGTCGCACTGTTGGCGACGAGCGAGAGGCCTACGGACGCCGACATCGACACCGCGATGTCCGGCAATGTGTGCAGGTGTGGAACGTACGGCGCAATCCGACGGGCGATCCATCGGGCGGCGGAGCTCCAGACGGATCCTGGGGCCCGGAGGGTCCCGACGCGGGAAAGCTCGACAGGTGGCGGAGACATTGGAGGTGACCGATGAGCGACATCTCCCGAAGGACATTCGTGAAGATCGGAACCGCGGCGGGGGCCGGCCTCACGCTCGGCATCGCCCAAAATGCGATCCTACCCGGCGACGTCCCAACCGACGCGGCCTTCGCACCCAACCCATTCCTCCGTATCGATACGGACGGATCGATCAAGGTGATCGTGGACCGTGCCGAGATGGGTCAGGGGGTGGCCACAGCGCTGCCTCAGCTTCTCGCGGAGGAGCTCGACGCCCCCTGGGAGCAAGTATCCTTCGAGTTCGCGCCCGCACATTCGGCGTACGGGATGTTCGGCATGCAGGTGACGGGAGGAAGCACGAGCGTAGTCCAGTCGTGGGAGCCGCTACGTGAAGCGGGCGCGACGGCACGGTGGATGCTGCGCGAGGCCGCAGCCCAACGGTGGGGCGTCGAGGCCGACCAGGTCCGGATGCAAGACGGAAGAGCGATCGGTGGCAACGGCTCCGAGTTCACATACGGCGAGCTCGCCACCGCAGCCGCGCTGCTCAACGTACCGAAGAACGTGCCCCTGAAGGACCCCGCTGACTTTCGGCTCATCGGTAAGTCCCTTCCCCGTCTCGACATTCCGCTAAAGACAACCGGGGAGGCCGTCTTTGGCATCGACGCCGGTCCCTCGGACACACGCGTCGCTGTTGTGGCCCGCTCGCCGGTCTTCGGGGGCTCGGTGCGCTCCTTCGACCCGACTCCGGCCCTCGCCGTATCGGGTGTCGACGAGGTGGTGGAGCTGGAGAGCGGGGTTGCGGTGGTGGCGAGTGTCGCGGCCGGGTATGTGGCCGCGAAGGCCGGGCGGGACGCCCTGGTCGTAGAGTGGGACGAAGGGCCGGACAGCGAGTTGGACGATGCGGAGATCTTCCGTCGTCTTGCGGCAGCCCAGGATGACGGAAGGTCCGTCCGCGACGACGGCGACGTCGATACGGCCTTCGCAGAGGGCGTGGCGCCGATCCAGGCTACCTACCAGGCGCCCTACCTGGCACACGCGACCATGGAGCCGATGAACTGCACGGCATGGGTGCGGGATGGGCGCTGCACTGTGTGGACGGGGACCCAGTTCCCGAACGGCCCGGGCATCGTCGGTGGGGGTGCACGCCAGGTGGCCGCCAAAGCCGCAGGCGTGGGCGCGGACGACACCGAAGTCCACGCGACCTTCCTGGGTGGCGGCTTCGGGCGCCGAGCCGAGCGGGACTACGTGAGTGAGGCCGCCGAGCTTGCCGGCAAGATCGACGGTCCCGTGAAGGTTATCTGGGCGCGCGAGGACGATATGCAGCACGATTTCTATCGCCCGGCCTCCCATCACGAGATCGAGGCGGTACTGGATGCCGATGGGATGCCCGAGGGATGGCGACACCGGATCGCGACCCAGTCGATTCTCAAGCACATGGTGCCGGGCTGGGTTCCGGAATTCGCAGAGAACCTGGCGGCGAGCAGGGATCCCACGACGACCGAGGGAGCCAGCAACCAGCCGTACCACGTGCCCAACATCAACGTGACGTACGCCAAAGTCGACCTACCGATTCCGGTGGGCTTCTGGCGCTCGGTCGGGCATACCCACACGGCGTTCGTCGTGGAGTCGTTCATCGATGAGCTGGCGCACGCCACGGGTCGAGATCCCTACGAGTACCGGCGNGAGCTGCTCGAAGCGCATCCCCGNCATCTGGNGGTCCTGGACGCCGTCGCGGAAGCCTCGGACTGGGGCTCACCGGTTCCGGAGGGGCGGGCACGGGGAATTGCGGTAGTGGAGTCGTTCGGTTCGTACGTCGCCGAAGTCGCTGAAGTGTCGATCGAGGACGGCCGGCCGCGCGTGCACAAAGTGTGGTGCGCGATCGACTGTGGGGTCGTTGTGAATCCCGCGATCGTCCGGTCTCAGATGGAGAGCGGCATCGTCTACGGGCTCACCGCCGCTCTGTACGGCGAGATCAACATCGAGAGAGGCCGGGTGGTACAGAGCAATTTCCACGACTACCAGATGCTTCGGATGAATGAGGCTCCTGAAGTGGAAGTCCTACTGACGCCGAGCGGGGACGCCCCGGGTGGCGTCGGCGAGCCGGGAACGCCACCGATCATTCCGGCGGTCACGAACGCGATCTTTGTTCTGACGGGGGAGAGAGTCCGGAAGCTGCCGATCCGGCTAGGCTGAGCAAAGCCACTGAGCCATCTCGCTGAAGCGCAGATCGCGGAATTCCGCGCCGAGCTCGAGCGACAACTCGCCAAGCTCGAGAAAAGCATGACGGTCACTGACGAAGCCCTGAAAACGGTGGAGCTCGATCAGGGTGCCGTGGGGCGACTCTCGCGNATGGATTCTCTTCAGAACCAGAGCCTGGCGAAGGGCTTACGAGAACGGGAAAGCGTCAGGCTGGCGCTGATCCAGGAAGCGCTCCGGCGCCTGGACGCCGGCACATACGGCGTCTGTACGGCGTGCGGGGGCCCAGTCGCGGCCGAACGCTTGTTCGTGTTCCCGGAGTCAGGAACGTGTGCGCATTGCGGCCACTGAAGCCCTTCGAGCGAGGAGATCTACCCGGTGTTCACCCTGCNCGAGGGCACGAGCGACTCCGGTTAGAACCTACGGCGCGATCGGTTTCTCCCTTACCGTGGGATACTCAATCCCGAGTTGCTCCAGATACGTGTCGAATCGCGTGGCGTCGTAATAGTAGGGCTCCATCAAGGGGCGGTATCTCCGCATGATGTCCTCGTTGAGGAAGATGGCAGGCTCGTCGGTGTCCGAGATAAAGGGGATGTATTCCTGCTCTGGAGTCTGGACGTCATTGAAGTAGGACCATGCCTCCTCCACGAGTTCGGGCCTGAGGAGAAGGTCCAACAGGGTGAGCGCCTGGACCTTGGCGCCGGCCAAGCTGCCCTTATGCGCGATGGGGGTAGCCATCGCGATACCATTGGCCCAGTTGTGCCCCGGGCCACCCGGCATGTTGGCGGGGTACCTCAGTGTCACGGTCGGCATGTTCCAGGACACGTCGCCGATGTCGTCCGAGCCACCCCCCAACGAACGTGCGAGGTTGACGGGTCCTCTGAGATTGGGGACCGAGTCCGGGAGCCCGCGCTCCTCCTGACCCAACTCACGCTGAAGTCCGTTGGCCAGTGCCAGGTCGTCCGCGGACCAGTCCGGAAGTCCGACTCGTTGAATGTTTTCGTGCGTGGCTTCGGCCACCGGCCTGTTGAAGTGGCGGCTCCAAGCCGAGCCCACGATCTGAATGGTGTCGATCTCCGTACCTGTCATGAGGGCCGCGCCCTCCGCCATGAGGATCGCGGCGTCGTATTGCTCTTTGGTCAGCTCATAGTCGCGCTCTCTGAAGAAGAACCAGATTTTGGCCTGCTGAGGCACCACGTTGGGCTGGTCTCCGCCCTCGACGATGATGTAGTGCGAGCGCGCGGCAGGCCGGAGATGCTCCCGCTTGAACTCCCACGCCTGCGCCATCAACATCACGGCGTCCAGCGCCGACCGTCCCCGCCAAGGCGAGACAGCGGAGTGTGCCGTCTCGCCAGTGAAGCTGAATTGTGCCGAGATTANCGCGTTGCCGCCGCTCTGGCCCCAAGAGACGCCGAAATTTGACGAGACGTGCGTGAACAGGTTCACATCCACGCCCTCGAAAACTCCGTCCCGCACGAAGAAGGCCTTCGAACCCACCTGCTCTTCGGCTATGCCCGGCCAGATGAGCAGGGTGCCTGGGATGTTCTCCCGTTCCATGATTTCCTTCACGGCCAGGGCGGCCGCAATGTTCACGGCTTGCCCCGAGTTATGTCCCTCGCCGTGCCCCGGAGCCATGGAGAGGATTGGCTCGCGGTACCCCACGCCGGGCTTTTGATTGGACTGGGGGATACCATCGACATCCGATCCCAGGGCGATAACCGGACGGCCCGAGCCCCACCTCGCGGTCCAGGCGCTGGGCATTCCCGCGACGCCCAACTCGATCTCGAACCCGTTGTCCTCCAGCAGGCCCGTCAGGTACCGCTGGGTCTCGAATTCCTGAAAGCCGAGCTCTCCGAACGAGAACAATTGGTCGACGATTTCTTGCACTAGCTTCGTGCGACCCTCGACCAACTCCAGTGCCTCGATTTTCATGGCCTCGAGACGCGGGTCCACATCTTGGGTGGTCGCAGCACCTGCGATGGGGGGAACGCATGCGAGAAAGGCTAGGGTCGCAGGGAAGGATCGTAGGGGATAGCCGCGCATGATCGTTCTCCTTTAGGCGTTAGTTCGAAGCTCGGCCTCTAGCGCTTTACCCAAGCACCACCAGAAGCTCTACGCTCCTCGCGACGGCACCCGTATCAAGTAAGGCTCGAGTCCTCTCAGATTATGCTCAATCTCGTCGATCTCCACTTGAGACAGGGTGTAATTGCGGCCCCGCTGAGTGGCCGTCGTGAAAATGCCCCGTCGCTGCAGAAGGTAGCGGCCCGCCCCGGGGATCTCCGTCTCGCAGGTCAGCATCACGAGCAGCTTCCCGTGGATGTCGCGCACCGCATCCCAATCGCCCTCGCGGGAAGCGGCCCACATCCGTGCGAANACCTCCGCGTACATCGCCATGCCACTGACCAGGCCATCCACACCCAGGCGCAGATCGTAGGCNAAGTAGCGCCCCCGCATGGCAGAATACACGCGTTTGATCTGCGGCTGCCCTACGAGGGCTTGAATGCGCTCGAAGACGGGCTGCACTTCCTCTTTCACGTAGCCGAGGTTGGGATACTGGTCCGCTAGTTCTTTGATGAAGTCGGTCTTGAACTCGAGGCCTGGCCGGTTCGGCGAGGTTTGAATCATGATGGGCCGNGAAGTGACCTCGGCAAGCGCAGAGTAATACTCCCGGTAGTCCTCTAGGGAGTCGCCCACCTTGGGCGGCATCGCGATCATCATGTCGGGCTCGAGACCCTCGGCAAATGTTGCCTGCGCCACCATTTCCGGTGTCGAGTCTTGCTGCACGCCCAGCACGAGCGTCAGAGACCGGCCGCGGTTGGCCTCGGTGAGCACCTCAAATCCCCGCCTGATCTCCTCGGTCGTGAGCCGTGGATAGTCGCTGGAGTTCTGTGGCCAGACGAGCCCGTGCGCGCCGGCGCGGTCGAGCCACTCCACCTGGAACGCAAGGTCGTCGTAGTGGACCGCGCCCGACTCGGTATAGGGAGTCGACATGATGACGAAGATGCCGCGCATGTCTTCGTCGACGCTGACTGCACGGACGGTACGTACTCCGTCAGTCTGCGCATCCAACGGCTGAGCACCCCGGACCAGCTGNGATCCGACGACAGCGGATCCCATGAGTTTGAGACTGTCGCGACGGGTGTATTTGTTCTTCATTAGACCATCCCCTCATGCACGAATGGGCGGCATCACGCCTGGGCGGACCTGGGCCGGAATCAGGATGGGGATGAGGGTAACCACGGCTGAGCCCCCCGCGCAATCAGGTGGTCGCCAGCCCGCCGGAAGACGGGACGTCGCAGAGAACGTCCGGTCCNCGCTCAACGATTGAACAGGTCACGGTGCGTCGAGAGCTGGCGGCACGCTGACCGAGTGGGTTGCCGCCTGATTTGACAATACCGGGGGGAGCCTTACCCTGATTTGTCCCAGATCATGTCCGACAATAGGAGAGATNCCATGCCCTTCGATCCAAGCCGATTTGCTGGTGTGGTGGTAGGCGCACTGCTCCTCACCGCCGGTTGCTCCGCGCCACCGTCGGAACCCGATTCACTGGAAGAGCTGGCCCGCCGGTCGCTCGCTCAGATCGGTGGAGAGCTGGACGTTCCCGGCCTGAGGGAACCGGTCGAGGTCATCCGAGACGAGTGGGGAATCCCGCACATCTACGCTCAGAACGACGACGATCTCTTCCTGGCGCAGGGATACGTGATGGCCCAGGANCGGCTCTGGCAAATGGAGATGTGGCGACGCTGGCACGAGGGACGCCTCTCCGAGATCTTCGGACCGGAGGCATTCGACTACGACCTCCGCACCCGGCAGATGATGTTCCGCGGGCCGTGGGACGAGTCCGAATGGACGAGCTACCACCCGGATGGTGAGCGCATCTTCACGGCCTACGCAAACGGGGTCAACGCTTATATCTCGCAGAATCGGGACAATCTACCGGTCGAATTCCAGCTCACCGGAGTCCAGCCGGATCCGTGGACCGCCAAGACGGTGGTGCTACGTTGGGCGCAGGTGGGCCTGTCGAGCGTCCGGGGCCACGCAATCAGTGAGCTCAGCCTCGCCATGAACGTGGGCCGGTTCGGCNCCGAGGAAGCGAATCGGCGCGCGACACCCGATCCATGGGACGATCTCCAGGTTCCCGAGGGCCTCGACGTGAGCATCATCACGCAGGAGGTCCTCAGCGCGATGCGAGCCGGGGACGGAGATCCTTTCGGGGGGAGACTCCCGGATCTGGAGGTGGTGGAACGGTATCGGCACCTCACGCCTGTGGTACGGACGGCACAGGTCTCGAATCCGCAGATCGCGACCGAAGGGAGCAACAACTGGGTCATCAGCGGCGACCGCTCGCCCACCGGTGTACCGATCCTCTCCAACGACCCACACCGGCGGATCGAGATGCCGGCTCTTCGATACTTCGTGCACCTGAACGCTCCAGGCTGGAACGTGATCGGCGGCGGCGAGCCCCCCTTCGTGGGAGTGGACGCGGGCAACAACGAGCGGATGGCGTGGGGCTTCACCTTCGCCGGAACCGACATGGTCGACCTCTACGTGGAGGAGGTCGACCCGGAGAATCCCAACCTGGTTCGATGGCAGGACGGCTGGGAGCCGTTGCGTGTCATCGAAGAGGAAATCGAGATCAAGGGCGAGGCGCCGCGCACGGTCGAGCTGAAGTTCAGTCGCCACGGTCCGGTCATCTACGAGGATACGGAGAACCACGTCGCCTACGCGGTGCGCTCCGTCGTCCAAGACCCGGGCACGGCCGCCTATAAGGGCAGCTTCAAGATGGCTCAGGCCGAGAGCTGTGAAGACTTCTTCGAGCGGGCGATGTACTGGATGGTGCCCACTCACAGCCTGATCTGCGGGGACGTCGAGGGTAACATCGCCCTCCAGGTGACGGGGCTCACGCCCGACCGGGACGGCTGGAACGGGCGGTTGCCGGTTCCGGGAACCGGGCAGTACGAGTGGGTGGGGTTCCGGAGTGACCTCCCGCGCGAATTCAATCCGGCCCGGGGCTACATCGCCACGGCCAACAACAACGTCCATCCGCCGGGCTACGAAGGACGACCGGTGTTCTACCACTCGTCGAGGGGCGTCGAGACCTCACGGATCACGCGTCTGCATCAGATCCTCGGGACGGACCGGTTGTTCTCGGTCGAGGATCACCAGGCGATCCAGCACGACGCCTACTCACTGCGTTCGGAAGGAGACATTCCCGCGTTCCGGGGGTGGACGTCCGACGTCCCGGCAGTGGAGAGGGCGCGTGCCTTGATCGCGGATTGGGACGGAGTGCTCACGAGGGAGAGCACGGCGGCAGCGATCTACGTGCAGTGGACCCGTTCGGCAGGTGCAAGAGAACGGAATTCCGCTGGGTCTAGTGAAGAGCGCAGGGCCCTGACCGAGGAGGGCTTGGAGCAGGCCCTCAGAACCTTGACGGAGGACTGGGGAGCGGACTGGGCAGAGTGGCGCTACGGCAGAGGCAACCAGAGCGGCCTCCGGCACATGTTCATTCCGAATTTCGACCTCCCGGCGGTGGAGCGTCCGGGCGGCTTTGGGACGGTCAACGCGACCGGCGCGAATTTCCGCCGGATCATCGACCTTTCCGACCTCGACCGTTCCGTAGCGACGAATGCCCCGGGACAGAGCGCTCAGCCCGGGAGCCCGTTCTACGGCAACCTGAGCGATCACCTTGGGAACGGGGAGTACTTCCCCCTGCTCTTCAGCCGCGAAGCGGTCGAAGGGAACGTGGCCCATCGGCTCACTCTACGACCTTGATCGCCTATCCCGAGTCCGATATGCTGGGCGTCTTATGGTCCGCATAGCGTTGACGCGCCTACTTCTGATCCTGTTCATCTCGGCGCCGCTTCCAGCGGCACCACTGGCGAGCGCTCAGGCCGTGAACCCCTACGAGGCGGATCGCACCGCGATTCGTGTGGGACGCGCCCTGTTCGAGACCCGTTGTGCCCAGTGCCACGGGGGCGACGCTAAGGGTATCAGTGGTCCGGACCTGACCGTGCTCTGGGCCGTGGGTACCAACGATGACCGGGTGTTCCAAACGATCCAGCTCGGTGTACCGGGCAGCATCATGCCGTCCAGCTCCGCTCCGGACCAGGAGATCTGGGCAATGGTGGCCTACCTGAAGAGCCTCAGCACGGTGCCTGAGTTCGATAGTGACAGAGGCGATGCCGTCCGGGGCCGTGAGATCTTCTCCTCGACGTGTACAGGCTGTCATCGCGTGAACGGTGAGGGGGGGCATCTTGGGCCCGACTTGACCCGTATCGCCGCGATCCGGACACGAGAAATGCTGATACGATCCATTCGCGATCCCAGTGCTTCGGTCGCGGCAGGGTACCGCACGGTGGCCCTCGTCACACGGGACGGCCAGCGGATTCGGGGGGTGAGCAAGAGCGAGGACTCCTTCTCGATTCAGATCGTGGACACCGACGAACGGCTCCAGGGCTACCTCAAAGCGGACCTACAGGGGATCGTTCGTGAGGAGCGTTCGCTGATGCGCCAATTCGGACCCGACCGTCTCAGCGACGAGGCACTCGATGATCTGCTGCGATATCTCGGTACACTACGCGGGGGTGCTCGCGCCGGCCGGTGAGAGGTGGAAACCTGATGCTATCTGGAAGGGTGGATGACTGATGCTAGCTAGAAGCTTGGCCGGGATCGCCGCAATGCTCGCTTTGAGCACCGTGAGCCCGCCGTTGCTGGTCGCGCAGGCCGGCAACCCGAGCGTCACAGACACCCAGGGCGTCACCTATGAGGACATCCTTCAGGGCCTGGAGGACCCGTCACGCTGGCTGACCTTCTCCGGTGACTACAGCGGGCAGCGCCACAGCCCGCTGACGCAGATCACGCCCGAGAACGTTCACCGCCTGTCGCCCCAGTGGACTTTTCAGACGGGTAATCTGACTCGTGGTCGGGGGTTCGAGACCACCCCACTCGTGCTTGACGGCGTCCTTTACGTGACCGGGTCCAACAACTACGCCTGGGCGCTGGATGCACGAACCGGCCGCCGGTTCTGGCAATATCGGCGCAACCTTCCGAACGATCTCACTTATGGCGCGAGCGCGCCCGTCAACCGAGGGTTCGGCATGCTGGGCGACCGTCTGTTCATGGTCACGCTCGATGCCCATCTCCTGGCGCTCGACCGGAAGACCGGGGGTGTCCTCTGGGAGATCGAGCTCGCGGACTACCGCGTTGGGTATGCCGCGACGTTGGCCCCTCTTGTCATCGACGGGAAGGTCATCGTCGGGATCTCTGGTGGTGAGTATCCGACGCGGGGATTCCTCGACGCCTACGATCCAGAGACCGGAGAACGGATCTGGAGGTTCAACACCATTCCGGGGCCTGGCGAGCCGGGAAGTGAAACCTGGCCGCCGGACGCTGAAAACCTCGCACGGGGAGGCGGGGGCACATGGATGACCGGGAGCTACGATCCGGACCTCGATCTTCTCTACTGGGGCACCGGGAATCCGAATCCCGACTACTACGATGAAACTCGCGAGGGGGCCAACCTCTACACGAACTCGATCGTCGCGATCGAGGCCGCCACGGGCACGCTCCGGTGGCACTACCAGTTCACCCCCCACGACACGCACGATTGGGACTCCAACCACGTGCCCGTGCTGGCCGATCTATTGTTCGGGGGTGAGATGCGCAGCGTGGTCATGGTCGCCAACCGTAATGGCTTCTTCTACGTACTCGACCGCATAACGGGGGAGTTCCTCCTCGGAAAGCC
>PAUA01000029.1 GCA_002712565.1 Gemmatimonadota bacterium | reverse complement strand
TGGCAGTACGCGTCGGCTCCCTCCAGGCCACCCAGAGCGGCACCGCTACCGGGACCAGCGCTTGTGAGGAAAAAGCTCATCGCGCCCTGCTGGGCGGCGACGGGTGTCGAAACGACAACCGNGACAAACAGGCTGAGGACCGTTGATCTCGTGANAGTNNNCATCCNCTACACTCCTTGAAAGTTTCCGGTCGGCACCACGTGAGCCGTGCCGACCGGGATTGGTTTCAGACGTTTACGTTCGGAAGCGCNTAGATCGCGAAGCAGTAGAACAGCCCGTCGCCGCCCGTACCCTGCAGATTCTCCTGGCTGCAGCCACGGCTGGCGTGGGCGGAGTTCCAGGAGTTCGGGTTGGCGCCACCACCGGTACGGTCGAAGTGACCGACCAGTGCGCTGCCTTCCCCGCTGCTCGTCCAGTTGTCACACGTGGTGTCGCCATCTCCTACGGCAACGGTGCCGTCCAAGTTCGAGCCTGTCAGGATGTCGTGCCGATTCGGAGTGTCTTCCCGGCCGTTGGTCATGCCGCCTCGCTCATTGAGCACGGTCTCCTTAGTGAGGTTGTTGTTCTCGCTGTGGAGGTTGGCGACATCGCTCGCGACCTCTACCAAGGCCTGGTTGAGCCAGGGCCCTGTCCCAATCCGGTCCCGCGCGTTGACTGCCGATGCGTCGGCTGTAGCCGCCGCGCTCAGGTAGGCGTGCCAGGTCCCGTCCGCTTCGACGGCGTCGGCCAGGGACTGGCAGTACGCGTCGGCTCCCTCCAGGCCACCCAGAGCGGCACCGCTACCGGGACCAGCGCTTGTGAGGAAAAAGCTCATCATTGGCGCAGGGGGCTCTTCTTCAGCCGGAGCGCACGAGCCGACAGCGACAGCGATCGTAAGCAGGGAAAAGACTCCAATCTTCGTCATGGTGTTCCTCTCAGTTGCGAGTGACAGAAAACTCCCAATGTCCGAAGACCGGCCCTGCATGCGGNCGCATACAGGGCCGGTCTCACCGACCCCTCGAGGTGGACCCTACGCTCAGAGTCCCCTAAAAGTGCCGACCTCCTCAAACCTACTATGTCTACAATACCACTTCAGTGTCTACTTCTGTCTACATACCACTGTTTTGGCTATTACCGTAGGTATTTGTCTGACCCTCCCAGAGCGCACCCTGGTCCGCATTCGGGATCGGGCCAATGCCGAGGTAAACGAACTTCTGGAGCCGCGACCCTTCGTACGTCTCGGTCGTGTAGATGTTTCCGTCCGAGTCGGTATCGATGCTGTGCACCGCGAAGAACAGTCCGGGCTGCCGCCCGCCGTCTCCGAAGCTCGTCAGGACTTCCATCGTCTCCCGCAGGACGATGTAGACCTTCATGTTCTGGCCGTCGGCCAGATAGAGGTAGGTCTGGGCTGCATCAGGCGAGAAAGCGATGTCCCAGGTCGAACCCTGTGAACGCGTATTGGGCGCGAAGTGGGCCTCCTGCACGAACTCTCCGTCCAACGTGAAGACCTGGACCCTATCTGCCCCACGGTCGCACACGTACACCAGCCCGTCGAGGCTCGGCTCGGCGCAGTGCACCGGACCTTGGAACTGCGGCGGCGGCGGCGTGCCGTTCGCGTTGTTCCAACGNGTCATGCTCGAGAATTCCTCGTCGTCCGGCGGATTCCCGTAGGCGCCCCACGTGCGCTTGAACTCGCCGGTCGTCGCGTCGAGGACCACGACCCGCTTGTTCTGATAACCGTCCGCCACAAACAACTCGTTGGTCGCGGCATGGTTGGAGAGCTTTGCCACCTGCCCAAAGTTCATCATGTCATTGCTGTCACGTCCGCTTCTTGCTTCCGGATCGCCGATTTGGCTGAGGAACGTGCCATCGGTGGCGAACTGTAGGACATGCTTGTCGGTGCCACCGTTCCCGCCGATCCAGATGTTGCCCATGTTGTCGATTGCCAGCCCGTGGTTCGACGTGGGCCAATCGTACTCGCCTGTCTCACTGGGCCCTCCAAAGGCGGAGATCAGATTGCCTTCCTGGTCGAACTCCAAGACGGGTGGGCCTGGTTGGCAACACTCACTGACGCCCTGGGTGAGGCCAATCTCCTGAGCCATGAACTGATCTTCCGTGTTCCGATGAACGACCCAGATGTGATCCCGTGCGTCCACCGTAACACCGATCATCGGTCCCACCAGCCAGTGGTTCGGGAGCGGCTGGGGAAATAGCGGGTTCACCTCGAATCTGGGAGCCATGCCCTCGTCGCCATAATCACCGGTAAAGCTAGTAGTCGCGTCGCCGGCCGTGCACCCGCTTACGAGTGCAACCACGGTTATGCCAACGAGAAGTTGGAATTTGCTTTTCATCGACCTTCCTCCGTCCTCTTGGAAGTAGTGCTATCGGGGCGCGGATGGTTACCGGCAAATTGATCCCGAGACCGACCCTGAAAAAAAGGCAGTCTACGGGATCATTCCCGACGTGACCGAGTGTTTCGGGGTCTCAGTCGCTACCCGATCTAAGTTGCTATATGTTGGTTTCGCAAGTGCCTTCCGGAAAACACCACCACCATGCTCGCTCGGGAGAGGACGCCAGTGTCCGGTCGTCAGCGTAAAGTCATCTTATGGACCGCCACGCTTACCCTAGTGGTGAGCCTCATCCTGGCGCTCCCCTTGGGCGCCCCGGCCCACGACACACCTGCCGACGTGACGGTTCAGATGTTCGTCAAACCGGAAGGACGAACCCTTCGCGTACTGCTTCGGGTGCCGTTGACCGCGATGCAGGACATCAACTTCCCGACGCGCGGCCCTGGTTATCTGGAGATCGACGAGGCAGACGAGGAGCTCCGAGAGGGCGCGGTGTTGTGGATCGCTGAGCCCCTGCAACTGTTCGAGAACGGCGACCGACTGCCTTTCCCCGAGATCACCGCCATCAAGGTGTCCATTCCGTCGGATCCATCGTTCCGGGAGTACGACACTGCTCTGGCGCATGTCTTCAGCCCCTTGCTGTCCAGCGTTGACCCCGATATGGCCAGCGTGTGTCCGGATGAGGATGACCCGGAGTTCGATCCGGAGTGTACGGTGGCCGATCTCGTATGGACGCAGGCGATGCTCGACGTGCTGTTCGAGTATCCAATTCAGTCGGAGGCGTCGGACTTTTCGATCCGGCCGGGACTCGAGCGGCTCGCGTCCCGCGTCCAAGTGGTTCTCCGCTTCATGCCGCCCACCGGTGTCGTACGGGCGTTCCAGTTCATAGGTGACCCGGGCCTCGTCCCCCTCGACCCGGGGTGGCTCCAGGCGGCCTGGCGCTTCGTAGTTGATGGTTTCTTCCATATCCTAGATGGAACTGACCACCTGCTCTTCCTCCTCTGTCTGGTGATCCCATTCCGGAAGTTCGGGGCTCTGTTTCCGATCATCACCGCCTTCACGGTGGCCCACTCAGTCACGCTGATCGCATCGGCTTATGGGTTCGCCCCGGGTGGGCTATGGTTTCCACCGTTCGTGGAGACCGTGATTGCTGCTTCGATCGTTTATATGGCTCTGGAGAACATCGTGGGAGCCAACGTGCGCCGTCGCTGGGCCATCACGTTCGGGTTCGGACTCGTCCATGGTTTCGGGTTCTCCTTCGCGCTCCGAGAATCCCTTCAGTTCGCGGGGGACCACTTACTGACGTCCCTGTTGTCGTTCAACGTCGGGGTCGAACTCGGACAGTTGCTTGTCCTGGCTCTTTGTGTTCCTGCCCTGGAGCTTCTTTTTCGTTTCGCGGTCGCAGAACGCATGGGAACGATCATACTTTCGGCGATTGTGGCACACACCTCATGGCATTGGATGGCGGAGCGTTGGGCCATTTTCAGCCAATACCAGATCCAGTGGCCCGCGCTCAGCGTGAGTTTCTTTGTTTCACTGCTCGGTTGGCTGATGGTGGCCCTGGTTGTCGGGGCTTTGGGATGGCTGGCGTTCGGGAGGCTGTGGAATCCGGCTGCCAACACCTCTACAAGCGCGTCTACCGAGGAATAGAAGTGCCGACGGCGTTGTTTCCTGCGATGATCACACGGACGGGAAAAACCTTCCCGTCACTGGGGAACACCGAAGCAGAGGAACGGTCCGTCCCGCGAAAAGTCCCCTCCATCGAGTTGTGAGCCCACGGGAATCTGCACCGCCTCGGGCGGCGTCTCGCCCCTGACGGTAACCGCGGACTCGAGCCAGAGGTTGTTCGCATCGCTGTGCAGNTGGGCCACATCCTCGGCGATCATGACCCCATAGTAGTTGTACCAGGGACCNGTTCCGATTCGTGCNCGNGCNACCTCACCCTCCTCCCCATCCTCTGCGCTCCCCGTGAGATAGACGTGCCACGTAAGGTGTCCGAAGCCTGCGGCATAACCCTGGTCGTGACAGTGAGAATCACTTATGGAAACGTCGGGCTGGGTAGGCCCCCAGGTCGGTCCTTCGATCACGAGAAAGAAGTTCATGTCGATGGACTGCCCTGCGAGAGGCTGCGCCGCTAAGAGAACCCCAACCACGAGCAGTGCCCCCGCGACTCTCGTTGACCTACGGGAGGTTTTGATCGGTTCAGAGNTCATCTGCTGCCTCCAAGGTCAGTATCAGGATGGTCCTCGTATCGGGATCGTCTTGAAGCCTCGAATGACTAGCGGTCGGTGTCCATCAACGTCAAGGTCGCGTGGCGGCCAAACTGCACCGCTTCGCGACGTGTACCTCACGCCCGAATCGGTCTGGACGGATACGAAAGGGGGGTGTACTATCTCCGGTCCTAACAACTGTTGGGAAGTTACTCATGGACAAGGTGGAGAGCCGATGAGGGACAGGCGTAGAGGGATTGTCGGAGCGGTGGCCGCGCCGCTGCTGGTCGGGTTGAGTGCCGCTTGTGGTCCCGGCGACAACGTACCGACCTTCGAAGTGGATCCTTTTTGGCCCATACCGTTGGAGTATCCCAACATCTTGGGGCCGGTGTCCGGCGTTACAGTGGCCGATGACGGCAACATCCTGATCGTGACCCGCCAGGACGGATTCAGCAACGCCAACGAGGTCAACGTGGTGACCGAGACGGGCGACTGCTGCAGGCCGACGGCGGCCGTGGTGGAGTACGCTCCAGACGGCTCGCACGTCCGTGAGTGGGGCGGCCCNGATATGGGATATCCGTGGCCGAACCGGCCGCACGCGATCGCGGTCGACGGCGACGGGAATGTCTGGATCGGTGGTGGTGTTGCGGCGGCAGGCCGCGGGGGCGGCCGAGGTCGTTTTGGCGGTCGTGGAGGTGCTGCGGCCGGGCCGCCGCCCCCNCCAAACGTGGACAGCCACATCCTCAAGTTCTCGCGCACTGGTGATCATTTGATGACGATCGGCGAGACCGGGCAGGCCCAGAACAGCATGAGCAGCAACAGCTTCGGTGGCCCGGCTGGGTTCTCCTTTGACGAGGGCGCGAACGAGGTGTTCGTGGCAGATGGTTTCGTCAACCGAAGAGTCGCCGTCCTCGATATGACGTCGGGTGAGCTGGTTCGATCCTGGGGCGCCTATGGGAACGACCCCGACGACTCGGACCTCGGGCCCTACAACCCCTCGGCTGACCCGTCCCAGCAGTTCCGATCGGTCACATGTGCTGAGCTCTCCAACGACGGGCTTGTCTATGTTTGCGACCGGGGGAACAACCGGATCCAGGTATTCGAGACGGACGGGACCTACGTAAACGAGGTGATCATCGCGGAGNCAACTTTGGGTAGTGGTGCGGTCTGGGACGTCGCGTTTTCGNCGGACCGTGGGCAGCAATTCTTGTACGTCGCCGATGGCATGAACGAGCGGGTCNATATTCTCANCAGGGAATCGCTTGAGATCCGAACCTCCTTCGGCGTGGGGGGACGTTACCCGGGCCACTTCCGCGAGCTGGGTAGTGTTGCCGTGGACGAAGCTGGCAACGTGTACACGGCCGAGGACGGGCAGGGTAGGCGTCTTCAGAAATTCACGAACCTCGGTTATGGTCCGGTAACATTGGAGCACCAAGGCGCACTCTATCCCGCAGCGTCCCAATGAGGGCGTCCGATGATGAAAAGACAACAAGGAGAGGAAATATGAGCCGGCGACGGAATCTGATATTCGGCGGCAGTCTGGTTGCGCTCATGGCCCTACTCGGGGCGGTGCGAGCGGGACTCGAAGCCGTGGCCACTACACACAGATGGTNCANGCACCTATGTTCGAGGTGGACCCCTTCTGGCCGAAGCCCCTCCCGAACGGTTGGATCTACGGGACCGTCATCGGCGTGACGATCGATGCNCAGGACAACGTCTANATCGTACACCGNGGTGTNGCCGGTGCCGAGGCAGCGGCGGACCANGACCCGCCTCTGGCGGAATGCTGCTCCTCAGCGCCTCCGGTNATGCAGTTCGATTCGGAGGGGAACTTCATTCGGGGATGGGGCGGCCCGTCTCCGACTGATGAGTATATATGGCCGGGCTCGAACCACGGGCTGGGGGTCGATCAGATGGGTAATATCTGGATCGGCGGNAACAGTGGCGGTGACTCTCACGTGCTCAAGTTCAGCAATGAAGGTCAATACCTTCAGACGTANGGCGAGCCGCGNCAGGGTCGGGACAGCAACAGCGAGACCCACTTCAGCCAAGTGGCCGATGTGGAGTTCGACTTTGCAGCCAATGAAGCGTATTTCTCCGACGGGTACAGCAACCGGCGGGTGGCGGTCGTCGACATGGACACCGGAGAGATCAAGAGATTCTGGGGTGCCTANGGTAATGTCCCGGATGACTCTTTCCAGTACGAAGGGGCGCGACAGGGAGGAACCGGATGGTCCTCGGACGATTACATGGAACAGCAGTTCCGCACNCCGGTCCACTGCGCNGAGCCGTCGAACGACGGTCTCGTCTACGTGTGTGACCGCCCTAACAACCGGGTTCAGGTCTTCCAGACGGACGGCACGTTCGTACGAGAGGCGTTCTTCGCCCCCGCCACATTAGGTGACGGAGCGGTCTGGGACATCGGCTTCTCGCCTGACGCCGAGCAGGCCTGGTTGTATATCGCCGACGGCAAGAACGCGCGGATTCGCATCGTGAACAGGGAGAGCATGCAGGAAATCTCCACGATCGGCACCGGTGGCCGTTATGCCGGTATGTTTCAGGCGGCCCACAGCATCGACACCGACTCGGAGGGCAACATCTACGTGACGGAGACCTACGAGGGCCGGCGGGTTCACAAGTTCGTGTACAAAGGAATCGGGACTGTGGCGCGGCACCAGGGCGCCACATGGCCGTCGGAAGGGAATTAGGCAAGACGGATTCCCTCGTGTGAGCGAGGGACAGTGATTGAGAGGGCCCGGTGACCTGAAAACGGTCGCCGGGCCTTTTTTTCAGTGGCGTTCTACGCCCCCGACGCCTGCACCGAGAAGCTCATCGACATCCCAGCGCCCAGNTGCTCGGGAATCTGGCAGTTGAACATCCANCTGCCCGGATTGGACATCTCCACCATGAGATCGACGGTCGATCCTACCGGAACGAACACCGTGTCTCTCCANACCAGGTTCGAGNTGGGGACCCCGTCTTGTTCCAGCACCACGAAGCGTTGCCCGTGCAGATGCAGCGGATGACTCATCGGGTGCCATGAACNGGGGTCGTTGAAGAGNCGGATCTTCACGAGGTCCCCCTGCCGGAACCGCCACCCGATNGCNGGACCTAGNTCACGCGGATCCACATNCNGGGCCGGCTCGTGCATCAGCCAGAGCACGTTCATTCCGGTGGACAACCAGTTCATCATCGGCATGGCGTCNTTGAATTCGACCGGCGGGTAGTAGAGCGTGTCGATCTCCAGCATCCGGATCACGGGGAGGGGGAGCGCTCCGATCCGTAGGGAAAGCACCAACTCCTCGTCCACCGGCCGCCCGGCCTGAGCCCGGACCTCGTCGAACCCACCGTCGTAGGTCCTCAGCGTTGCGAACTCGGCGCTGTACTCGTANTCGGTCGGCCGACTCGACACGTCGAAGATCCCCAGGGTATCNACCTGGTACTCGAACTCTCCGAGGAAATGATCGACAGCNGTNATTCGGTTCGTGAGAGNGAACTCGCCCTCCTCCTCGAACATCACGTCCACNANGTAGCGTTGCCCGGGTGCGATGACGATGGANGCTACCCACTCCTCTCTCTCGAATTTTCCGAGATCTCCACCGACCAGTTTCATGCGGACGCCGCCNTCGATCCGGAGATTGAACGGCCGAGTGTTCGAAGCGTCGGTCAGGAACAGGCGGACTACGTCTCCNTTGTTAACGCTNCGCCGATAGTCNGGCTGGCCGTTGATGAGCANAACGTTTCCGAAACGTCCCATGAGCGCTTGCGCAGGAGCCTCGAAGCCGAACGGGAGGATTCCCAGGTCGTCGACGAGTACATCGTCGAGCATCAATGTTTCTTCGAGATTCGCGGGGCTGTAGTACTGCTGATCGGGGGAATCGACGATGATGGCGCCGTACAGTCCGAGCTCCTGGGCGATGTGTCCGCGCTGGTGTGGGTGGTACCAGAATGCCCCGGCGTCGGGGAAGTAGACCTCCGCGGTGTAGGTGTCACCAACACGAACCGGTGACTGGGTCTGACCGGGTACACCATCGAACTGGTTGCCCACCCGCACGCCGTGCCACCGAAGTGTCGTGGGGAAGTCGATGGCGTTCGTAAACTCGACAATGATCGTGGAGTGCTGCGGCACCCGTATCGTTGGTCCGGGGGACTGTCCGTTGAACCCGTATACCTTGACCATCCGGCCGCCGATTTCACGGCGTAACAGCGTCGCCGCGAGGCGGAGTGTGTCCCCGTCCACCAGTTGGACTACATCACTCACCGCCGCCGCTTCGGGAAGTGTGCCGACGTCCACGTCGGGGCCGGGAAGGAACGGAGTGACGTCGGGAACGATCCCCATGAAGGGCGCCATCAGCATCTGCATGTTGGGGTTGGTGGGCGGCATACGCCAAACCAGGCTGTCCCCTGATCCGATTGGACTGGCGACCTGCTGCGCTGCCGCCGGGGTGAAGCACAGAGCGAGCCCCACCACGAATGCGGCGAGCCTCATTCGTCTACTCTCTGAAACCGTACGACGCGCAGTTCTCCGTCTCGAACGGCCCATGGCCGGCGGACGTGTGCATCGCCCCGCTCTTGGACATGCCGCGGAGGATGATGGGGCCGGTCCATCGCGGGGCGGTGGAGGCGTCGTCCTGTTCGAGCGATACGACGACGAGAAACTTATTCCACCGAACCTGCCCTCGGAGTGCGCCGTCACCCAACACGCCAACCTTCTCGATACTGTCCAACTGAGGGGTGGTGACCCATACCACGAAGGATCCCTGATCCGGGGCCCTCAAGTTGTTCACGTTGATCTCGAGATCCCTCAGGTAGTCCCCGTTCTCCGTCAGGCTCACTCCGAAGGGAGACGGGGCAAACGTGACATCGACCGTACCAGTCGCCGCTCCTGATCCCGGAATCCGGCGAGTGGAGACCAACTCGATTACATAGAACTCGGGGGCGACGGGTGCGGCCAGTCGGCACTCGGTCGGCGATTCGGGGCCGGCAATGCCCGCCCCGGCCAAGGCTGCCAGTACGATCGAAATCATTCGGACCTAGTCGCTCCTAGGGCGACGCGTGGGCTCATCCCACTTTTGAGCGCTCGAAATGTCCGGCACGCCCCAGTTTTCTCCATTCCAGCCTTGGAACCCGTCCATTCGGAAGGCCCAGAAACCGGTACTCATGTCACTGATCACGATCAGACCGTCGGCGTTGCGCACGTCGATGCCGAAGGCGCCGTTAAAGACCGGTGTGCGCGTTGTGCTGCGAGGACCGATGTACGTATCGTAATAGCCGATGGTGAGCGGGTTAGCCGGATCCTGAAGGTTGACCACTTGGAGTCCATCGAGGTAACCCGACACGAACAGGAAGGGCCAACGAACCTCATGGTTGTGGACGAGGTTCCTGTAGTCCGCCGTCCATCCCGAAATCGGTCGGCGAATCGTCTGGACCCGTCCCTCGAGCGCCGGCTGCAGGTCGAAGATCCGAAGTGGTGCGAACTCGTACTCCGATTCGGCCACGACGTAGCGACCGTCCGAGCTGGGTGTGAAGGTGTGGCCGTTTGAGATNCCGCTTATCCCGGTGAGTGTGACCCGCAACTCCGGCGCGTCTAGGTNCGTGACGTCGTAGACGTAGTAACCGCCAGCGCCTCCACCGTAGAAGCGGTCCTCATCCGTGTCGGGATGGTATCCGAGATAGAAGTCATGGTAGCCCCGGGACCCGCCCGACTGCGGGTTCGGGACTCGGCCNGCTAGGGCCTCTTCAGGCGAGGCTCCCTCGACGATCTTNCCGAGATCGTAGGCAATGGCATACGGGCCACTGACGGTGGCGAAGAGGAGTACTCGGCCNTCCGAGTGTTTGTAGACGAAGATGTTGTGAAAGCCACCCGGAAGTTGTGGNTCACGGATGCGGGCCACTTCCCGAACGCTTGATGTGTCGGGGAGACCTTCCACGTCGAGCACCACCGCACCCAGATCGCGGTCCGGTCCACCACCCCCGAATTGGAGCGACTGCACGACGTAGTGGCGTCCGTTCACCTTGAAGTGTTTCACGTCCATGCCGCCGTTGCCGGTATGGAGCTCCTGGTCCTCGATTCGCCATTGGTACAGGAGCTCGGGATGCTCGGGATCCTCGATGCTGATGATGTCCAAGCCTCTCGGTCCCGCGTCGCCATACTGCATACGGCCGACGTAGGCGTANGGACGGGCCAAGTCCTGCTCGATATCGATATCCGAGACGCTCAGTGTGGGGCCCAGCGGAAGGTGGCCGAGCACCTCGATATTGTCGCTTCCCCTTTGCAGAGCTGTCGCTTGGGCCTGGAGCCCTCGAGGTGCGAGCGCGGCAAACGCGACGATCGCGGCGAGTACGGCTACCGCGCCGGTGNGNGCCTTCAACATGAACCGTCCTCCGCTGATTGTNAGTTCGNGNGTCNGCCGCCTCAGAAGGACGGCACNCCGNAAACTAGTGTAGGTCCNGCTCAGTACGCCATCGCATAAGCTTCGCGCCGCGGGTCGGCCGCCGCCGTGAGAGTCCCCGATGGCTCGACCCGAATCATNTGCGCCCCGCCGAAGGTCGCCGTCCAACCGTGGATCACACGGGGTTCGTGGCCGCGTGCGCCCAGATTCGAGAGGACACCAGCGGGAATCCGATCCTCGAAATCCACACGGNGGCCGTTATAACTCCGAAAACGGGGAGCCTCGATCGCCGCCTGGGGCGTCATCCCGAACAGGAAGACATTGTTCACGATCTGAATCAGCGACTGCGTTTGGCTGTCCCCGCCCGGCGTGCCGAGTGTGAAGGCCAGGCTGCCATCCCGATTCAAGGCCATGAGAGGGGTNAGCGTGTGGTACGGCCGCTTGCCGGGTGCGACCACGTTGGGGTGGTTCGGGTCGAGCGTGAAAAGCGACCCGCGATTCTGGAGAACGACGCCCGTTTCGGGTTCCAGCAACCCCGAACCAAAAGAGGCGAACAAGCTCTGGATCCAACTCACGGCGTTGCCCCACTGGTCGACGGCCGTGATGTAGACGGTGTCTCCCGAATCATCGGCGTCCCCCTGCCGCNCGTTGGTCGCGACAGGTCCGTCGATTCCCGGTAGTACGTCCTCTGCGGCGTTCGCTCCGAANTTGACGGCNCGCCTCTGGAGGTAATCCGCGTCGAGCAGCTTCTCGACGGGGATGTCGGCGAATTCGGGATCTGCGACCCACCGGTCTCGATCGGCGAAAGCGAGCTTCTTGAGCTCGATGAGCGTATGTAGATAGTTGGCCGTGTTGTGCCCCATTGCCGTTAGATCATGTTCCGCCGCCATCTCCATGAGGGCAAGCTGGGCGATCCCCTGTGTGTTCGGTGGCAGCACCAGGATGCGGTGATCGAGGTAGGTGCCCTCAAGCGGAGACGTCCAGGTGGTCTCATGAGCTGCGAAGTCCGCCGCCCTGAGGTAGCCACCCTCCCGCTCCAGGAACGCGGAAATTGCCTCGGCGGGTCTGCCTCGGTAGAACCCGTCTTTGCCCTCTTCNGCGATCTGTTCGAGGGTCACNGCCAGGGCCGGGTTCTTCAAGAGTGATCCGACGGGNGGCGCTGAGCCGCCTGGTAGATANANGCTGCGCGCGGGCTGGTTCAGACCTCGCGACGCCCCTGCGATGTCGCTCGCGAGTTGGCTGGACACCGGAAAGCCCTCCCGCGCATAGGCGATCGCCGGGGCCAGTGCCTCCGTGAGTGAGATGGTGCCGAAACGGGTCAGTGCGTCGTCCCACGCGGCCACCGCCCCTGGGAGACTGACTGAAAGTGGCCCGGAACCGGGGATGGATTGCCGCCCCCNCTGCTCGAAGAAAGAAGGTTCGGCGAGGGCGCCNGCNCGGCCGCTCCCGTTCATCCCCACCACGTCACCCGTGGCTCCGTCGAAAAAGATGNCGAAGGCGTCACCGCCCACCCCGTTCATGTGGGGTCGTACGACCGCCAACACGCTCGCCATGGTCACCACAGCGTCCACCGCGTTGCCCCCATTCTTCAGCACGGCGAGCCCCGCCGCCGTGGCGAGCGGATGGTCNGAACTCACGGCNCCATGTACGCCNCGCACATCGGGACGATTCGTACTCGGGAATTCCACACCCGTGGCATCGGCCGAAGGGGCGGCTTGAGGGACGGCTTGAGCGCTAGCATGACCAAACCCCGCCAGCACAAGGACGAACCCGAGGGCGAGCCGTACGGGGAGGCAGCCAGGGAGGCGGCCTGGACGGTAGCGACTTTGCATCGGTCTTTATCTCCTGGTGTCCATCGCGATAGCCACGCTGTTACTTGTCGTCACGCCTTGCCAGGTTAGGGGCNGAGCTTGCGTTGAGCTAGTGGGTTGCGACCATTCTGAGNGGACCTCGCTACTGGTCGGGCGTGGTGATCCGTCGTAGAGTGGCTCCTCTACCCACATCTACAGGAGGATCCCGATGAAGCTGCTGACCCCGGCGCTCATCGCGAGCGGCCTAGGGCTCTTGGCCTTCAACGGTCTCAGCGCCCAGCGCTCACCACTGTCTCGTGCCCAGGTCCAGGCCGTGAACATGGGTGCCGCTCTGAATGCCGCCGGACGGGACTCGGAGCCGACCTTCGGGACAGACCGCCGCACGATGTACTTCAACTGCGCTGACCGCAGGCCGGATGGTGGAAACGACATTTGCACGTCGACGCTCGTCGACGGCNAGTGGAGTGCCGCGGAAATTGTNCCTGCGCCGATCAGCACCGAGTACTTCGAGGTCGAACCGCTCCTCTCTCCGGATGGCAACCAGCTCTACATCATGAGCGATNGACCTGGTGGTATGGGCAGCATGGACATCTGGGTGAGTGACANAGTGGATGGCGAGTGGACGGAGCCAAGGAANCTCGGAGCGCCCATCAACTCTCCTGCCGCCGACCACTGCCTCTACTTCACCGGNCCGGACTGGAGTGTGGCCTACTGGACGTCGACGCGTCCCGGCGGATACGGCGGAAACGANATCTGGCGGTCGGAGAGGNTGGACGGCGTNTGGCAGGAGGCCGTGAACCTCGGTCCCCAGATCAACTCTGCTGGCAGCGAACACCATTCNCTGCCGTCCGCTGATGGCCGCTCACTGTACATCACCGCNANCCGNGACGNGGGGTACGGCGAAGAGGACATNTANGTGACGACCCGCGACGNCCGCGGTGTATGGGGGCCACTCGTCAACCTNGGNCCACTGGTGAACACGGAGGAGAACGACCGCTGCCCTGCNTTTTCCCCNGATTTCCAGATCTTCTACTTCGACTCCGAGAGGGCCGGCGGCTACGGGGACAAGGATCTCTGGTGGGTCTACGCGGAAAACCTCAGGTCAGGCTAGCCCCGCGTACCAGGCGCGCCGAATTCACGGTGGGCAACTGGCAGGGGGCCGAGCCATGGTGATCCTCGGCCTCGGCAGTAACCTGGGGAATCGTGCGATCCACCTGAAGAGGGCTATTTCGCGCCTGTCCCGAGGTTCTGGAGCGGTTCTTCACGCGGTACGATTGAGCCGGATCTATGGGTCGCCCGCGCTGACGCCCACCGGGGCCCCGGCCGCCTGGGACCTACCCTATCTGAACTGTGCGCTCTTGGGGGAGACGACCCTCGAGCCCGGCGCTCTCCTGCGACACGTCCAAGAGATCGAGAGTTCCTTGGGGCGGCAGGACCATAAGCGGTGGGCCCCTAGAGTGATCGACATAGATATCCTCTGGTGGGACGGATGTGAGATAAAATCCGACGATCTGACCATCCCACATCCGGAGATCTTGAAGCGCCCGTTCGTACTGGAGCCTCTGCGTGATCTGATTCCCGACACGATCCTCGATTCTGAGACCGTGGAAGCTCACGCCAGCCGCGCCGGAGCCCGGGCGTCGGTGGGGAAGATCGCCCACTCACCGGACGCCGACATCGACGTGAGTTACCCCACCCTCATGGGAATCCTCAACATCACTCCCAATAGCTTCAGCGACGGAGGGCGTTTTCTGGAACCCGAGACCGCCCTCATGCACACAAGGCGACTCGTAGAGGAGGGCGCCGGCATCATAGACGTCGGCGCCGAATCCACGCGCCCAGATGGGGCTACCATCGATCCGGCAACCGAGTGGGCTCGAGTCGAGCCGGTGCTGCATGGCCTGCGGGAACTTCAGGGGGAAGTTCGGTCGCTGGGACGTCGAGATCCTTTCCAGATCAGTATCGACTCCCGAAATCCTTCGACCATCAGATCGGCGCTGGACATCGGCGTAGATATCCTCAACGATGTGACCGGGTTCACCCAACCCGAGATGTTGGAGATCGCCGAGAGTACCGACGTTCCACTCGTGTTCATGCACAGCCTCTCGATCCCGGTCGTGAAGGGAGAGTCCATTCCGCCCGATCGTGACTCGGCGGAGTTCTTGATTGCTTGGGCGGAGGAGCGGTTGGCGGAGTTCGACCGCAGAGGCATCAAACGGCACCGCCTCGTGTTCGATCCGGGGATCGGCTTCGGAAAAACGGCCCACCAGAGTTGGCATCTCCTTGAGCACGTGGAGCGCTTTCATGACCTTGAGATCCCGCTACTGGTCGGTCACAGCCGGAAGTCGTTTCTGCGAACCGTCACGGAGAAGCCGAGCGCCGGGCGCGATGCAGAGACACTCACTGTCAGCCGCGGTCTTGTCGAGAAGGGCGTTGAAATCCTCCGCGTCCACGACGTGGAAGGACACGCGACGCTGGTGAGTCGGCACCACTCGGACCGGCTGTCCCAACTCGATGCCGGCGCAGCGGTGAAGCCCTGACCACACGGATGGAGTACGGAGTTGCCATTGGCTCAAGGAATCGAGTTCGGCTCGTAGGGCATGCTGAAAGAAAGAAATGAATCCCGTCGGGCGGTCGCGCGTATAATGAGGCTGTAGTGTGCGCGCCCGATGCAGTGAGGAGGTGAGTACGTGGCACAATGTAAGGGTACGACCAGGAAAGGAACGGACTGTCGGTTGAATGCCATGAAGGGCTCCGACTACTGCGCGATACATCTCGCGCAGGATCCCGCTGCCCCGTCCGGCCGCGAGGCCATCGAAGATCTCGAAAGCCGTTTGAGTCAGACGGCGAAGACCGCGCTCGGGTTCGCGATAGTTGCGGGTATCATAGTGCGGGCCCTAATCAAACGAGGTTGACTTCCTTGGCTGTTGGGTCCGGGTCCCACTTCTAGCTCGTTGGTGGAAGAGGAGTCGCCACTGCCTTAGTTTAGGGCGATAGGCTCGATTCCTCGGTCGTCGAGTAGCCTGTTGAACGTTGCCAGGTCTTCTCCTAGTGCTGCCATCTGGCGCTGGTAGTCTCCCAACTCGCTTCGGAGCATTTCGAAGACCTCCCTGCTCTGATCCGTGGGCCGATCGTCGGTTCCGGTGATGTAACCGGCGAGGCTCGTGAGCCGGGCATAGAGGCGCCTAGCAGAGCGGAGGGTATCCTGTCGCGCGGTACCTCCAGTAAGACGCACGTCGAAGAGACGCGTTTCCAGATTGATGAGCAGCGCTTCCAGTGTCGCACCGGCCTGACGGATCTCCTCTGCGGCTGCATGGTCGCCGTTCCGTTCCAGCACGAGCTGGGTCTGAGCCCGGATGCGCTCGATCCGGTCGATCAACGAGACCACGGAATCCACAGACTCGCGAATTTCCCGCACCATGGTCACTTGCTCTTGGATTTCCAGGTCACTACCCCCCGAGTTGGGGTCCTTCAGAAGCTCCAACGGCTGTACCAACTCGAACCCTGCAGCACGAAGTGTCACCGTATACGTGCCGGGAGTTGCCAGCGGCGTCACACGGCCGCCCTCACCCAACGATCTCCACCCCTGATCTGACAACTCCACATGGGCGTGCCCCAACGGAACGGTTCTGAGCCTCGGCGTGGTGGACGATGTCTCCCGAAGATCCCAGTGCACCCGATTGATGCCGGGACGGAGGCGGTTCATGCCGAGGACTTGTACAGACTGACCAGCCTCATCATGGATTTCGAGTCGCACACCCCCTGCCGGAACACTCTCCAAGAAGAACGAAATGGACGCGCCGTACACCGGGTTGGTTCCCGTGCCGGGGTCCTGGGGTTGGCTCTGCGAGGGTTGGCGCGTGAGAAAGCGGTAGGCGGTTCTCGGAGTGAACAGGTGGACCTCCGACGCCATCACTTCCTCGGTCAGCTGTTGGAGAGGTGTAATATCGTCCATGATCCAGAAGCCGCGGCCATAGGTTGCCACCACTAGATCGTTGAAGCCGCTCTGGATCGTCAGATCGTGAACGGGAGCGGGAGGCAAATTGCTTCGCATCCTCGTCCAGTTTTCTCCGTCATCCAGTGACGCGTAGAGGGCGTTCTCGGTGCCGAGATAGAGAAGGCCCGGCCGCACCGGGTCTTCCCGAACCACGTGCGCGTAGCTGAACACACTTCTCGGGATTGTCTGGTTCAGCGATGTCCATGAATTCCCGTAGTCGGTCGTCCTGTAGACGTATGGCTCGGTGTTGCCCAACTGATGGAGGTCGACCGTCAGGTACGCGGTTCCGGCGTCGTGGGGGGAGGGTTCAATATTGGAGATTGTGCCCCATGGCGGGAGGTCTGGGATGTTTTCCGTGATATTCGTCCAGATTTGTCCGCCGTCGAGCGAAATATGTACGAGTCCGTCGTTGGACCCGGTCCAAATCACGCCCTCTTCCACGGGCGATTCCGCGATCGCAAAGAGAACGGCGACGTATGTGGGCCCGGCGTCGTCCAATGTGAGCCCGCCCGTGCGCTGTTGTTTGAACTTGTCGTTGGTCGTGAGGTCAGGGCTCAGTACCTCCCAGCTCTGGCCACCGTTCATCGTCACGTGGACGTGCTGGCTACCCACGTAGATGCGTTCGTGATCGTGCGGCGAAATGTGGATCGGAAAGGTCCACTGGAAGCGGTATCGGAGATCACCCGCGGCCCACCCCTCGGGATTGGCCGGCCACACGCTCACGCTGCGGGCCAGCCCCAACCGGTGATCGTAGCGCGTGAGGCTCCCGTCGTAACACCCGGCCCACACGATGTTGGGCTCCACTGGGTCGGGTACAGAGAACCCGGTCTCGCAGCCTCCCACGGACTGCCACTCGCCGATGGAAATTCCCCCCGATGTGAGCGAATTGCTGGGGCCCATCTGTGTACCACCGTCCTGGCGGTTTCCGTATACGGAATACGGGATTCGTGTGTCCGTGTTCACGTGGTACATCTGTGCGATGGGGAGCCGGGGGCGCCACCAACTCATTCCCCGATCGGTGGAGATACTCACCCCTGAGTCGTGGCCGACGATCATGCGATTGGGCAGAAGGGGATCGATCCACATGTCGTGACTGTCGCCGCCGGGGTTGCCGACCGAGAAGTCTTCGCCGGCGTTCAGAGAACGCGTGTAGCGCGTCGAAAGAAAGTGAACTTCGTCGGGGTCGTCCGGAGCCGCGACGGCACGGGTGTAATAGAGAGGTCGCTGCGCGAGGGTGTGGTCGGCGTTGACCATCGCCCAGTTGCGGCCCCCGTCGTCCGATCGCCACAGGACTCCTTCATGCTCATCCAGCGGCTCATAGTCACGATTCGTATTGGTTTCGATGAGGGCGTAGATGCGGTCCGGGTCCGAGGGAGCTATGGCGAGCCCGATCTTGCCCATGGTGCCAGTCGGAAGCCCGCGCCCCTCCAATCGCTCCCACGTGTCGCCCGCGTCACGGGACATGTAGATCCCACTGCCCGGGCCTCCGCTCCAGCGTCCCCACGGCTGTATGAACATTTGCCAAGTAGCCGCGAAGAGGACCCTAGAGTCACTGGGGTCCATGACCACGTCGACGCCCCCAGTGCTCTCGTCAACGAAGAGGACACGATCCCAGGAGTTGCCACCGTCGGTCGTGCGAAAAATGCCTCTCTCCTCCTGGGGGCCATATAGGTGGCCGAGAGCCGCTGCGTAGACGATGTCGGGGTCGGTGGGGTGTACGACCATCCGCCCGATCCGGCCAGTCGCTGAGAGGCCCCTGTGCTCCCAGGTATCACCGCCATCCGTCGATCTGTAGACTCCGTCGCCGATCGAGACATTGCTACGGATGAACGGCTCTCCGGTGCCGACCCAGATCACACTGTCTGCGGAGGGCGCGATCGCGATCGCGCCGATCGAGGCGGCGTCCTGTGCATCGAAGATCGGCGTCCAGCTGTGACCCCCATCCCTGGAACGGAAGATCCCCCCGGAAGCTGCACCGAAGTAGTACGTGTTGGGATCTCCGGGCACGCCGGTCACGGCGGCCACGCGGTTGCCTACGGGTCCGATGTGCCGGTAGCGCAGGGCTGATAACACATCCTCTGCCACGACCTGTGACGTGGCTGGTGATGCGGTCCAGCTGAAAAGAACGGCGCACGCACCGAGCACTCTGATCGTCCCCGTGAGTCGGGAACGGCAGAGACCGTTCGAGCGACACCGCATGTGAGCCTCGTCGGGAAAGGTTCTGGTCGAAAAAGAGAGTTAGCCCGTGGGCCATCCTAACTCGAGCGACCCGTACGGAAAGATTCTAGCGGTGTGGCCGGACATTCGACAACGCCGGTCGGGCCGTTCAGCGGGTCCGGGGGCGTTCGCCGTCTGTTCTCCAGTCCGCCGACCGGAGTGCGCATCGCTGGCCTCTCCGCACTCGCTTCCGTAGGCACGCCCCACGCCTGGTCGAGAAGGCGAAATCCGACAAGGATCCCGAGGTCAGCTCGGCCGCTGGACAGCTTCTCGCGGGAAGATGAGACTCGGAAGGCTGTGAAGGTCTACAACTAAACAGTTCCCAGTAGACGTCCGAGCGTTCGGAGCAACTTCACACCCTCGCTGATCTCCTTACCTATGTTGGCCAGCCGCCCCCCCTGCTCCGAGTGATCCATAAGCGCTGTGATCGTCGTGTCGATGCTCTTTCCTTCGGGGAACGCCGCCTCCAAGCGGAGCGTCTCACTATATGGAATCAGGCGATCGTTTTGTCCATGAATGAGTTGGACGGGGGGCTCTAGGCGGTCTAGGAAGGGGAGTGGGTCCAAGAGCGGAGTGCTCTCTATGGCGGCGCGGGTCAGCAGCGGCGCGATCCGCTCTGCTTCGGTCTCCGCCGGCTCGCGGTCAGACGGAGGCGCAAACAGATCGAAGATCTCCCTGTGATCCTCCGACACCTGTCCTTTGAGGTGCTCCTTGAGCGTGTCGTAAGAAGGATCCCACGCCAGGATCCGTCGCTCGCCGGCTTCGACGGCGAGGCGCCGTAAGGCATCGGCGACGTCCTGGGCGTTCTGGTATTCAGGGATGGACGTGAGGTGGTTCCATCCCATGATCCATCGCCCGTACGGGTCGGGTCGGAGGCGATGGGTGGCATCTCCCAAGTCGAACCGACCCGTCATCTGAAAGCGGACCATGCTCGCGACGTCAAAGTAACTGCCGAACCCGACGACCCCCGCCAACTGCTCCGACACATCCTGGTGAGCGGCGGCGATCATCGCTTGTGGCGCGCCGAAGGAAAAGCCGATCAGCCCATAGGGCCCGTCCGACGTGCCTGGAAGAGACCGGAGGCCGTCTAGTGCGGCCCGAACTGTTGGAAGGGTCCGTTCGGGCTCCAGACTCAGGTCCACCCACTCGGGAATCTGGGGCACCAGGACAGCGGCCTTGGAAGACGCCAGGGCGCGAACGAAGCGCAGCAGGGTCGGGTGGAACCGCCCGGGTCGGGTAACCCCATGTAGAACGACCCATCCCGGCAGGTTCCGGCCTCCTTTGGCCGGGAGGATGACGGAAGCCGGAACCTCACGATCCCCTCTGGACAGAACGGTCTCGTATTCCTCTACCGCCGACCTGCCGGTGACCCAACTCGTGAGGGCCCTGGTGGTTCTCAACACCGTCGTCATGGAGGGAGAAGGTATGATTGGCGTGGTCGGGACCGCCAGGCGCCACCCGCAACACCCGCGGGATCAAACGCGTCGACGCCCTGGCCCTTCAGGGGTAGTTTATGGAATGACCGAATATCGACCACCGTACCGGGAAGGGGCACTGCTCGGGCTGGCCATCTTCGGCCTCTACGTTCTGACCCTATCGCCCACCACAGCTTGGTGGGACGCCAGCGAGTACATCACTACGGGGCATCTCCTGGGCATTCCTCATCCCCCGGGCAATCCTCTGTTTGTCTCACTCGCACGGGTATGGAGCCTCTTGCTGGCTCCGTTGGGCCTGCCGGTGGCGGTGCGAATCAACCTCCTGGCCGCCGCTACGAGCTCGGCTGCCACGTTCTTTTTCTTCTTGGTCGGGCATCGGGTGCTGTCCACCGTGATCGAAGAGCGGTGGATGCTCACGATCGGAGCTGCGTGCGGAGCAGTGATGGGGGCGACCGCCTACACGGTGTGGAACCAATCCACGGCGAACGAAAAAGTCTACACGGTGAGTGTGGCCGTGATCGCTGCGGTCTCGTGGCTTGCGATCAGATGGTACGATCAGCGCGGAGAGCCGGCGGGAGTCAGGGCCCTCCTTGCCGCCCTTTACCTGATGGTGTTGGGGGCGAGCAATCACCTCATGTCCGTCCTTCCTGCACCAGCTCTAGCCTTGTTCGTATTGCTGGCCGGCCCAGCGGTGTTGTTGAGTGCGCGCTTTTGGATCCGAGCTATTCCTCTGGTGATTCTGGGAATCTCGTTCAATTTCTTCCTACCGATCCGCGCAGCTCAGGACCCCATCATCAATGAAGGAAACCCGGTCTGCGAATCGGTGCCAAGTGCCGTTGTCGCGGTATATACCAACGGTGGGGGCGGGTGCCCAGCACTGGCCAGCAATCTCTCGCGAGCGCAGTACGCGAAGCCTCCGCTCAGCGAAAGGCAGGCCCCGCTCAGATACCAGTTTCTTAACTATTTTCAGTACTTCGATTGGCAGTGGGCCCGCGGAGCCGAGTTGAGCGTAGTGCCCAGCGGCGTTGGATACCTGGGAGCCCGACTCGCTCCCACCATACTGTTCATGGCGATGGGTTTCATGGGCTTACTCGTGTTGTGGCGTGCCGACCGCATGATCTTCAGCTACGTAGCGGCGTTGACGGCGACGCTCACGGTCGGTCTGGTCGTGTACCTGAATTTCAAACTAGGGTTTTCGCTGGCGCCGGACGTTGCCGACCGGACCCTCCACGAGGTTCGCGAGAGGGACTATTTCTTCGTGGCGAGCTTCATCGTGTGGGGGAATCTGGCCGGGATCGGTCTGGCTGGATTCTGGGCGGCCCTTGCAAATCAATGGGGCGAGGCTGCCGCCTACCGCAAGTGGATGCCGATCCTGTTGATCACTTTCATCCCCCTCACCTACAACTGGGAATGGGCGAGCCGGTCGGGTGATTATGCCGCGTTCGACTGGGCGTACGACCTGCTCATGAGTGTCGAGCCGTATGGGGTCCTGTTCACCAATGGGGACAACGACACCTTCCCGCTCTGGTATGCTCAAGAGATTGAAGGGGTGCGCAAGGATGTGACGGTCATCGTCCTCCAGTATCTCTACACCGACTGGTACCCGCGCCAAATCAGAGACCGGACGGCGCCGGGCCGGCAGAGGCCCTTCGACGAGCAATTCGCTGCGGGCATCTATTCGACCGGTGCACCCCCGGATCAGGCGGTCTCTCTGGCTACGGATGAGGTCTTGAACGCCGTAACGGCGGGTACACTCCCAGAAGATCTCAGCTTGTTGCTCGATAGTGTTTTGGTCACATATCCGTCGGGGACCTACATGGATCGGGCGGTCCGGATCGCCCTCAGCATGATTCAGAACTCGGCCGAGCTGCGACCGATCTATTTTGCCAGTTCCGCCGGACTCCTGCAGTCACTCGGTTTGGAGCGGTTCGGAGTCCGGCATGGCCTTGCGACCAAGCTGGTAATGCGAGACCTGGGGGCGGACCCACCGGAAGGTTGGATCCAAGGGACCGCCCAGATGGGGGCCGAGTGGTTCGATCTCGAACGGAATCTGACTTTGGTCCAAGACGTGTATCGGTACCGAGGAATCAAAGACCGCGAGATCTGGCAGGATCGCAGCACGCTCAGTATCCCGACCCAGTTTCAATTCTTGTTCATCCTGTTGGCGGATGCCGCCGTCGTCGGGCTCCGGCCGGTCGAGGAGATCTCCCAGCTTACCGAGGACGCAGCCTCGACACGTATCACTGCACTGGGGGGCCGCCGGTACGTCGAGGCGCCGTGACGGAGGGCCAGGTGTAACCTGGGTTGGGCAAGGGGGGAACTCCGGGTCTAGCCCGGGGGTGCAACTCGGTCGAGAACGCAAGCCCGTCTTCCGAGAGAGAACCGAGTTGGTCGAGCGCAAAAAACCCGAGCTGGATTCCTCCGAACTCAGTAGGTACGCCAGGCATCTATCTTTGCCCGAGGTCGGCAAGGAGGGGCAGCTGCGCCTCAAGGCTGCACGGGTGCTCGTGGTGGGTGCCGGAGGGCTCGGCTCACCCCTCGCGCTCTACCTCGCTGCTGCCGGGATCGGCACACTCGGCCTCGTCGATTTCGATGAGGTCGATGCTACCAACCTCCAACGGCAGATCCTTCATGGCACCAAGGACGTAGGGCGCAGCAAGCTGGATTCGGCGGTGGAACAACTGGCCGACGTGAACCCCAACGTGTCAGTGGTAACACACCACGTCCGGCTCGACTCTGGCAACGCGCTGGAAATCATAGGGTCGTACGACATCGTGGCCGACGGGACCGACAACTTTCCGACCCGGTACCTCGTCAACGACGCCTGTGTGCTCCTGGGAAAGCCGAACGTCTACGGATCTGTCTTCCGTTGGGAGGGTCAGGCCTCGGTGTTTGCGACCGACGGCGGACCGTGCTACCGATGCCTCTTTAGAGAGCCTCCTCCTCCGGGTCTGATCCCGAATTGTGCGGAGGCAGGTGTACTGGGGGTTTTGCCAGGGATCATAGGATCGATTCAGGCCCTCGAGGTGATCAAGCTTGTGCTGGGGCGGGGAAACACGCTCAGTGGTCGGTTGCTAATCTTTGACTCGATGGAGATGAATTGGAGAGAGATAGCCGTCGCCAGGAACACGAGTTGCCCGGTTTGTGGCGATGAGCCGACACAAACCGGACTCGTCGACTATGAAGATTTCTGCGGGCTGAATGCACCCACTGAGAGAAAGGAGCAGGGGATGGAAGATCCAATTGGTGAGGTCGGTGCCGTCGAGCTCAAGGAGCGCTTGTCGTCTACGGAGCCGCCGTTTCTGTTGGACGTGCGACAACCGCATGAGTGGGAGATCGTGAATTTGGAGACGGATGGGGCGGTGATGATTCCCCTCGCTGAACTTCAGGACCGTCTGGACGAGCTCCCTACGGACCGGGAGATCGTCGTGTACTGCCGTACGGGAGCCCGTAGCCACAGTGCTGCTCTGATGTTGGCTGACCAGGGCTTTTCCAGCGTGTCCAACTTCGTGGGTGGAATTCACGCATGGGTGGACGAGATCGACCCGAGCCTGCCGAAATACTGACCCGTCCTGAGGTGCCCCGGATCGTCGTCATCTACCGGCGGGCGGTGCGCCTGATTCTGCCGGATGCAACCGGACGATCCACCAATCTTTCTAGAAATTGACCAGATCGAGGATGGCCGTGAGCACGTCGGAGGTCTGGGGGAGGATTTTATTCTCCAAGCTCGGCGCATAGGCAACCCACGTGTCGAGCGACGCCACTCGACGCACGGGCCCGTCCAGCCAGGGGAAGAGCTCATCCGCGATGCGGGCGGCGATCTCGGAGCCTAGCCCCCAGGACAGCGAATCCTCATGTGTGATCAGGACCTTGTTCGTCTTCTTCACCGAGTGTGTGATGGTGTCCATGTCGAGGGGAGAAAGCGTCCTGAGGTCGATCACGTCGCACTCGATCCCATGCTCTTCCGAGGCGATTTTTGCGGCGTCCATCGAGCGTTTGACAAGGGCCCCACAGGTCACGACGGTGAGGTCGGATCCTTCCCGCACCGTCTTCGCTTTTCCAAAGGGGATCATGAAGTCCTTCCCCGGATACCGGCCCTTGTTGTGAACCTGCCGGTAGAGGTGCTTGTGCTCGAGGAAGATGACGGGGTCGTCACAACGGATGGCGGTTCTCAAGAGCCCGTTGGCGTCAGACGCGTTCGACGGAAGCACCACTCGAAGGCCCGGCGTATGAGTGAACAGCGTCTCGCCGGTCTGAGAGTGGTACGGTCCTCCGCCGGTCAGGTAACCACCGTACGGGACCCTGATCACGACCGGAGCGGAAAACTGTCCATGGGAGCGAAATCGGATCGTGGCCAACTCGTCCCGAATTTGCATGAACGCGGGCCAGATGTAATCGAAGAACTGGATTTCGACTACCGGACGGAGTCCTCGCTGCGCCATACCGATGGCTCGTCCGACGATGTTGGCTTCGGCCAGAGGCGAGTTGAACACTCGGTGCCCACCGAAGCGTCTCTGAAGCCCGTGCGTGACCTTGAACACTCCCCCTTTGCCCTTCGCCTCCTCGAGCACCTGCTCTCGGGAGGCGTCGGCAATGTCTTGCCCGAAGAGCACGATGCGGTGATCCCGCTCCAATTCGTCCCCGAGACAGAGGTTGAGCAGATCGACCGTCGTGAGGGGGAGTTCACTTTCGAATTCAGGGGAGTCTTCGGTGTCGAAGGACTTTGAAGTCGGGTCCACTTCTTCGGAGTAGAGGTGGAGCAGCACCGTCTCAGGTTCAGGCTGTGGGTGGTTGCCCGCCTCGTTGGCAGCGGCCTCGACCTCGTTCTCGACATCCTCCTCCAGGCCGTCGAGCTCCTCGGGGGTTACCACGCCCCGATCGATCAGGAGGGCCCGGGTCTGCGGGAGCGGGTCTCTGGCTAGCTCTTCCTCGCGCTCGGCGGCCGCCCGATAGGCCTTGGCGTCATCGGACAACGAATGTGAGTGGAGGCGTACCGTGTGAGCGTGTACCAGGGCAGGACCCCGTCTCATTCGGCAGTGACGTACTGCCTTGCCGGCTGCCCGGTGGCTGTCCGTAAGGTCGGTGCCGTCGCACTCCACGATGAAGAGATCCGGAAATCCGGATACGAGCTTCGAGATACTTCCACCCGCGGTGTTGACCTCCACCGGCACCGAGATCGCGTATCCGTTGTCCTCGATGAGAAAAACCACGGGAAGCTTGAGGTTGCACGCCGTATTGAGGGCTTCCCAGAACTCACCTTCCGAGGTGGCTCCCTCGCCTGAACATACGAGGACGACCTCATCCTCCTCGAAGTCTTCCATCGTGGCTCGTAGCTCAGGGATGAGCATCGCCCGATATCCTGCCTCTGCCGCGCCGACTGCTTGCAAGAACTGCGTGCCCGTGGGGGACGACATGGTCGCGAGGTGAAGTCCCGGGTCCGTGAAGTGGGAGGGCATCTGCCGGCCAGCACTGTTCGGATCGGTGCTGGCCCCGACCGCCCCGAGTAGATGGTCCAAGGGCGTCTGCCCGACCGCGAGCGCCAGCGCTCGATCTCGGTAGTACCCGTAGAACCAATCGTGTCCGCTCTTCAAGTGAGCGGCCATCGCCACCTGCACCGCTTCGTGCCCGGCACCGGAGACCTGAAAGAAGGTCTTGTTCTGACGCTTGAGAGTGATTTCCCGGTCATCCACCCGCCGGGAAGTGAACATCGTTAGGTACGCCTCAAGGAGCCACTCGGAGGACAGGCCCTCCAAGTCCTGAGTTCGGGAGATCTCTTGCTCCTTAGTCGCCATTTATTCCCGGTGAAGTTGGGGTCCGTTGAGGTGGACTGGTAAGATAGCAAATCTTTCTTTGGAGCACTAAGCCTAGGAGGGTGATCGGAAAGGGGGCGGGTCGCGCACATGGCGCTTGTGCGCGTTCAGACAAGGAACGACGACGAGGCGTAGCAGAGCGGGTACCGCGGCGAAGCCGTGGTTGCGAGGAGGAGAGACGCCGGATCAACCGCACAAGCGCCATGTGCCCACGACCATGAGGGGAATGACCATACAAGTTGAAGGGTTGCGGTGGCACGACCCCGACCACGCTTACGCGCGGTGCCCCGTTGTTGGAGCTCCTAGCCGTAGCGAATGCTATGGCGTCGTCGCTCCGTCTAGGAGCGGGGGCCGTTGGAACCCCCGCCGTAGGCGGGCGGGTATCCGCAACGCGACTCACCCCCCTTTCCGGAAACCCTCCTAGGAGGGTTTCCGGTCGCCCACCTCACTTAGTTGGGCTGCCAGGGCGGCGGCGTCCGAGACCGGCGCCTTACATGCGTAACGTTCGCAGACATAGGCCACGGGCTCGGGACCCGGCTCCGTTCCAGGATCACGACCCTCCAGAACGGGAAGCTTGTGGGGAAGGTCCTCACCCGGAGCAGTGCCCGCGATGGTCCGGTTCGGTATGTATGGGGTCAATGCGGCCCGGAGCAGGTCGATGGTGCGCGCATCGTCGCGCGCGCCAACGATGGCGATCTCCACGGGGTCGGCGACCGTCTGGTCGAGGACTGCGAGCAAGCGGCCAAACGCGGCCGGGAAGCGGGCCATGAATCCCGCCTCCCTGTCGAGCACTCTTTGGGCGATGTCCCCTTGGCGCTCGTCTCCGAAAAGGTGCGCACTGCGAATCAGGAGCTCGACGGCCAACGAATTTCCGGACGGCGTGGCGTTGTCCATCAGGTCCCGGGCCCGGACGGCCAGCGCCTCGCCATCCTTTGGTGCGTCGTGGAAAAGGCCCGATGCGTCGTCCCAGAAGAGGTCGACAACCCGCTCCGTAATCCACGCTGCCTCGTCCAGCCAACGAGGTTCGAGGGTCGCTTCATACACGGTGAGAATCGCGTTGCCCACGGCGGCGTAGTCCTCCAGGAAGGCATCGATCCGCGCAGTGCCGTCCTTGTACGAGTGGCGAAGCCGGCCATCCTCCCGCATGCTCCCGAGCAGAAAGTCGAGCCCGTTCACGGCCGCTTCGAGAAAACGGGGCTGACCCAGCGCTCCACCTGCCTCGGCCAGCGCTCGGATCGCCATTCCGTTCCAGTTCGCGAGGATTTTCTCGTCGCGGAAAGGCGGCTCCCGGAGTTTGCGGGCCTCTAGCAGGACCTGCCTCGCGTCCTGGAGCACCTCTCGCAGATGCTCGACGTCCATCCCCTCGCGTTGGGCGACCGCAACGAGGTCGTGGGCCAGATGGAGGATATTGGCCTTCTCGAAGTTGCCGGCCTCACTGACGTCGTAGCAGCGCATGAAGAGATCGGCCGCTTCCTTGTCGAGCAGTTCGTGTACTTGTGAGGGCGTCCAGACGTAGAACGTTCCCTCTTCTCCTTCTGAATCAGCGTCCAACGCGGAGTAGAAGCCTCCTGTGGGTGCACACATGTCCGTGAGAAGGTGGTCTAACGTGTCTTCGGCAACCTGTCGAAGCTCCGGGTCGCCTGTGGCCTGGTAGGCGTTCAGGTACAACCGTCCGAGCAGGGCGTTGTCGTACAGCATTTTTTCGAAGTGGGGAACCAGCCAGCGGGCATCGACTGAGTATCGGTGGAAGCCGCCGGCCAGGTGATCGTGGATCCCGCCTCGGGCCATGGCGTGCAGTGTTCGAGTGACCATTTCCAACGCCTCGGGGTCACCGGTACGCTTGTGCACCCGGAGCGCGAACTCGAGCGTGACCGGCTGTGGGAACTTGGGGGCTCCTCCGAAACCGCCGTGTGTGGGGTCGAAACGCGAAGCGAGGAAGCGAAACGAATGATCGAGCAGCTCCGGACCGGAGAGTGCTTCCCCGTCCTGCGTTACCGGCCCTTCGGTACGCTCCGTCGAACTCTTCTCGAGCAGCTCCTTCAACTCTCCTGCGTTGCGGATGATTTCCTCCCTCCGCTCCTCGTAGGCGCCCCGGATCGACTGTAGGACTTGCCGAAAAGAGGGCATGTTTGGCCGGGGCTCGGGCGGAAAGTACGTCCCGCCAAAAAAGGGCTCTCCATCCGCCGTCAGGAACGCTGTGAGTGGCCACCCCCCTTGCCCGGTCATAGCCTGGACGGCCTTCATGTAGACAGAATCGACGTCGGGACGCTCCTCACGGTCCACTTTGATATTGACGAAGGACTCGTTCATGAGCTCGGCCGTTGTCGGATCCTCGAAGGATTCCCGCTCCATGACGTGGCACCAATGGCAGGCGGAGTAACCGATCGAGAGCAGGACCGGGACGTTCCTACGCCGGGCCTCGTCGAACGCTTCGGCTCCCCAGGGGCGCCAGTCGACAGGGTTTTCGGCATGCTGAAGAAGGTATGGACTGGATTCTTCGGCGAGTCGGTTGGACACTCAAGCTCTCCCTTATGATTGGCTTCGGGTATCATAGCGGGGGCCGATCGGAGGAACCATTGAGGAACGAATTTCATTGAATTGACAATGGGCGTGGACTAACTTCACGCCCATGGAAATGTTTTCTGGGCCAGCGCGCCTGGGAACGAACTATGAGAAGCGGTATGGGATCGTTTTATGTAGGGCTGGCGAAGGTTGCTGTCCGGCGGCCCTGGCTCATTCCCGCCATGTTGGCGGCGGCGTGGGCGTTCAGGGCGAACCGGTGGTACCGGCAACCGCCTTTTCTCCCCATGCCCTCGAGGGCTTATATGAGATGGCGCATGGAGACCGCATACGGAGATGGAAACACGGTCGTCCCATCCGTGGATCTGGAGCGTTACCTGCGCTGGGGATCCGACATGCGTGGGCGTATGAAGGGGAGCGGGAAGTGGTAACCAGGCTCATCCCGCTCATCATCCTCGGCTTCGTGGCAGCGCGTGAGACGTACGAGCTTCCTGAGACCCTCTCGTGGTAATCTTGGATGACAGTCAACTTTTCGGCCAATGCCACTAGCGATCCGTGGGGCAAGTAGTATTACTATCGGGCGTGGCCCGACTCCTCTTGGATTCGATCGGATGGCCCGGATCGTATGCACGGGAGCGAGGACGACATCGGCGTTACCCAGCACAGCCCCTCCTAGGACACACTAGCCGGAAACCGACGCGCCATCATGATCGAGTGGATCGGTGCGAATATCGCCACGTACGGCCCCTGGCTCGTGGGCGGTATGGCCATGATGGAAACAGCTCTGATCATAGGGCTGATCCTCCCCACCGAGCCCACCCTGGTCGTCGCGACTGCTTTCGCCCTCCAAGGACACTTCAGCTTCGCTTCGGTTGTTGGAGCAGCCCTCTTGGGTGCGGCCCTGGGTGATTCCGCCGGATTCGTGATTGGGCGCTGGGGAGGTCACCGCGTGCTCAGTGGTCGTGGCCGAGTTGGGCGGATGGCTCGCAGGCACCAGGACCGAGCGTTCGACCTTTTCGAGAGGCACGCCGGACTATCAGTGAGTTTGGCTCGAATGGTTCCGTTCGTACGTACCCTCATGCCGCTCGTCGCCGGGTCCACAGGGGTCAAGTACCGGCACTTCCTGGCCTTCGACTTCCTCGGGATCGCAGGGTGGGGCCTCATCGGATTGGGAATCGCCTACGCCGGTGCCCGTAGCTGGGAGATCGGAGTTGGTTCGGTGGGACTGTGGTGGGCGACGCTCGGGGGCGCTGTCCTCATCGCGGTGTTTCTGGTGGTCAAGGGGCTTGTCCTGAATACCTCCGCAGTCGGCAACGTTGTATCGGTGGGACTGACCGGGAACATCGCTGCCGGTAAGTCGACCGTGGCTTCTCTTTGGAGAGATGTCGGTGTCCCGGTAGCAGGTGCCGATGAGATGGCGCGCAGCGTGGTCGAGCCGGGCTCCCCCGGTCTCGCAGCAGTGGTAGAGGCCTTTGGCGAAGACATTCTCGAATCGGACGGTTCCTTGAATCGAGAGGCGCTTTCTTCTGTCGTCTTTCAGGACGAAGAGGCTCGCCGTCGGCTGGAGGCCATTGTCCACCCTCGTATTTGGGTCCTCCGGGACCGGTGGATGCGCGAGCGTATGGCGGGCCACGATAAGATCTGTGTATCGGAGATTCCGCTACTTTTTGAGGTGGGACTGGAAAACGAATTCGACGCCACGGTCGTTGTCGATGCGTCCCAGCAGATTCGGCTCGACCGGCTTCGTGAAGAACGGAACTTCAGTCCCGAGCAGTCCCAAGCGATTATGAGAGCGCAGATGGACCCCGAACTCAAGCGAGAGCGGGCGACACACGTGCTGGTCAATGACGGAGACATCAAGGGGCTAGAGGACCAGGCCCTGGAGGTGCTCGCCCAGCTACGGAGAAATGCTGTGGACCGGTCTAAGCCCAAGGAGGGTCGCCTCCGGATCGACATGCACATGCATACACAGACGTCGTTCGACTGTCTTTCCGACCCCCGGAAAGTGCTGGCTGCCGCATCCGCCAGAGGGGTCCAGCGCATTGCGATCACGGACCACAACAGGGTCACAACTGCATTGGATATGGCGGAGGCGTTTCCCGACTCGGTGATCCCCGGAGAGGAGGTCAAGACGAAGGAGGGCATCGACGTCATCGGCCTCTACATCCAGGAGGAGATCCCGAAGGGAACGCCCGCCGCGGAAGTATGCCGCCGGGTCAAGGACCAGGGGGGTCTCGTTTACCTGCCGCACCCCTATGCACGAGGGAAGGGAGGGTCCGGCCGCTATGCTGAGGAACTCGCGCCGCAAGTGGACATCATCGAAGTCTTCAACGGCAGGTTACATCCAGGTCACCTCAATGTTCGGGGAGAGGAGTTGGCGGAGCGCTGGTCCAAGCCGAGGGGCGCGGGCTCCGATGCCCACATGTTGGGTGAAGTGGCGGGCGCCTGGGTGGAGGTTGCCCAACACCCCAACGAACCCGCGGCCCTCCTCGCCGCGCTTGAACATGCGGAGGTCCGTGGGGTCACAACGCCTTGGGCGGTACATCTCGCGTCGACGTGGGCGAAGGTCCGGAAGCGTTTACCGCGTGCACCGAACTGAGAAAAGGCTGTTGAACTCCTTCACCGCTTTCAGGCTGTTGAAGAAAGGGATTCATGACGTATCAAACCGGTGAGGCCAGGATCGAGGCGATCGACTCTGTCCTGACGGCAATACGCGGCAAGGAAACGGCGGTTCTGACCACCCATACCAACTCCGACGGCGACGGGGTCGGATCCGAGATCGCGTTGGCGGCGTGGCTCCGGGCGGTGGGTACGGAGGCGTTCATAGTGAATCCGACGCCGGTGCCGCAGTCTTTCCAGTTCCTCATTCCCGACGAATCGTGGGTCGTGGACTCGACGTCGGCGGAGGCCCAGGAACTCTGTGATGGCGCCGATGTCGCGGTCGTTTTGGACACCGGAGTGATCCCTCGTATTGGAAGGGTCAGGCGTCTGATCGACGGTCTTCCGACCGTCGTGATCGACCATCATCCGCCAGGGGATCGGCCGATCGAGGGGGGGTCGTTCCGTGACGCCAGTGCCAGCGCAACCGGTGAACTCGTATTCGACGTCATCCATCGGGCCGGGGGGCCCTGGCCCGAGATCGGCGATCTTGCGATGTACGTGGCCATCTTGACCGACACAGGGTCGTTTCGCTTCAGTAACACGACCGCCACCAGCCTCCGGATCGTTGCGGAGTTGGTCAGCCGGGGTGTCAGTCCTGATGAAGTCTACCGACGGATCTACGGCACGGTTCCGCGTCGCCGGTTTCACCTGCTCGAGAGTTCACTGGCCCTCCTGGAGGTGGACGAAGAAGCGGGGATCGCGTGGATGACCGTTCCGGCGGACCAGTTCGACGCCCTCGGCGCGATTCCGGACGATCTCGAGGGGATGGTCGACTACCCCCGCTCGCTTGAAGGTGTGGAGGTCGGACTCCTCTTTCGCCAGATCCCGCGGAAGGGGATCAAGGTTTCCTTCCGGTCCAACGGCGCGGTCAACGTAAATGCGCTGGCGCGGCGGTTCGGTGGTGGTGGACACGTTCGGGCGGCGGGGGCCCTCATCGAGGGCCCCATGGATCAAGTTCGCCACGATGTGACCCACGCGACCCGAGAGGCTGTGGAGCTATCACGGTCGGGGCATTAGAATGTCTCCGCGTGATTGGAGACGCTGCAACATGGAGTCGTGATCGTGAAGGATGGAGGGGACCCCGGAGTGCCAGAGGCTATTCCCAGAACGCTCCAGATGATGGCCCGCCGTCTCGGCGAGAGTGAGATTGATCGGCTGTGGGTGTTCCCGCCTCTGATCGTCGGACGTAAGGAGCGGGGCTTGGTGGCAGCGAGCTGCTTCACGGAAGATGGTGCTCGACGGTTGTACACCGCGCCTTATGCCGCCGAGCGAACGGGGACGAGCCTTTCGGTCGAGAACGGTATCGCGGAGGAAGGTCAAGCCCCTCCGGACCGTCTTGCTCAAGTGATGCAGGGGGTCGTTCGGAGGAGCGAGATCGACCTCGGGGAGCCCCGGGTGGTGGAGATCGCCGGGGACTCGGAGAAACTCAGGGCATTGTTGGACGAATTCGATGCCGACTTGTTGGAGCCCGTAGTGACGTGAAGGCAAGCCCGGACTCGGCCCCCTTCGTCCGACTCTTCGGACGCTACCTGCGAGAGCAGAGACTGCCAGTAACCCGTCAGCGGGAGGCGGTGGCGGAGGTCGTGTTTGGATCGGGCGAGCACCTTTCGGTGGACGAGATCGAGCGCGTGCTCAGATCTGACGGTCACCGAATTGGCAAGGCGACGATCTATCGGGCCCTGGATCTTCTCGTACGAAGTAAGCTCGTGGCTGAGCTCGACTTCGGAGAGGGCTTCAAGCGGTATGAACACCGCCTCTCTGCGGAGCCGATCCATGAGCATCTCATCTGCCTGAACTGCAGTGTGGTCATCGAGTTCCAGAGTGCGGAGGTGCACCGCATCGAGGCCAACGTGTCGGCACGACACGGATTTCGGCCCACGCATCACAAGCTCGAGATCTACGGGCTCTGCGGGGAGTGCATCGCCGACGGTGTAACGGTTACCCTGCAAGGACTCACCTGCCCAATCGAGACCGTATAGGGGCAGGATGAGTTCCGCCGAAAAGCAATCGGTCTCATCGGGGAGGGGAGGCCTGCAGGCGGAGTCTTCCGGCGACGTCCTTAGGTCCGCCGCGGGCGCTCTTGGCGGTTTGACGAAGGAAGCGCTCGAGCGAGCGACCGGCTCCCCGGAAATCAAGGGCAACTCGATTCGTCTCCAGTTCGACGGACCCGTCACGTTCGACGCCTGGATGGAAGCGATCGCGGGGGCCAAGCAGTACGTCCATTTCGAGAACTATATCCTTCGAAACGATCCCGTAGGCCGCGCGTTCAGGGAGGTCCTTCTGGAGAAGGCTCGCCAGGGGGTCGAGGTACGGGTCCTGTATGACTGGGTCGGGTGCTGGGCGACACCGCGGCGGTACTGGCGGCCGTTTCGTCGGGCCGGAGTCGAGGTGCGTGCCTTCAACCGCCCCTCCATCCGCGACCCATACGGCGTGTTCCAAAGGGATCACCGGAAGCTCGTGGTCGTGGACGGAGAGGTCGCCTTCGCCGGAGGGTTCTGCATCGGCCAGGAGTGGGCTGGCACGAGCGATACCCCCCCGTGGCGGGACACCGGCATCGAGATTCGGGGACCGGCCGTGTCGGCGGCCAGTAGGGCTTTCGGCCGGATCTGGGACGTGATGGGTGAACCCCTCCCGGGAAGTTTTTCGGAGGAGCAGGCGGGTCCGGTGGGAGATACGTCGGTCTGGCTCATCGAGGGCGAACCGCGACGGAGTCGTGTCCTGCGGACCCTGGCGCTGGTGGCGGCCATGGCCCAGGAGCGGCTGTGGATCACCGATCCTTATTTCGTCGCACCCGGGGCCGTCGCCGAGGCCATCGCCGAGGCCGCCCAGTCCGGGGTCGACGTCCGGGTGCTGGTACCCGCCAACAACAACTGGCCTGTGGTTGGGGCGCTTTCACGAGCGGGATACCGTTACCTCCTCGAACAGGGCGTGCGACTTTTCGAGTGGCAGGGCAAGATGATTCACGCGAAAAGCTCGGTCGCGGATGGACTCTGGTGCCGAGTGGGTTCGAGCAACCTCAATGCCTGGAGTCTTCTAGGGAACTGGGAGATCGACGTGGGCGTTTTGGATGCGTCGTTGGCGGGACAGCTCGAGGGGATCTTTCTGGCCGACCTCGCGTCTTCTTCAGAAATCGTGCTTCCGGGACGCCACCCTCCGCACAGGGTGGTAGAGCTGGAGCCGCTCCCCACACTTCAAGGACTCCCGGCGACGCCGTTGGAACCGGAGGGCAAGCTTGCGGAGCGCTTAGAGGCGATGATGGATCGAGAAACCGTGTTGAGACCGTGGCGGCTCGCCCAGTTGGTGAGGGCGGGTGTATCGTTCAGCGACGCATTGGCGGGTCACCGCACACTCGGCCCAGAGGATCGGACGATCCTCGGTACCGTCGCGATCATCGCGATCTCATCTGCGGTGTTGGTGGGCTTCTTTCCGTACGTGTTCGGCTGGGCGTTAGCTTTGGTGCTTGCCTGGCTTGGGAGCGTGATGGGGTTCAGGGCGGTGTGGCACCGTTACCGGGCTCAGGATCCGAACCCACCTGCCTCAGAGGATCAAAAGGATTAAGAGGATTAATATAGAAGATGAACGAATCAGTAGGTCTTTGGGTCGCCTTGACGGGAGGTGTGGTGTCGTTCCTGTCGCCGTGCGTCCTACCGCTTGTGCCCAGCTATTTGTCGTTCGTCACGGGCATGAGCCTGGAGGATCTCCAGGGGGGCGTCGACCGCAGGGCGACGTTCATGCACTCACTTCTCTTCGTGTTGGGTTTCAGCATCATTTTTATCGCGCTGGGCGCTTCGGCGTCTTTTTTGGGCTCGTTCCTGCGGTACTACGAAGTTTGGATCGCTCGGGTCGGGGGGGCTGTCATCATCGTGCTCGGCTTACACCTCACGGGGGTCTTCAAAATCGTGCCGTTGTTGAGGGAACGGCGGGTGCACGTGAACGACAAGCCCGGCGGGTATTTGGGAACGATAGGAGTGGGGGCCGCTTTTGGGGCCGGCTGGACGCCCTGCATCGGCCCCGTCCTCGGAGCGATCCTGACCCTGGCCTCGACCCAGGACACCGTCTGGGCGGGTGTGAGCCTGTTGAGCGTCTACTCCCTGGGGCTGGCCATCCCGTTCTTGATTTCAGCGCTGGCCTTGGATTTGTTCCTGAGCGCTTTCTCCCGCTTTCGCCGATTTCTGCCGGCAGTTGAGAAGGGAGCCGGAGTCATGCTCATCATCTTGGGGTTGCTCCTGGTGACGGGGACCTTCACGCTTCTGAATACCTACCTCCTTCCGCTCACCCCGGACTGGATTCTAGAAAGGATCTAGAAGGTCTTCCCAAGGTTGGGCTTCTGGTGTTTGAGCATCTAGGTTGCGCATCCAATGGATGAGCTTCTACCGGACGAGCGTGTGCGGAGGAGCGTCGACGGGTGAGCATCTGCCGGAGGTCGAGATGTCGCGTACCAATCGGGTCGAGTGGGTGACGGTGGCAGTACGGGCGACAGTAAGGGTGGCTTGCCTCGCCGTTGTGGTGGCGATGTGGGGCGGAGAGGCTCGGGGCCAGTCTGTCGCCAACGATCCCTATCACGCCGTTCACGGCTGGGAGCGGATGCCCAACGGGTGGAAGATCGGCGTGGTCAGCGGGGTGTTCCCCGATCCAGACGGGCAACACATCTGGATGCTGTCGCGGTGTGGCGCGAACCACTGCGCTCTCTCCGACCAGGACCCGATCCTCAAGTTCGATCTCGATGGCAACGTGGTGAAGAGCTTTGGCGCGGGCATGTTCTCCTTCCCTCACGGCTTCTTCCTGGACCATGAGGGGTTCCTTTGGGTGACCGAGGGCGCGCCGGCCGGAGATGCTCGAGAAGTGGAGGGATTGCGGCGGGGCCTGGGACATCAGGTCTTCAAGCTCGACCAGGAGGGCGGAGTCGTAATGACCCTGGGCGAGGCGGGGGTGTCCGGGTATGGTCCGAACCGTTTCAACGGGCCGTCGGGCGTCGTGGTCGCTCCCAACGGGGAGATCTGGATTTCGGACGGACATCGCGGTGGGAACAACCGAATCGTCAAGTTCTCCAAGGATGGCGAGTTCCTGCTGGAGGTGGGGGGTGGTGTGGCATCGTTGAGCGGTGATCCGGGCAAGTTCAACGATCCGCACGACATCACCATGGATGCCCGTGGCCGCGTAATTGTGGCGGACCGGGGCAACAATCGAGTCCAGATTTTCGACCAGCAGGGAAACCGTCTAGCCGTATGGACGCAGTTCGGGCGCCCGAGTGTTGTGTTCGTGGACGACAAAGACGTCATCTACGTGGGTGATGGGATGTCCGACGCACGCTGGAACCCGGGGTGGGAGCGAGGCATCAGGATCGGAGATTCCGAAACCGGCTGGGTGACCGCCTTCATCCCTGATTCGGAGAATCCGACCGGAACGGGCGTCGAGTTCCTGGGCGTCGATCTGCAGGGCAACATCTACGCCGGTGAGGTCGGTCGGCAGCGGCTGGTAAAGTACGTGCGGTTTAGGCCCTAGCGGGGGTACACCCGCAGACTCGAGGCGGATTCCAAACCTGGAATACCCGTCGGGGCGTGTGTGAGTCGGATGGTGCTCAACGGTGCGCCAACAGCCCTCTAAGGGGATCCAGGACCGAAGTGTCAACCAAGGAATGCGCTTGGTGGACTTCAAGTTCCTCAGCCCTTCGGATCCGCCATTCGCGTGCAGGTGGGCTCTACTTCACCCCCACGGTCGTCGACTCGATATCCTGTTCGAGCATTTGCCGGTGTAGCAGCTGGGCGTAGGTCCCACCTAGGGCCATCAGCTCTGTGTGGCGGCCTCGCTCGACCATTCGGCCTCCATCCAGTACGAGAATGAGATCGGCGTTCATCACGGCGGACACTCGGTGGCTGATAATAAAAGAAGTGCGCCCCTCCATCACGTGTGCGAGGTCGTCGAGAATGCGCGCCTCGGTGTGGGTGTCCACAGCGCTCAAGGCGTCATCGAGGACGAGAATCCGCGGGTCGCGTGCCACGGCACGGGCCAGTGTGGTGCGTTGCTTCTGCCCGCCCGAGAGGTTGACCCCGCGCTCGCCCAGAAGTGTCCCCCAGCCCTTTGGGAAGCCCTCGATCGCCATGTGGAGTTGGGCGACGCGGGCTGCTTCGAGCACAACTTCGTCCGGGTCCTCATCCTCTGCGCCCGGTTCCTCGGCACCGAGGTCGAGACCNANNCCGAGCCCGATGTTCTCCTCGATGGTCGCCGAAAATAGGAATGGGTCCTGGGGCACCATGCCGATGAGCGAGCGTAGCTCACCCGAATCCAAATCGCGCACATCGACCCCGTCGACCAGCACGNACCCGCTCGTGACGTCGTAGATCCTGGGGATCAACGTCACAAGCGTGGATTTGCCCGAGCCGGTGGGGCCGACGACCGCNACGNTCTGGCCTGGATCGGCCGAGAAAGAGATGTCCTCGAGGACNAACCGCTCCGTGCCTGGATACCGAAACGAGACGTTGCGGAACTCGACGNCGCCGCGAGGCTCGGCCAGCGGTACGGGGTTCTCGGGGGGCCGCACGGCCGGTTCGGTCTCGAAGATCTTGTTGAGGCGGCCCATACTGGCCGAGCCCCTCTGAAACAGATTGACCACCCAGCCCAGGGCGATGAGCGGCCAGATGAGGTACGCGACGTAGATTCCGAACGCGACGTAGTCTCCAGTTGTGATCCGTCCGGCGATGACTTCGAGACCGCCTACCCACAGCACAATGACCATCGCCGCTCCCGAGAAGAGCGCGAGGATGGGATGGAACAGGCCCGCCACCTTCACGAGGTCCATGTTTCTGTCCATGTACTCACGGTTGAATTTGTCGAACTGGTGCGCCTGGCTGTCCTCCTGCACATAAGCCCGCACGATGCGCATGCCCGTCAGGTTTTCCTGCACCATGGTCGAGAGCGTGGAGAACTGCTCCTGGATTTTCTCGAAGCGCCGGTGAATCACCCTTGCGAACATGAAAACGACTGGTGGGAGGACCACCATGGGGGCCAGCGCGTAGACCGTGAGCCTCGGGCTGATCCATACCATGAGTCCCAGAGTGAGCAGGAAGCTCACGAACGTGTTCACCGCGTACATGATGGCGGGCCCGGTTGCCATACGTACGGCCTGGGTGTCGTTGGTGGCGCGGGCCATGAGATCACCGGTCCGCGTGCGGCCATAGAAGCCCGCGTCCAGCCGAAGGAGGTGCGCAAAGTAGTCGTTCCGCAGGTCGCACTCGATGCGGCGACTGAGACCGTTGAGAAGCTCGCGCATGCCATACTTGGCGGCCCCTCCGAGAAATGCGGCCACTACGAGGAGGAGGGCATAGGTCGAAATGCGACCCATCGTCACATCCGGATCGCCCAAGCCGTCGATGGACAGCTTGATCAGATATGGCCCGGCCACCGCGAAGAGGTTGGTGACGACAACCAACGCCAGACCCGCCACGGCCCCTGTTCGGTAGGGCCGAAAGTAGGGGAGGATGGTGCGGAGTTCGTTCATCCCCGCGATCCGTCTCGGGTCACTAGCAGGTCACGCGCCGGTCGCCCACCGGTCACCACCCTACGGCCGCGCCACGGCCGCGCGGATCGGACGCCGCTTGGAGCGTTCCGTCCGGCATGACCATGATGGCCTGAACACTTCCGGATAGTCCTCCGTCTTCAACCCGTTCAACCACCACATGGCCGCGGGCTTCCAACTCCGCCAGGACCGTCGCAGTCAGGGCGCCGCTCTCGTACACGATCTGGTCGGGCAGGTGCTGGTGGTGGACCCGGGGCGCATGCACGGCCTGAGCGACGTTCATCCCGTAATCCACGACGTTGACGATGGTCTGAAAGACCGTCGTGATGATCCTTGGTCCCCCGGGGGAGCCTGTGACGAAGAAGGGTGTGCCGTCGGGACGGCTGACGATCGTGGGGGTCATGGCCGACAGCATCCTCTTGCCGGGCTCCACGGCGTTGTTCTCTCCCTGGACCAGACCGAAAAAATTTGCTGTGCCCGGCTTCGCAGAGAAGTCGTCCATCTCGTTGTTCAGCAGGAACCCGGCCCCCGCCACCGTCACCTTACTGCCGAACGACAAGTTGAGCGTCGTTGTCACGGCCACGGCGTTCCCAGAGGCGTCCACGACGGAGAGGTGCGTAGTGTTGTTCCCCTCCCGCGGAGGTTCCAGGCCGGGCCCGACTTCCGCCGAGGGTGTGGCCCGGTCAGTGATTGATGCGGCCCGTGCGGCGGCGTACGACTTCGCCGTCAAACGCTCCAGCGGGAGCTCGATGAAATCCGGGTCCGCCAGATACTGGTTCCGATCCGAGAACGACCGTCGCGAAGACTCCGCTAGAAGGTGAATCATCTGGGTCGAGTGCCAGGGCAGCTCCGCGAGGTCGTAGATCTCCAGAATGTTGGCCATTTCCGCCATCGTGGTGCCCCCTGAGGAGGAGGGCGGCATCGAGAGAACCGTGTAACCCCGATACGTGAACTCGATCGGGTCCCGCCAAGCGGCGGTGTAGGTTTCCAGGTCCCGATGGGAGATGAGTCCGTCGCCACGTGCCATCTCCGCGACGATCAGATCGGCGGTCTCTCCCCGGTAGAATCCGTCGGCGCCTCGGTCTCGGATCCGGCGCAGCGTGGCCGCGAGCTCGGGCTGAGCAAAGGTCTCGCCCAGGTCCACGATCCGGCCCCCTGGGAGGAAGGTCGCCGCCGTTGCTTCGTAGAGCCGGAGGTCCGTCTCCTTGGTGACGATGCTGCGGCGGAAGCCTTCGCCGACCTCGAAGCCGTCAGCCAGCTCGGCTGCCGGCTCCACCAGTGCAGCCCAGGCCATGGTGCCGAACCGTTGGTGGGCTTCCCACAGGCCCATCACGGAGCCCGGCACGCCCACAGCCAGATGCCCAAGCTCCGACTTGCCGGTCAACTCCCCGCGGTCGTCGACGAACATGTCGCGGTTGGCCTCGAGCGGTGCTTTTTCTCTGTAGTCGAGCGCTGCGATGGTCCCATCGGCCATCCTCACGACCATGAAGCCACCGCCACCGATATTCCCTGCACGCGGTACGACCACGGCCAAAGCGAAGGATACGGCGATGGCCGCGTCCACCGCGTTCCCGCCCTCCTGCATGATGCGAGCACCGATTTCGCTGGCGTATGTATCCGCGCTCACGACCACGGCGTGTTCAGCGGTTACGGGTGCAGCGTCGGCCGAGAATCGCCAGGTGTCCGGAAAGACGACGGGAGGTCGGGATTTGGCCGTCTCGTCTGAGGGGGCCTGGCGTGGTTCGGCCGGCGTACAAGCGGCCAGCAGAAGCGCCAGACCGAGCATCGCTCGTGCTGCACGTTTCGGGCGTGGCACGAGTACCGCGCGTTTCGGGCAGATCGGCCCTGTTGCGATTCGTCCCAGGGGACTTACCCCATCTCTTGGAGAAGGCTGATGGCGCCGGCCGACAACGTGGCGGCCCCCAATGGGAGCGCCGCTTCGTCGATATCGAAGTCGGACTCATGGTGCATCCGAGGCTTGGGGAGGGCTGCCCCGACCCAAAAAAATGTGCCTGGCGTCTCCTTCGCGAGAAAGGAAAAATCCTCTGCGAGTGTCATGGGCTCGATGGGAAGCACGTCGTCCTCTCCCACCAGATCGATGACCGCGGCGCGCACGCATGTGGTCACTCGGTCGTCGTTGATGACAGGAAGAATACCGGTCTCGACGTCGATCGTGACCTTAGCGCCCGATTCTTCCAGAACGCCGAACGCCTCGTCCAACCGGCGGTTGAGGCGTTCTCGGGTCTCCTCCGAGAAGAAACGCATGGTCCCGTCGATCGCCACGCGGTCCGCCAGGACGTTGGTGGCGGTGCCCCCCGAAATCTGCCCGAAGGAAATGAGCCCGTCTTCCACGGGCGAACGGTCCTTGGGTGCCGAGTCCTGGGCTGCGACCACACCCCGAGCCGCCAATACGAGCGCATCCACGCCGGCCTCGGGCATTCCCGCGTGACTGCTCTTGCCGAGCACCTCGATGTGTATCTCCGCGGCGCCGGCCATGATGGGTCCGGCCGCGAAGAAGATCTTCCCAGCTGGGAGCGGACCTCCCAGATGTAGTCCCACGACGGCGTCGACCCCCTCCATCACACCTTCGTCCACCATCCGCATCGCTCCACTCTTGCCCTCGTCGTCGGTCGCCTCTTCGGAGGGTTGAAAGATGAATCGAATGGTGCCAGAGGGCAGGAGCCCAGAATCTCTCTTCTCCGCCAGAATTCGGGCCGCTCCGATCAACCCGGCCACATGTCCATCGTGCCCGCAGGCGTGCATGACACCCGGGTTCTGGGAGACGAAATCGTGCGTATTCGCCTCCTGAATGGGGAGGGCGTCCATGTCCGCACGAAGTGCAATGACCGGACCTTCGCCGTTGTGGAGTTCAGCGATCACGCCGGTCCGACCGATCCCGGTGCGGACGGAGAACCCGAGCACCTCCATTTCCCTCGCTGCGATTCCCGCGGTCCGGACCTCCTGGAACGAGAGTTCCGGATGCTGATGAAGATCTCTACGTATCGCAGTGAGGTCTGCGGCGAGAGATTGGGCCTCTTCGAGAAGATTCACGGAGCCTCGGGTGTGCAAAGTTCTTGGTTGTCTATAAAAAGAAACCAAGATTAGCTTGTCCAAGCGAAGTATCGCCGCAAGCCGGGGGGAGTTCCAGGTCCTCGAACACCAAGGGACGAATCGTTCGCATGCTCGACGACCGACTGACGGAGCAGAGAAATCCGCGTTCTTCGGCGATGGACGTGTTGTCACCGCTCGAGTTGGTCGATCTCATCAATTCCGAGGACCGAGGGGTAGCGGAGGCCGTCGGATCCCAGCGGCTCGCCATTGCCGATGCGATCGAGTTGGTGGTGGAGGCCTTCCGGAGCGGGGGCCGTATGATCTATGTGGGTGCGGGTACCTCGGGACGGTTGGGTGTTCTGGATGCAGCGGAGATGCCGCCGACATTCGGAACCGATCCTGAAATGGTGCAGGGTATCATCGCGGGCGGAAGGATAGCGCTGGTCAGTTCCCAGGAGGGCGCGGAAGACCACCCGGAGGACGGCGCTGCCGAGATCGATCGCCTCGGAGTCGGCACGAAAGACTTCGTGATGGGGATCGCCACCTCGGGGACGACCCCCTTCGTGCATGGTGCCTTGGCGCGGGCCCGCGAATGTGGTGCGCACACGGGTTTTCTCCTGTGCACGTCCCCGACGCCCGAACTCCTGAAGGCCCACGATGTGGTCATCGCACCCCTCGTTGGTCCGGAGGTCGTGACGGGCTCCACCCGCATGAAGGCGGGCACCGCCACCAAGATGGTTCTTAATACGATCACCACCGCTGCCATGGTCATGACCGGGAAGGTGTTCGGGAACCTCATGGTGGATCTCCAGGCGACCTGTGAGAAGCTTGAGGATCGGAGTGAACGGATTCTGATGACGATCCTTGAGGTGGATCGTCCCGGCGCCACGGCACTCCTCGAGGCGGCGGGGGGCCGCGTGAAGATCGCGCTCGTCATGGAACGTCGTCGTGTCGGAGTCGTAGAAGCGGAGGGGCTGCTCGAAGAGGTGGGGGGCGTGCTTGCCCGTGTGATCGGGAGTCTGGCCGAGGACCCGCCGGCGTGAGCTCCGGTGATCTTTTCGTGGGCCTCATGTCGGGGACGTCTATCGACGGGATCGACGCCGTGCTCGTACGGATCGACGGCGACTCCAGCGCGACTTTGGACTGGAGCCTGCTCGCTTTCAGCACAACCGCGTACGACGAGGACCGCCGGACAACGATCCTCCAGGCTCTCGAGGAGGGCACGCCGGACACATTGTGCCGACTTCACGCATCGCTCGGCGAGTGGTTCGCTCATGCNGTCCGCGACGTGTGTGCGGCCGCGGGNGTCGAGAGCCAGGAACTCGCGGCCATCGGTTCACANGGGCAGACCGTGTGGCACACTCCACCGAACGATGTNCTGAGGGGNGCCACGCTCCAACTGGGAGACGCTGCTACCCTTGCCGAGNGTACTGGAGCGCCCGTTGTNAGCGATTTCCGGAGTCGCGATGTGGCGGCCGGCGGGCAGGGTGCTCCGCTNGNTCCNTGGCTCGATCAACTCTTGTTCACNGCTGTGGATCGCCAGCGCGCNATCCAGAACCTGGGGGGGATGGCAAACGTGACTTGGTTGCCGCCAACGGGTTCTTCNGAGCCGGTGATCGCNTTCGACACGGGGCCGGGTGTGGCGTTGATCGACGGGGCAGTGTGGCGCGCCAGCGGTGGTGCGGTGCCGTACGATGAGGATGGGGCGATGGCGCTGCGGGGTAAAGTGGACGAGTCGCTCCTCGCAGGGCTCCTCGACGATGCCTACTTTCGGGCTCCACCGCCCAAGTCGACGGGCCGGGAGCATTTCGGGCGGGTGCTGCTTGATCGGGTGGCGGAGGGCTTGAANNTGAATCCCGGCGAGGACGAGGAGGCCTGGTGTGATCTTGTCGCTACGCTCACGGCGTTCACCGCCCGCTCGATCGTGGAGGCTTACGGATCCTGGGTGCTTCCCCGAGGTCTCGATGAAGTCTTCCTCGTTGGGGGCGGTGCAAACAACCCAGCGTTGGCCCAGGCCATCAAGCGGGAGTTAGCCCCCGTGCCCGTGAGGAACGGTGCGGACCTCGGGGTCGATCCCGACGCGCGCGAGGCGCTCGCGTTCGCGTTCTTGGCGTGGGCACATCTCCATCAGGTCACCGGTAACATTCCGTCGGTTACGGGTGCCGGGGCCCCCCGAGTATTGGGATCCATGACGCCCGGCAGCGCTGGGACACCCGGAGNGGGGACATGATGCCCCGGGCCGAAATATGACACGCCGTGGCCGAGGCAAGGTCCCGAAAGCGGAGCAGGACGGGATCAAGCGCCCGATTCACCCAGCGGTGATTCTCGCCGGCGTGGCCTTGGTCCATCTGGCCATCGCGCTCCCGGCCCTGAATCCAGCCCCNCATAACGGCGGCGACAATGCCGGCTACCTGTCTCTCGCCTATTCGCTGACCACNGGTGCAGGGTACGTCGAGGCATGGGATCCTGCCTTGGCGCCGCACACGAAGTACCCGCCGCTCTATCCGGCACTGCTCGCGGGGGCCATGGGGCTCGGCGCAGAGGCTTGGATCACCTTCAAGATCCTGTCTTTGCTTCTGGTGACGGTCGGCCTGACGGTTTGTTTCGCCTGGGTGCGCGACCGACACGGCGTGGGCTTGGCGGCCGGTGTATCGCTGGTCCTCGCGTTCTCACCGGCTCTGCTTTGGTCCACCAATTGGATTCTGTCGGATCCACTCTTNTTGGCGCTGACTCTCGCATGTCTCTGGAGCTTNCANAAATCGGAGCACGTGGCGGTGCCCTCACGGTGGATTTTGGCGGGCTGCGTCCTGGCGATCCTCTCCACCTTCACTCGGACAGCGGGACTGCCACTGGTTCTGGCGGTGGGGGCGTGGCTAGGTCTCGCACGGCATTGGCGAGCGCTGGCTGGGTTCGTGATCGCGTTCGCGGCTCCCAACCTGCTTTGGTGGCTGCGGTCTCGGGCAGGGGGTGAGGCCCAGTACGTCTCCGAGTTCTGGATGATCGATCCGTACCAACCGGATCTGGGCCAAGCCGGGATCGGAGACCTCGTCGCTCGTATGCTCGAAAACCTCCAAGGCTACGTCCTCGTACACATCCCGGCTGGACTGTCTCCTTGGTCGGGCGGCGCGCTCACGGCCTTGGGTCTGGTGGTGATGGCCGCTGCCTTGGCCGGATGGGTTGCCCGGATCCGAGTCCGGTGGACCGTCGTTGAACTGTTCACNCCNNTCTACTTCGGGCTGATTCTGCTCTGGCCTGCCGTCTGGTCCGGGGACAGGTTCGCGCTGCCTCTTTATCCCCTGATGCTNTTCTANGCNGGTGAAGCCCTNGTCCGGGNGGCGAAGCGTATCGATGCCCGCCTGCCGGTCGNNGCCGGGGTAATTGCAGTCGCCGCGTTGCTGGTGCCCTCCATGCAGAGTTGGGGGCAGGCTGTCAGTGGAGCCAATACCTGCCGGAGCTTTGTCCGCCAAGGAGGACCTTTCGCGTGNTACAGNCAAGGGTTTCAGCAGTTCGTCTCTGCGGCGAGGTGGGTCGGTGAAAATGTCCCGGACGGGTCGGCGGTATTCAGCCGAAAGCCACGCATCTTCTACACACTTTCGGGCGTGCGGAGCCGGACGTATCCACTGAGTGCCGATCCGGAACGTTTCTTCCGCGAGGCTCGTGAAATCGGGGTCTCCTATGTTGTACTCGANCAGGTGGATGGTTTGGGCGGGGCGTATGTCGGAGCAGTAGTTCGGGATCGTCCGTGGGCGTTCTGCGGACTTGTTGGCGTGGGCGAAGGAGATGTCCGGACCCANATCCTGGGCATCATCGAGGGTGCGGTAGATCCGGGCGGTGAGGTCAGCCCGGGGTCGACCATCAGGCTGGCGCCTTGCTCAGAAGGTATGGTACGTCCGGATCCCAGGTCCCTCCCCGCCTATTCGGCGACGCGGCTTCCTCTGCTGGCCCTTCCCGCTCCGTAGAGAAGGCCGAGCGCGATCCCGAAAGCGACGTGGTCTGTTATAGACCCGGCCCTGGGCTTGGCCCCAGAACCCCCCGGACCCAATAGCGCTGCCACGATCGGCATGGTCCGGTTGGGGCTGGAAGCACCGAGGATGACGTCTAGCCCGCCGAATGGGGATGTCACGTACTCCATGACGCCGAAGGTGGCACCGCGAAGCAGTGGCGATCCCGGGAGGCGGGGTTCGAGAACGGCACCATAGAGCATACCCCGCGCCGCTCCCGTGAGGAGTTCCTCGGTCGGGTCGTATGGGGTCTGCCCGCCCTCCTTCGTTCCATTTTTTCCGGGCCGAAACAGGCTGAGCGCCAGCGCGGCACCGGCTCCCGCCAAGGCAGCCCGCGTCAGGCGCAATGTGCCGGGCCGTTTCCCGACCAGCACGGAGAACAGGCGGTCACCGAGAATGCCCGCGCCGGTCGCGATGAGTTGATCCATGGTCGACGNGATGAGTCTGCGTTCAGGNTCCGCCGCTTTGCCCCGTCTGTTCGGCGCAGGTCGTGCTTTGGCAGTGGACCGGGCCGACGAGGCTCCGTGCCGCGCTGATTCGAGCGCATAACCCAACTGGTACCAGATGCTTTTGGATGGTTCGCGCATGCCCTCGATCACTCGAAAACTCTATTGGCCGGTCCAACATGGATGGTCCAACAAGGATGGTCCAACGTTTCCAAAGGGTGAGGACGATGCGCCCTTTTGACAAGGTCGGTGCGGGAAGGTGGTCTCGAGGGAAGGTGCCTTCTACGGTGCCTCCTAAGGAAGCGGTTTCGCGGCGTCCAGTCCGACAACAGGCCTCTTGACCACAACATGTAGTAGCCGTACGTTGGACAGCCGCAATATTTTGTGTGCCCCAGGCCATTTTTCCACAAGTGANATGCACTGGCGAGGTGGGTTTTCGTCGGTTTTCAACATATTTGAGGCGGGGATTCCCACTGCCTTTCCACAGTTGGCGCGGAGTAGAATAGGTATGAAGCGGCAGGCCCCACCCTCTGACCGTCCGATCTTCGAGGAGCCCCTACCAGAGGACCTACCGGAGGCGGATCTCTCCGAAAATGCCCGGATCGTTTTGGGCAAGCGATACCTGAAGAAGGATGCCGAGGGAACGCCCGTTGAGGAGCCGGAGGCCATGTTCTGGCGTGTGGCCAAGGTCATCGCCGATACCGACCTGGAATACGGGGCCTCAGAGGCGGCTGCGNAAGAGTTGGCCCGCCAGTTCTACGATCTGATGACCACGGGGAAATTCGAGCCGAACTCTCCGACGCTGATGAACGCTGGCCGTCCTCTGGGACAGCTNTCAGCCTGCTTCGTCCTGCCGGTGGACGACACGCTCTCCAACGGAAAGAGCGGCATCTACGATACGCTCATGGCGATGGCGCTCGTTCATCAATCGGGTGGTGGTACGGGCTTCTCCTTTTCTCGACTTCGGTCGACCGGTGCACAGGTAAAGTCGACCACGGGTGTGGCTTCGGGGCCGGTCTCCTTCATGACGCTCTATGACGCGAGCACGGAAGTCGTGAAGCAGGGCGGGACGCGGCGCGGGGCGAATATGGGGATACTCAGGGTGGATCATCCGGACATCCGTTCGTTCATCCTTTGTAAGGACGACACCTCTCGGATCACGAATTTCAACATTTCTGTCGCCCTTACCGATGCGTTCATGGAGGCGGTCGAAGCGGGCGAGAGCTACGATCTGGTGGACCCCAAGACCGACCAGGTAGTGGGCCAAAACGACGCCTGCGAGATCTTCGACATGATCGTTCATGGCGCGTGGAAGACCGGCGAGCCGGGGACATTTTTCATCGACCGGGCCAACAAGTTCAACCCCGTGCCCANGCTCGGCTCGTACGAGGCCACGAATCCGTGCGGCGAGCAACCGCTTCTGCCCTACGACGTATGCAACNTGGGAAGCGTGAATCTCGCGAAGTTCGTCAAAGAGGATCATGTACCAGACGGAGTAGATGATCCGGCCGATGGCGTGGACTGGGAGGCACTCAGCCAGACGGTCCATCTGTCCACGCACTTCTTGGATAACGTCATCGACGCCAATCAGTATCCTTTGCAAGCGATCACCGACTTGGCTCAGGCCATCCGCCGGATTGGCCTGGGAGTCATGGGTTGGGCGGACATGCTCATCGGGCTCGGGATCCCCTACGACAGTGACGAAGGGGTTGAAATGGGCCGCAAGGTGATGGGATTCCTGAACCAAGAGTCGCGCAGCGCGTCGGAGAAGCTCGCCGAGAGCCGAGGGATCTTCCCGGCCTGGGAGGAGTCCATTTGGGGGCCGGACGAACTGTGTGCCCGGGATTCTGCGGGACATCGTATTCGTCCGATGCTCAGGCTCCGGAACTGCAACCTCACAACGGTGGCGCCGACCGGCACCATATCGATCTTCGCCGGGTGTTCCGGAGGTATCGAACCGATTTTCGCCGTCGCGTTCATGCGCAACCAAGCCGGTTCGATGATGCCTGATGTGAACCCTGCCTTCGTGGCTCGCGCCCAGGAGCAGGGTTGGTACTCGGAGGACCTCATCGCCCGCATCGCAGAGCAGGGTCACATTCACTTTCCGGAAATTCCAGAGGAGGTACAGGCCGTCTTCAAGACCGCGCACGACATCTCCCCGGAGTGGCACGTGCGTATGCAGGCGGCGTTCCAGGAGCACACAGATTCCGCCATTTCCAAGACCACCAACTTTCCGACGCAGGCCACCGAGGACGACGTCCGGGAGATCTATCAACTCGCGTATGAACTCGACTGTAAGGGTGTTACGGTGTACCGCGACGGGTCGAGATCCGGACAAGTATTGGCGACCGGAAAGACGGCTAAGAGTCCGCAGGAGAACCTGCGGGAGGAGCCGCCGCAGTCGGCCGACGACCACGAGGAGTCGAGCGGTGACATTGCGGCTCTCGAGCAGATGCTCGCGGATGCACGGGAGTCTCTCCATGTGCTCCAGATGGAACTCGACCAGGTCTACCACGAACGAGACGATGAGGATCAGACCGCTGCCGCGGCTCGCCACAAGCGCCAACGCCCCTCCATGTTGCGGGGCCGTACGCTCAAGATGAACTCACCGCTCGGCGATCTTTATGTCACGATCAACGAGGATGAGGGTGGCCGCCCCTTTGAGGTGTTCTGTACACTCGGGAAGGCGGGTGGCGCAGCGACGGCGGATGCCGAGGCGGTCGGGCGGCTTATCTCCCTTGCCCTCCGTTCCGGAATTCCGGTCTCTGCCGTCAAAGACCAACTTCGGGGAGTCTCGTCGGATCGCGCTGTAGGGGTGGGTCCGAGCAAAGTGCTCTCGTTGCCAGACGCGATCGGCCAGGCCATCGAGCGGTACATGGCGGAGAAGGAAGGTGTGCAGGAGACGCTTCCGTTGGGTGCTACCGTTGATGCGGGTGGAGCCCAGTCGCAGGTCTCTTCGGGTGCCGGGCAACAGGAGAATTTCTTCGGCAGCTGCCCGGAATGCGGCGCTGGCCAACTCTCGTTCGAAGAGGGTTGTGTAAAGTGCCACATCTGCGGATACAGCGAGTGCGGATGAGGGCGATCGCCAGAATCCGCTGAGCCGGAGTTTCGATACCTGAACCGGATTCGCGTCGCCGCAGGCGGCGCGGGCCCGGTTCGTTTTCTCCTATTGTTTGTGTTCGGTCAGAATCTTGCCGATATTTCGAATAGGTGATGGTGTCGAACTCGCGGTGAGCTTCCTCAAGGAACACCCCGACACACGAGCCATCGTCNTGGGTGGGACGGCACTGGATGNGGAGGAGATGCTTCTCTGTCAACGGTATGATATTCCCTTCCTCAAGAAGCCGTTCGTCGCAGAAGAGCTANTCAGCGCCCTCGAGGCGATTACGTTGAGTGGCGGATCCAGCCGCTCGGCGGTCGGCTGACACGNACGCCGCNGCTCGCAGCCGAAGGCTGTTGAAGGAGAGACGCAGGATCAACCNCACAACCGCCATGTGCCCACGAACATGAGGGGAATGACCTTACACGTTGAAGGGTTGCGGTGGCACGACCCCGACCACGCTTGCGCGCGGTGCCCCGTTGTTGGAACTCCTAACCATAGCGAATGCTATGGCGTCGTCGCNCCGTCTAGGAGCTGGGGCCGTTGGAACACCCGNCGAAGGCGGGTAGGCATCCGCAACGCGGCCCACTGTACTCCTTCAACAGCCTTCATNCGCCTATGACTCCCGACGAATTCGCAGAGCGCTTCAACCGGTTGCTCTCTTGGGAGGACCGTTATCGGTACCTCATACAGCTTGGACGGAAGCTTGAGCCTTATCCGGAAGAATTCAGGGATCAAGATCACCTGGTCCCAGGGTGTCTGAGTCAGGTCTGGCTCGTCACCGTCGAGGGTTCCGAGTCGTCCGAAATGGCGTTTCGGGGGGACAGCGACGCACACATCGTCAAAGGGCTCATCGCCGCCCTCTTCATNATATACTCCGGCAAGACGCCGGAGGAAATTCTTTCGACCGACCTAGAGGGGCTTTTCGAGCGGTTGGACCTGGGGCAACATCTCTCGGTCAATCGAAGGAACGGATTCTATTCGATGACCCTGAAGATCAGAGAACATGCAGCACAAGCGGTGGCCGCGACGTGAAGGCTGCTGAAGGAGTACAGCGGGTCGCGCTTGAAGCGTTGGTACACGGCGCTTGTGTGATGAAGCGATGGATGATGTTGGTGNCCGCGATCCCACTTGCGGTCGCTGGGTGTGGTGGGGGTGATGCCGGAGAAAGCGCCACAACCGTCCGGGTCGAGCGTCCGCCATTCAACGCGGACCGTGCTTTTCAGGATCTGGAGCGACAGGTGGCCTTCGGGCCGCGCATACCAGGGTCCGCAGGCCATGCCGAGCAATTGGAGTGGTTGGAGACCGAGTTGCGATCCCTCGCCCATACGGTGTTTCTCCAGCCGTTCGAGCATGTGACCGTTGATGGTAACGAGCTCGCTCTGACCAACGTCATCGCTCGGTTCGGCCCCGCGGATGGCTCGCGGCTGCTCCTCCTCACACACTGGGACACACGGCCGAAGGCAGACCAGAGCTCCGATGAGGCCGACCGGGAGCTGCCGGTTACCGGTGCCAACGACGGTGCTTCGGGCACGGCGGTTCTCATGGAGTTGGCCCGAATGTTCAACGAGCAACCTCCACCCGGAGGCGTGGAGTTCCTCTTCAGCGATGGGGAGGACTACGGACCCTCCACAACGGACATGTTCCTGGGCGCCCGGCATTACATAGCCGGAGTGGGGAGCGAGAACCCGCCGGCTTATGGAATCCTCCTCGACATGGTCGGGGATGCGGACCCCAGCTTTCCTGTCGAGGCCTATTCCATGGAGGGGGCGGGTCAGGTGGTTCAGCGTATTTGGGGTATTGCAGCCGGCCTGGGGTATCGGCGTTTTTTCCCCATGGATCAAACTTCGAGGGTCCTCGACGATCACGTCCGATTCATCGAGGCGGGTATTCCCGTAGCCAACATCATCGACTTCGACTACGGTCCGGGGCATGGCTTCTGGCACACGCCCAGAGACGTCGTGGAGAATACGAGTGCCCAGACACTTTTTATGGTCGGAGACGTCGTGGCGGAGGTAGTGTACCGGAACCGTTGAGTAGCCACTATAGTAGCCACGGCCGTAGTAACCCCGTCATCACAGTTACCCACGTTATCACACGAGCAGTGCCATGACCCAGGCCAGCGCATCGAAGACCGATCTCTTTCTCGNCGAGGCCGACGAGTTCAGTGCCCGCAACTACAAACCCCTCCCGGTCGTGTTGGAGCGCGGGGAAGGCGCGTGGGTTTGGGATGTGGACGGAAATCGGTANCTCGACATGCTTTCCGCATACTCGGCTCTGAACCAGGGCCACCGTCACCCGGCCATCATGGCGGCGGCAGCGGAGCAAATGTCGAAGCTGACGTTGACGTCACGGGCGTTTCACAACGATCAGATGGGGCCCTTTGTGCGCGACCTCTGCGAGGCGACCGGGTACGAAAAAGCNCTTCCGATGAACACGGGCGCCGAAGCCGTCGAGACAGCGATCAAGACGGTCCGCAAATGGGGTTACCAGGTGAAGGGGGTGCCCGAGGGTAAAGCTGAGATCATCGTCTGTGAAAACAACTTCCACGGGCGAACGACCACCATCGTCGGCTTCAGTTCCGAGGACCAGTACCGTGAGGGATTTGGCCCGTTTACACCTGGTTTCGTGCTGGTTCCTTACGGCGACGCCGATGCGTTCGACGCCGCCGTCACCGAGCACACGGTGGGGTTCCTGGTCGAGCCTCTCCAGGGCGAAGGTGGTGTGATCGTGCCGCCTGACGGATACCTGCGTCACACCGCCGAGGTTTGCCGGGAGCAGCGCATTGCGTTCATGGGTGACGAAATCCAGACGGGACTCGGACGGACCGGACGCCTCTTCTGCTGCGAGTGGGAGGACGTTCGGCCAGACGTGCTCATCGTGGGCAAGGCCTTGGGGGGCGGAGTCTACCCCGTCTCGGCCACCATCGCCGACGCCGAGTTCATGGACGTTTTCCAGCCGGGGGACCACGGCTCCACGTTCGGCGGCAATCCATTGGGAGCGGCGATCGGCCGCGCCTCACTCCGCGTCATCCTGGACGAGAAACTTTCAGAACGTTCCGATGAGATCGGCACGTGGTTTATGGGTCGGCTCCGTGACATCGACTCTCCTCACGTCGAGGAAGTTCGTGGGCGCGGCCTCATGATCGGCGTCGTGATCAAGGAGTCGTCGGGCACCGCGAGGCCGTTCTGCGAGGCTCTTGAGGCCAGGGGGATTCTCGCCAAAGAGACGCACCACCAGGTCATCCGGTTCGCGCCTCCTCTCACCATCGATCAGGCGACGCTAGAGGATGCGCTGGTGGACATTGAGGTCGTGTTACGAGCCGGATGTGATGAGCGANCCGACCGTCCTGGAAGGGNCTGACGTACAGCCGAATACAGGGCGGATACCAGCGNTGGGACAGGCGCTGGACCAACTCGTTTCGCGCTGCCCCGGTGCGGTTTAAGGTCCTGGNGTCCTGGGCAGGCGGCGAGTTAGTGCGTCTGGACCGGGAGGACACCTGCTGGGCTCGTGTCGTGCCGGCTGAATAGCCTTCGAGCAGCTACCACTCNATCTCGCCTTTCTGCGAAGTATCGACTTCCTTTCCTTCGCCGCCACCCAACAATACGGTCTCGATCTGACCGTACAGAAACTCGCGCGCCTGACTGTCACGAGGGTCGAGCCCGTAGTGATTGATCAGAANCGTCTGATGCTGTAGCCACTCTGCCCAGCATTGGGAGCAGATCCGNTCTTGGATGCGTTGCCCTAGTTCGGTTCGAAAAGGAGGTTTGGCCAACGTCGGTTTTTCAGGCCCGCAGCGCAGGCACTCGATGGTTTCCATTTCGGCTCGCAACGCTCCGTGATCGACGCCCGCACTCGGGCGAAGNTNCAAGTTTTAGNTTCGGGGATCACGGGATTACCCTTNCACGGGTGTGGGGATCCCGCNCNACGTAGACGANGTTTTCCGATTCAATTAATTTCCTCNCCNTGGNGCCAGTTGGCAGTCCTACTTCACAATCGGACCCTATAAGAAATNCAGAATGTTGACCAAGAAGCAGCTCAAGCACATCGANGGCCGGCTCATGGATGAGCGGGCGAGGGCGCTCAAGGCGTTAGGGCTCTTCGACAGGATTTCCAAGCTCGACCGCGAGTCGATGGACTCCGATCTATCCGCGTACACGGACCACATGGCGGATCAGGGGACCGAGGCGATGGAGCGCGAGAAGGCNGCGCTCTTCGCGACGAAGGAGGGGCGTTACATCTACCGGCTCGAGGAGGCGTTGCGCCGATTGTACAACGACCCCAAGTCTTTCGGGGACTGCCACACTTGTGGCTCTGCGGTCGGGCTNGAACGGCTCGACGCGCTCCCGCACGCCCGCTACTGCATCGACTGCAAACGGAAAGAAGAGGACGTNGCCTAGGAGGGCTGACAGTGCTCCTCTNGGCAGCCTCTTAGAGAGCCGCCAAGAACCGGTCCGCCAACGTCTCCAATTGCCAGTGCCGCACCCCTTCAATCTGCGCGAGTTCTTCCACAGAACCCGGATGCACTAGGGCGATCTCCAAGATTACGGTGTTCGACATCAGGACNCCCCGCGCGATCCCCAGGGCCTCCGCCGCTTCGTTTCGAACAACCTTGAGGCGGTTGGCGATCTCCTCCACCGCAGGTGGGGCGCGGCGCGGNCCCGAGGGCCCGCTTGGATAACCTACGAGCTCGGAATCGTCGAGCCCGTCGGTCCGTTCGAGTCGGTCGAGTAACTCTCGCCCCGCCCGCTCNGCGAGCTGGGGCGAGAAGCCGTGTATGCGGGCGAGGGCNGAAACGTCCCGTGGNCGCTCTCGTACGATCTCCAGGANCGCCGGATCGCCGGCCACTCGGAAAGGGGCTCGGTCCCGCGCGCGTGCGANCTCATCTCTCCAGAGCCAAGCCTCGCGGATAAGGGCGACGTCACGCANTTCGAACTTTCTAACGCCCTTGATCTTGGTGACCGGATCGATCTCTCCGTCGGAGTGCCACCTCAACGTCTCCATGAGCGCCGATTCCTCTTCCGCCCAGGACCTTCTCCCGAGCGTGTCCAACCGCTCGGTAAGGAGGTCGGCCAACTGGTGCAGATGCCGGGTGTCTGAGGCAGCGTAGTCCAGCATCTCGTCCGGGAGAGGACGTTTTGCCCAGTCCGCGCGCTGGTATTTCTTGGACACGTGGACGTCGAGGTACTTCTTCAGGAGCGCGGCGAGCCCGAGAGACGGCTCTCCCAGAAGCGCTGCGGCGGTCTGGGTATCGAACAGCGTCACAGGGTGTAGATCCAAGTCCCGGTCGAGGAGCCGAAGATCGTAGTCGCCGCCGTGAAGGAGGACCGTCACCGTCGGGCTCTCCAGAGGACCCCGGAGCACGTCCGACGGGTCGACGGCGAGCGTGTCGACGATGAAATTCTGGTTGCCGCTGGTCACCTGAAGAAGACAGACGCGATCCGAGTACCGGTGAAAACCGGCCGCTTCGAGGTCCACGGCCATCCGGGATTCTCCTGTCAGGCCCTCGCCCAACTCACGGAGATCGNCCGAATCTGAGATGAGTCGGATCGTCATGATGCGGGGAGCTTCGGCCCGAAGGACTCTGGGCGCAAGCGGCCAAGNGTTCGNCCCGGGTTCAGTTCCGGGCTAGAGCCTTGCTCTTCAGATCACCCAACGGCAGCTTCACAGGCGCAACTTCAGCTGACCCCTCCGTACCCCGTGTGGTGGGCCGGGAGATTCATGAGACTCACATTCCTCGGGACAGGAACCTCTTTCGGCGTGCCGGTCNTCGGGTGCGACTGTGACGTCTGCACCTCGGATGACATCAGNGACAAGCGAACCCGGCACGGGGCCTTGCTCGAANTGGACGANGGGACGCTTCTGGTCGATACACCACCCGAACTGCGACTNCAGTTGCTGGCCGCGGGTGTCGGAAACGTCGATGCNGTGTGGTATACGCACCCTCATGCGGACCACGTACATGGCATTGATGATCTCCGCGCCTTCACGGCTCGGCAGCGGCGTGATATCCCGGCGTTCGTTCCCAAGGAGTACGACGATCTTTTNCGAACTANGTTCTCGTACATCTTCGATGATACTTTTCAACCTCCCGAGGGAACGACCAAACCTTGNATTTNCCTCAAACCCTTCGGNCCCGACGAAGCCACGACGATTTTGGGCCACCGCTTCGAACCTGTGGTGGTCCCTCACGGGCCGATCGATGTTTACGGCTTTCGCGTCGGACCTCTGGGTTACGTCACCGACGCGAAGGAGCTACCGGCCGCTGCGTTGGAAACCTTGAAGGGTGTGAACGTCCTGGTACTCAATGCACTCTGGTTTGGGAAGCCGCATCCGACCCATTTCAACGTTGAAGAGGCCGTCGAGGCCGCGAAGANAGTGGGTGCGGAGCACAATTATCTCATCCATCTGAGCCATCGCGTCGGACACCAGGAGTTGTTGGATCGGCTGCCCGAGAATGTGAGCCCTGCCTACGACGGTCTGAGCATCGAGATATGACTCCCATCACACTCGACTTCTCCAACATGGTGATGGAACACCTCGGAGTGCGCGGCGTCGACTCGGAGCGTCTCGGGGGGGACTTGGCGGATCGTTTCCGGGCGGCTCATGAAAGTGTGGAGGCCATCAGGCGTTCCGGTGAGATGGGGTTCTTCGAGCTTCCGTACGATTCGGATGCGTTGGCTCAAGCGCAGGAGCTCGCGGATCAGATCGAGGGACGTTTTGAGAATCTCGTCATCATCGGGATGGGGGGGTCCGCGTTGGGCGCTCGGACGTTGAGGGACGCACTGCTCGGGTCCCTGTGGAACGAACGCTCGAATGAGGAGCGGGCGGGGCGGCCTCGTATGTACATCCTCGACAACGTGGACCCCGGCGCCGTATTGGACGTGGTGGAGNATCTCGATCTCCGCCGTACGCTGTTCAACGTCGTCAGCAAGTCGGGATCCACCGCAGAGACCATGGCGCTCTATCTGGTGCTGGAAGGGCTGCTCATCGAGGAGCTCGGGAAGGAGAAGGTGGGGGAGCACTTCGTGTTCACCACGGATCCGGAGAACGGAGCCCTGCGCTCNATCGCGGAGGCGGAGGGGATCAACAGNCTGCCAATCCCAGGCAATGTCGGGGGGCGCTTTTCCGTGCTTTCTCCGGTGGGTCTGTTTCCGGCTGCTCTTGCCGGCGTGGATGCCGCCGCGCTTCTCGGTGGCGCNGCCCGGGCGGACGAGTATTGCCGTACGCCGGTGCTGGGAGAGAACGCCGCTGGACTCATGGCCACGCTGCTCCATGTAGCTCACAGCGAATTGGGGGCNTCGATCCACGTGTTGATGCCCTACTCCGAGCGCCTTCGGTCGTTCTCGTTCTGGTTTCAGCAGCTCTGGGCCGAATCTCTCGGAAAGGCTCACGATCGCTCCGGTAACGTCGTNCATACCGGACCGACGCCGCTTCCCGCGGTCGGTGTCACCGATCAGCATGCNCAGGTTCAGCTATTCATGGAGGGGCCGCTGGACAAGGTTGTCATCTTNGTCGCGCTCACCGGTACACAGCGGGACATGAAGATCGGAGGGCACCGAGCCTCGGTGCCCTCGGTTGCCTATCTCGGGGACCACACGTTGGGTCAGCTGATGGATGCGGAGAGACGGGCGACGGCCGAGGGTTTGCGCCGGAACGGTAGGGCGAACATGACGTTCGAGATCGAATACCTCGACGCCTCAACGCTCGGGGAGCTCTTCATGCTCATGTCCGTTGCTACCATCTACGCCGGTGCGCTGTACGATGTGAACCCCCTCGATCAACAGGGTGTCGAGATGGGTAAGCAACTCACGTACGGACTCATGGGACGTGAGGGATACGATCCGCCAGAATGGTNGGATCCGGACGTCCGCTGGCGGCTCGAACGGGGATAGCGGTATCTTCCAAGTGTGGCGGGTGCCTTGTCCCGCTTCCAAAAGCTTCAGGAGTGGATATCATGCGTAATCAAGACGACCTCCCCTACATCGTCGTTGAGCGGGATAGCGGCGGGAGCTTCGGGTCGTTCTGCCTCGGCGCGTTGGTCGGGGCTGGCCTGGCGCTGCTTTTTGCTCCCCAATCCGGNGAAGAGACTCAAGAGGAGATACGGGCCCGTGCGAAGAAGCTCCGTATTGCCGCCGAGGAGCGCATGCGTGAGGCTCAATCNACNCTCGGNGACCGGTTGGAACACGTTCGGGAGGGCGTCGAATCCCGCGTCGAGTTGGTGCGGGACGCGGTCGAGTCGGGACGTGCTGCGGCCGAGGAGGCCCGTACGGATCTCGAAGCCAAACTAGAGCGCACCAAGACCGCCGCGAAGGCGGGGATCACNGCAGNGAAAGAGGCGGCAGTNGGCGAAAATNCGACCCCGGAGGAGGACGTCAGCGAATAGGTGCCGAACGCGGCCCACTGTANTCCTTCGGCAGCCGTCCCGTGAGCGCCGGCNACGTAGCTTCCACCCTCAGTTCCCGTTTCGCCCGCCTCAGGAAATTCTGGGCGNGTGTGTACNAGAAGTCGGCCAATGACAAGATCTTCTTCATGGCGGGGGCGATCAGTTACAACCTCCTGATTGCCGTCGTACCCCTCTTTCTTCTGGCGGTCGGCGTGTGGGGGTACGTGCTTCCCGCGTTCGGCGAACCCTCCGAGGTCATCATCGGTTTNCTGGAGAACTACATTCCGGANATGGAAGGTGAAATCGACCTCCTCGCCGAGATCGAGTCGGGGATCAACGATGCGGTCGCGAGCCGCGCGGGGTACTCGATCGTGGGGTTGCTTCTGTTCATTTGGCTCTCTTCCAGACTAGTAACGACGCTCCGCATCGCCTTGCTCGACGTGTTTGATCTTGCGGCCGACCGTGGTGTGGTCAGNGGCAAGATCTTCGACCTTGAAGTGGTTGTGGTTGTGGGTGCCTTGGCGCTCTCNAACGTGCTCCTTACGATCTTTCTCCAGTCGNTGGGTGGATGGGGCACCGAGCTGNTGGGTATTCCGGAGGACCTACTCGGATNGACCGAACGGGTGCTGGCCACGCTGCTCGCGTTGGTGTCGACCTGGGCGATGTTCGCAGTCGTCTATTGGTACGTTCCAGTACGACGGATCAGTTGGCGTACCGCATGGATGGCTGCGACGGTCATGGCCGTATCGTACGAGGTTATGAAATTGGGGTTCGGCTGGTATGTCACGTCCGTGGCCGACTACGGCTCCACCTATGGGAATTTTGCGACCGTCGTAGTGCTCTTGTTCTGGATCTATTACGTGGCGGTAGGGTTTGTCCTCAGCGGCGAAGTCGCACAGGTTTACACAGTGCAAGAAGCGGGAAAGGTGCAGAGTCAAACTGCGTTCGGGGGTTTGGCGTAAAGCAGGAGGACTGTTGAGCGACCGCAATGGTCCCGGAGAAGACGGCCGAAAGGTCGTGGGGCGGAATCGGAAAGCCCGACACGAATATGAGATCCTGGATACCTATGAGGCCGGGATGGTGCTCAAGGGACCCGAGGTGAAGTCGCTTCGGGCTGGTCAGTTGGCTTTCCGGGACGCCTTCGCCCGGGTGGGGGGTGGAGAAATCTGGCTCTACAACCTCCATATTTCACCCTACGAAGAGGCGAACCGGGCCAACGAGGAACCCGATCGTGTGCGCAAGTTGCTCCTGCACCGCGAGGAGATCCGTCGCTTGGAGATCAAGACCGGGGAAAAGGGACTCACCTTGATCCCCCTCGAGGTCTACTTCCGGAAAGGGAACGCGAAGGTGCTTCTTGGGGTCGGGAGGGGACGACGTCTTTACGACAAGCGCGAAAAGCTGAAGAAGCAAACTCAGGATATGGAGGCCAAGCGCGCCATGAGCAAGCACCGATGATCACTCACGGATCCAGGGGGTCGAGCGTTCTCGGCATCTTGGCCTTGTTGGCGATGACCCTCGGCGGGCCCGCTCCCGGTTCCGCTCAAACGGACGATTCTCTGGTCGTGCACGGCCCGGACGACGCTTCCCTCTCGTTGCCCGTCGGGCGGTTGCGTGGGTACTCGACGGTGCCTCATGAGGCACTACTGCAGCTCGGGTGGGCGGTCGAAGTGGATCCATCCGGACTCCGTGCCCAACTTGGCCGGGGCGGGCCTTTGGTCGAGTTTTCGTTGGACAGCCCGTTCTTCCGCTGGGACGACCAACTGTTCCAAATGGTGAGTGAGCCCTTCTCGGGGGGCGGCTCCATTCAGATTCCGCTCCAGTTCGTGGCGGACTTCCTGCCGATCCTGGCGGGTGAGGCGTACTCGTTCTCTCCGGACGAGAGGGCTCTCGAAGTCCTCGACGCCTCACTATGGCCGGGAAACCGTGACGAGACCCGGCGGTTGGAGGCCACACGCGGAAGGATCGCGATACAGAGTGGTTTCGCCGACGGGAGTGACCCGGACCGCGAGGAGGTGCGGGACCTCCAAGAGCGAGTCGTCGTGATCGATCCGGGTCACGGAGGTTCAGACCCGGGTGCCACCGGTAGTGGTGGGCGCCGTGAAAAGGATATCGCACTGGCCATCGGGCGTTATCTGGAGGCGGAACTGAGGGGCGACGAAGACATCGAGGTGTACATGACCCGCGACCGGGATTCCTGGATTGATCTCTGGGAGCGTGGTCCCCGGGCGACCGAGTGGAAGGGATCTCACTCGGGCGTCTTCATATCCATCCATGCGAACTCTTCCCCCAGCTCAGCCATACGCGGGTTCGAGACGTATTTTCTGTCTGAGGCCCGAACCGAGCACGAGAAGAGGGTGGAGGCGATCGAGAATGCGCCGCTCCTACGTCAGGCGGACTCGAACGATAGTGACGTGGAAGTGCTTGATCTGACCTTCATCCAGAGGGACCTTGAAAAATTCAACCACGGACATTGGTCCAACCTGCTCGCGGAGGGGATTCAGGCGGAGATTGAGGACGTACATCCCGGACCCAACCGAGGTGTGAAGCAGGCAGGGTTTGCGGTGCTCACCAATGTTCTCATGCCGGCGGTGTTGGTGGAGGTGGGGTTCATTTCCAACCGCGCGGAAGAGCGCATCCTGTCCCAAGGGGAGTTCCAGCGGGAGATCGCCGTGGCTCTCGCGCAGGGAGTCCGGGGATTCCTCGAACGGTATCCGCCTGGGCAAGGAAGCACGGTTCAGGACGAGGGCCTGCGGAAAGAGTGAGACCGAGCGATACGAACATGAGTACGAACAAGCTTACGGATGAGCCACTGAGCCAGACCCTGTTCGGAGCGACATTTCAAAACCCCGTGCTCCTCGCCGCCGGCACCTGTGGCTTCGGCGAGGAGCTCGAGGATGCCCTCGACCTCGATGCTCTGGGCGGCATTGTGACGAAATCGGTGACGCTGGAGCCTCGGGCGGGAAATCCGGCACCGCGCGTGGTCGAGGCTGGAAACGCCATGCTGAATTCGGTCGGTCTGGCGAACCCCGGCTTGGAGCGTGTGTGCGCTGAAAAACTTCCCTGGATGACGGAGCACCTCTCGGGTATACAGGTGTTCGTGAGCGTGGCGGGCCACATCCCGGACGAGTACTGGCGCATCATCGAGGGACTCGAGTCCGTCGGCGGTTTCTTGGGATACGAGCTGAACCTTTCTTGTCCCAACGACACGCGCCTCGGTGGGCTTCCCTTCGCCTTGGATCCTGAAGCTCTGTGTGGTGTCGTCGAAGGTGCGCGGAAGCTGACCGATCGGCCGCTCCTCGTGAAGCTCGCTCCCAACGTCCCCGACATCGGGCCCGTTGCGGAAGCTGCGGAGGACGCCGGCGCAGACGGACTCACCCTGGTGAACACCATGCCGGGTCTGGTCATCGACATCGCGTCGCGGAGTGCGGCCCTCGGCGCGGGCTCGGGCGGTCTGTCTGGGCCTGCGTTACGGGCTGTGGGCGTGCACGCCGTACATCGGGCCCGGGCATGCACGTCCACTACCCTCCTTGGGGTCGGCGGAATCACCACAGCCGAGGACGCGATTCAGTATCTGTTGGCTGGCGCATCCCTTATCCAGATCGGTACCGCCACCTTCGCTGATCCGAGGGCCGCGCAGACGGTGGTGACGGGGATCGCCCAGTATGTGGAGAAGATCAGAGTCGAGAACCTTCAGGACTTGATCGGAGCATACCAGGGAACGGATCGTCCGGTGTCGGTCTCGGGCGGGTCAAGCTGACATGGCTCGGGTGATCATTCCGCTCGACGTCCCGACTCTGGACGACGCCATGGGTCTCGTGGATTCCCTGGGTGAAGCCGCTGATTTCTATAAGGTGGGACTCGAGCTCTTTACCGCTGAGGGCTCTGCTGCGGTCCAAGCGCTCAAGCAGAGGAACAAGCGGGTCTTTCTCGACCTCAAGTTGCACGATATACCGAGCACAGTGGCACGGGCGGTTGCCCGAGCCCGAGTTCTCGAAGTCGATCTCTTGACCCTCCATGCGACGGGGGGACGTCCCATGATGGAGGCGGCGGCTCAAGCGGCCGAAAACGACCTTACACTTCTCGGAGTCACGGTGCTGACCTCCATGACGTCCTCCGACATGGAGCACTCGTGGGGCCGCGAGGTGGACTCGATCGAGGAGGAGGTCGTGCGCTTGGCAACGCTTGTGCGGGACTCTGGGGTCGGGGGTGTGGTGGCCTCCGTACGGGAGGCTGCCCCAGTCAAGAAGGCCCTAGGATCCGATCTAGTCGTGGTCACGCCGGGAATCCGCTTTGCTGGGGGCGACGCTCACGACCAGGCCCGTGTCTCCACGCCGGGCGCGGCGGTAGCGGCCGGGGCCGACTACCTGGTAATCGGGCGGTCCGTGACACAGGCGCCAGACCCGGCGGAGGCGCTCCGACGGGTCCACGAAGAGATGGCCGGCTCCAGGGCAGTAGGAACGGCATGAAGGTTCGGCTTCACGCCCGAGTGTTGGTCCCGGCGACGCTGGCTGTCGCCCTCGGTGTCGGAGCGCCCCCCGTCTGTCTCGGGCAAGATCTCGAACAAGCTGCCGCCGGATTCGCCACACAGTGGGCCACCGGTGACGTGTCGGGGCTCCAAAGTCGATTTTCTGAGAGCGGAGTGCGCGTGCAATGGGAGGAGCGGCCTCTCGGTGCCCTCTCCCCTCAGCGCGCTGGAGCCTCAGTTCGAGAGTATCTGGGAAACCGTGAGGGCGCGTCGGCTCGCGTGTCACGAGTCGAGGAAGGGGGCGGTGCGCCAGCAAGGGGATTTGCAGAAATCCGGTGGGAGTCGAGGATCCGGGGGGTGTCAGAGAATGTCACGAGAACGGTATTCGTGGCTTTCACATTCGAGGACGATAATTGGCGGGTGGCTGAGCTTCGGGTTCTTCCGCAGACGCGGCTTTGACGTCATCCTATCATTCGTGTTGACGGGTCGACCGGCCTCGTCAACACCAATCCCCTCTGACCAACCGTGAACCTCGCGACGACATGGCCCTGAAACTCTACGACACCTTGACCCGCTCGGTGAGGGATTTCCAGCCGGCCCATCCGCCCGTCGTCCGGCTCTATGCATGTGGCCCCACCGTGTACGACCACGCACACATCGGTAACTACCGGGCCTTTCTGGTCTACGATCTACTCCACCGCTATCTGACCTTTTCCGGCTACGACGTGGACTTCGTCATGAACCTCACGGATGTGGACGACAAGACCATCGATCGTGCGTCCGAGGAAGGGAAGGACGTGCGGGAGTACACGGCCCCCTTCACCGAGGACATCCTGGCTGACGCGCGAACCCTGGGGATCCTTCCGGCTCGTAGCTATCCACTGGCCAGCGGATATGTCCCTCAAATGGTGGCGTGGGTCGAGCGACTGGAAGAGAAGGGACTCGCCTATTCGACCGAGGACGGGTCGGTCTATTTCTCGATCGGCACGTTCCCGACCTATGGACGCCTCAAAGGCCTGGACCCCGAATGCGCGCGTCCGGGCGCACGCGTGGCCGACGACGAGTACGAGAAAGAGAACGCCCGCGACTTCGCCCTCTGGAAAGCGGCCAAGCCTGTGGACGAGGCGGTGGGCGCCGTTTGGGATTCACCCTGGGGACGAGGGCGGCCCGGCTGGCACCTGGAATGTTCGGTCATGAGCATCACCGAGCTCGGAGAGACGTTGGACATCCATATGGGCGGCGAAGACCTGGTCTTTCCACATCATGAGAATGAGATTGCCCAGTCGGAGGGAGTGACCGGCAAACCTTTCGTGCTCCACTGGGTCCACGTAAAGCACCTGGTAGTCGAGGGTGAGAAGATGTCCAAGTCCCTCGGCAACACCATTACCGTTCACCAACTGCTCGAAGAGGGGCTGATGCCGGCCGCCATCCGCCATCAATTGCTCGGCGCACAGTACCGAAGAGAATTGAACTTCACTCGGGACGGTCTCGCCGCGTCTGCCGCGGCTGTCCAGCGGCTCTTGGACTTCGAGGCGCGGTTGGCCGAGACCGTCGGTGTGGACGGGGAGCAGCCCCGCGACTCCTCGGGACCTCTGGCTCGTTTGGCCGGTGAAGCCGTTGGGGCTTTTCGCGTGGCGCTTGATGACGACCTCAACTCGGCCGAGGCCCTCGCCGCCTTGTTCGTTTTCGTGAACCGGGTCAACGGCGAGTTGGACGCCGCGTCGGAGGTTGCTGAATCCGACTTGGAGGCTGCTCGCAGCGCGCTCACCTTGATCGACGAGGTGTTGGGGCTTCTCAGCGTTGCGCATGAGGGACTCGAGGTGGACGATGACTTTGCGTCTTGGATTGAGTCACTCATCGCCGAGCGGGGGGCCGCTCGGGCGGGCCGGGATTTCGCGCGCGCAGACGCCATCCGGGACGAACTGGCTGAACGCGGCATCGTGCTGGAGGATTCCGCTGGCGGCACGCGTTGGAAGCGGATCCAATGACCTCGAGGAGCCGAGCATGACGACGACCGACGGGGTCAGTGCTCCCGCTCTGACCCCTGTCCAAAGGCTCGGAGAGGCGATCGCCGATCGGGTGGAGCGGTGGATGCCGAGCCCGTTTCTCTTCGCGATCATCCTGACCTACTTAGCAGCGGGCGCAGCGTTCATCTCGGAAGGGTCCGGAGTGAGCGAGATCGCTCTCTCATGGTACGATGGTTTCTGGGACCTGCTGCAGTTCGCGATGCAGATGGTGATCATCCTCGTGACCGCCAACGTGGTGGCGTACCACCCGTGGGCGAAGCGTGTGATCCTCGTCCTCGTGCGGCTTCCCAAGAACGGGGCGCAGGCCGCCGTTCTCGTGGGTGTCGGATCGATGCTGACCGCTTGGATCTCCTGGGGCCTCAGCCTCATCTTCGGAGCGATTCTGGTCCGTGAAATGGGCAAGTACGCCTCCAGGAATGGAACGCCCGTCCATTATCCTCTGTTGGCCGTGGCCGGTTACATGGGGATCAGCCTCACCTTTGGATGGGGGTTGTCCAGCTCTCCGGGCCTCCTGCAAGCCGAGGACGGAAACACGCTGATGCAGCAGGGGTTCGTCGATCGTGTGATCCCCGCTACGGAGTGGGTCTTCCACTCCTATCCGCTGGCTCTCATAGCCCTGTCGGTCGTCTACGTCTCGATCATGCTGTACCTGCTGAGCCCGCCGAAGGAGAACTGCAGGGAGATTGGGTACTACGTGGATCTCGGCGCCGATGAGGGTGCCCAGCCGGAGGGGACTCCGGTCGAACAGGCCGCTCATTCGGGTGACACGAAGCCCTCGCTAGCCGACAAGATCGACAACAGCAAGATTCTGGGTGGTGTGCTCGCCTTGACTGGCGTCGTGGTGGTTGGGAGCGTGTTCTTCGCGGAGGGCCAGGGCCTCGACGCGCTCAACCTAAACAATTTCAACTTCGCTTTCCTCATGATCGGCCTGCTGCTCTACGCGAGCCCGACCAAGTACCTGCAAGAGTTCTACGACGCAGTGAAGGGAAGCGCGGGTGTCATCCTGCTATTCCCGTTCTACGCCGGGATCATCGGAATCATGACAGGGACCGGTTTGGTCGACACCATGACCACGGCGCTGCTCTCGGTCGCCACGGCGGATACGTTTCCTGTGATAGCATGGATCACCGGTGGGATCCTCAACGTCTTCGTACCCTCCGCCGGTGGCGAGTGGGCGATCATCGGTGGGCCCATGATGATGGCCGGGGCCGAGTTGGGTATCCCCCACGGCCAGACGATCGCGGCCTATGCGGTCGGGGACGCGCACACGAACTTGCTCAACCCGTTCTGGGCCATCCCACTGCTGGCCATCACCGGCCTCCGTGCTCGTGACATGTTCGGTTACGCAATCACGATGATGCTTCTGCTCATCCCTTTTCTGGCGATCGTGCTCTACTTTCTCCCATATTGAGGGCTGTTGAATCCGGACCGTCACGAGTCGTAGGAGGCTCCATGCGTGACATGACGACCAAGCTCGACGACACTTTCCGTTGCTCGCTCCACGGGGCGGGCATGGCCCTGCTGGCATTCCTGACGCTGGTCACTGTTCCCTTGGCCGCTCAAGATCGGCTGCAGAGTATGCCCGGATACGAACGCTACAGGGAGATGGCGCCTCAGATCAGTCGGTCCGTCGTTTCGGGGGCGATTCGCGCCGCGTGGGCCGAGGACGGCGAGAGCTTCCGGTACGCTGTTGCGGGAGCGACGTATCGCTTCGACATCGCGACTGGCACGTCGTCGGTCGATCCGCCTCCTGCGAGGAGGAACACCGGGCCGCTGGGTGGCCGCGGTGGCGGGGGCCGCGCGCGCGGGCGTCAATTCGCGGAGGCCGAGTCGCCGGACGGCACGTACAGGGCGTTTTATCGCGACCGCAACCTCTACGTGAGCCGCGCGGATAGCACGGATGAACGGGCGATCACGACCGATGGTAGTGCTGACGACCGTATCAAATACGGCACCGCGAGTTGGGTATACGGTGAGGAGCTCGATCAAGTCACCGCGATGTGGTGGTCACCGGATGGCTCGAAGCTCGCGTACTACCGCTTCGACGAAAACCCGGTGCCGGACTTCTTCATCGAGACGGATCAAACGGCGGTTCAGACCTCGCTCGACATCGAAGCGTATCCGAAAGCCGGCGTCGACAACCCGATCGTCGACCTCTTCGTTTACGACGTGAGCGCGGGCTCGGCGACCCGCATCGACGTTCGGGAGGGTCGACCGTTCACGGACGATGTGGTGGGGCATTACGTGTATCACGTCGGTTGGTCGCCGGACGGCTCGGAGATCACCTTCAACCGGACGAACCGCCGCCAGAACATCATGGAGTTCACGGCGTGTGGGCCGGACACCGGCGATTGTCGCGTGGTCGTTCGTGAGGAGTGGCCCGCGAGCTGGACGATGAACTCACCGTATATGCGCTACCTCGACGACGGCGAGCGCTTCATCTGGATGTCCGAGCGCAACGGCTTCCGGAACTTCTATCTGTACCGCTTCTCGGGGGAGCTGCTCGCGACGCTCACCGACCACGACTTCGAGGTCGGCAACGTGGTGCGCGTCGACGAAGACGAGGGTGTCCTGCACTACATGGCCCGCAGCGGTGACAACTACATGAAGATGCAATTGCACCGCGCGGAGCTGGACGGATCGGGAGACGAACGGCTGACCGACCCGGCGTTCAATCACACCGTCACGTTTTCGCCCAATGGTGAACACTTCGTCGACATAGCTGAGACGCACGATCAGCCCCCGACTTCGGTGCTACGCGACAGGCAGGGGCGTCAGGTCGCCGAGATAGCGACAAGCGACCTCTCACGTTTCGAGGAGTTGGGCTTCAACCGTGTTGAGATGTTCACCTTCACTGCTGAAGACGGCGTGACCGAGCTGCATGGGATGCTGCACAAGCCGTCGGACTTCCAGGCGAACCGGAGTTATCCGATGCTGGTCTCCGTCTACGGAGGCCCGCGCACAAACGGGGCTAGCGAGACGTTCACGACACCGCATCCGCTCACCGAATACGGCTTCCTGGTAGTCACGATGGACTCCCGGAGCGCCGGGGGTCGCGGGAAGGAGTTCCTCGACGCGATCTATATGAAGCTGGGGGTTGTCGAGGTCGACGATCAAGCGGCGGGGATTCGATCACTCTGGGGCCGTGCGTATGTGGACCGGAACCGTGTGGGTATCTTCGGGACGTCGTACGGAGGGTACGTCTCCACGCTGGCGTTGCTTCGTCACCCGGATGCCTTTCAGGTCGCATCAGCGTCTTCGCCGGTTACCGACTGGCGGCACTACGACACGATCTACACCGAGCGGTACATGTGGACGCCGCAGGGCAACGAGGCCGGGTACGACGCTGGCTCGGCGGTGACCTACGCCGAGGATCTGAGAGGGCGCCTGATGCTCTACTACGGCACCGCGGACAACAATGTCCACACGACGAACACCATGCAGCTCATCGCCGCGCTACAGCAGGCTGGTAAGAGCTTCGAGGTTCAGGTAGGCCCGGACCGTGGGCATTCGGCCCTGAATCAGGACCGGATGATGGAGTTCCTCATCGAGAACCTGGTCGTGTCGCCGATCGTGTTCTAGGAGGGGCCATCGACCAGGGCGCTTCTAAGCCCCGCGATCCGGTGAAGGCTCGACCGCCGTACGTGGCAACGTCTCGGACGCGGGCTCCTCGGTGCTCGCGGGACGCGGCAGGTTCAACTCGGCGACGATCCCGCTGAGTTCGGCCCAGCTGAGGTTGGCCCCGCTGAGGTCCTTCCCACTGAGGTCCGCCCCATGGAGCGTCTCTTTTCTCGGGTTGTTTGCTCGCCACTTGTTCCACCCGCCAACCCCTGACTCAAGTAAACGCTAAGTGTTCGGCGTCGGCCATCTAGCGTTCCCCTCAGAGTCCCCGAGACAGCAACGACGAGACGACGACCTTAAAGCTTCGTCCAGAGGAGCAGGACGCCGCAATCCGGAAAGTACTGGGGGGGCACGAACATTCCCTGGTAGACCTCCATCCCCTCCAGCCAGTCGGGGGAGATCGTGTCGAAATCCCAGTCGTCCATCGGAAAATCGTCCAGGTAGATTCGTAGTTCGCAATCCCGCCGTCCTGTGAGGTACGGCGTGCCGTCCAGCCGCTGGCGTATCGTCACGCTGGTCCGGAAAAGGCCACGGAAAAGGCTGGATACGACTATGGGGCTGAGCTCCACGATCTCGCTCCGTGTGAGCTGGTCACCCAAATGGCCCCTCTCGTAGAATCCGTTCCGTTCCAGACGGCGGGAGCGGACCACCACCGCGATCGGCTCGAGCTCGATCGGTTGGGCGGACATCGAGGCGACGATTTCGACGGTTCCACCCGGTTGCACAATCACTGTGGTCGTGCGTGCGGCGTAGCCCAGCCGCTGGAACTGTACCTCCACCAAGCCAGGCTCCATGTCGTTGAAACTAAACCGCCCTTGCGGGTCACTGAGCGTACTGATGGGTGGAGAGGTCAGTGCGGTGACGTCCACATCGGACACACCGTATTCTCTGCCTCCCTCCAACACCCGACCGATGACCCGCCCCCGAGCTTGCGCATCGTTGAGGGTGATCCGTTCAAGGGGGACCGTGACTTCTGAAACGCCAGGAGCCAACAGGTAACCCTCCATGACCTGATAGCCGGCCCGCTCTACCACTATGGGATGCCGTCCAGTTGGGAGTTCTGCGAACTCCGCACGACCCGACCCGTCGGTGACCACCCGAATTCCGAGCCTGGGCAGCTGCACGATCGCCTCGCCCAGTGGGTCGCTGGTCTCAGTATCCACGATCAGGGTGGCAATGCGGAATACGCTGACCGAAGCAACTCCTGGGGCAGGCCCATTCGCGATCTCGAGGCGGCTGCAGGTCCACGTCACGCCGGCCTCACAGGCTCGCTGGTAGAGGCCGACGGCAGTGGCCACGTCCAACGCGACGCCATCGCCACGCTCATAGCTGATCCCGAGGTTGGCGCAGGCCTCCATCATTCCGCCGTCGCAAGCTTGCTCGTAGAGGCTCACCGCGGCGGTGAGGTCCTGAGCGACGCCCGCCCCGGTCCTATACATACCCGCGAGGTGGTTGCAGCCAAGCATCAGTTCGCCGTCACAGGCACTTTGAAAGAGGGTGACGGCCCGAGTTAGATCCTGAGTGACGCCCAGCCCGGCCTCGTACTGCAGTCCGAGATCGTCGCAACTCTGCATGTCGCCGGCGTCGCAGGCTTGGCTCAACAGAGCGGGATCCTGACCTGCCAACGGACCGGGCACCAGGTTGACGAACAAAACTACGAGCAGGTACTTACCCTTCATCTTCCAAGGCTGCGCTCCGCTGTGATCGAGCATGACACTCTCCAGGGTCACACGTGACTCAACATCTTATGAGCGGGGCACTGGGCGCAAGCCGTCAGGTACGCCCCCGAGCAGGGGCCTTGGAACGCGGGCTCGAGGTAGGTGTGTTCACAGGTCCCTTGGGATAGGACTATAGTTAGGGAAGAAAGTACAGATCCGCTGGCGTAGCTCAACTGGTAGAGCAGCTGCCTTGTAAGCAGCAGGTTAACGGTTCGAGTCCGTTCGCCAGCTTTAGTGTAAAGCGTTTTATATAAATTCTTTAGGAACTATTGAACCACGGCTTTCCTGGCCCTCTAGAACCGATTGCATCCCGAATGCATCTCGTGGGAGCGCAAAAAAACTAGCTCCCAGCTTCCACGACAGACTTCATCGTCGCCGGATCGGCATGCTGATAACTCAGCCTCAGCGCCCGTGTATCACGCCAGCCCCCGGCATCGACCTCGTCGCCGAG
>PAUA01000028.1 GCA_002712565.1 Gemmatimonadota bacterium | reverse complement strand
ACGAGGGTGGTGGGCCCCGGACATTGATCTTCCGGTATCGGGATCCAGCCGGCCTCATTTTCCAGACGGCCTACACGTTCGACCCCTCGTCGTACGATATACTCGCGCGGACTGAGGTTGTTGGTCCGGACGTGGACCTTTTGGTCACGGGGATGGGGTCGGGGCTCGGCTACAACGAAAGTAGCCGCAGCGAAGAGTCGACTGTGATGGGGTACGCGTGGAACCACGTCCGTGATGGGGTCGACGACACGCGGTTCGCCCAGGTGGACTCGNNGCGCATCNAGGAAGGGCCCCATCGTTGGGCGGCGCTCAAGAGTAAATNCTTCATCTTTGCGTTGATCCCTGGCCGGGAAGGCAGCGAGNAGTANCTNGGNGGAGTGATCGCACGCCCTTACGAAGGTCCAGCACCTGTTGAAGGCAACCTTCCCGAGCCAGAGTGGTGGCAGTTCTGGGCANCGCGTGATCCCGTAANCCCGCACGAAATCGCGGTCACGCAGTCTTTGGACGCCAGCGGCGTGTTGGACTATCGGGTCTACCTGGGGCCGCAAGAGCGGGACGTCCTGATGGCGTTCGAGAACGACCTGGANGAGGCGAACCCATACGGGTATCGCTGGATGCGGCCGATCGTCCGNCCTGTAGTGTCCGTTGCCTTGTCGATCCTGAACTTTCTCCATCGCAATCTGAACGTCGGGTACGGCTGGGCCATCATCATATTCGGCGTCATGATGCGGGTCCTGCTCTGGCCACTGAACCAGAAGGCGATGCGGGCTCAGATGCGGAACATGGCGGTCCAGCCGCTGCTTAAGGAGATCCAGACGAAGTACAAGGACCAGCCCGAGAAGCTCCAGAAGGAGATGATGAAGCTGTACAAGGAACACGGCTTCAATCCCCTGGCCGGGTGCCTACCGATGCTTCTCCCGTTCCCCGTACTGATCACGCTGTTCTTTGTGTTCCGCAACACGATTCAGTTGAGGGGGGAGAGCTTTCTGTGGCTGCCGAACCTGGCGGCTGCCGACCCGCTCTACATCCTTCCGGTTNTGCTAGGNCTGTCGATGTTCCTGNTGNNGTNTATTAGCGNCCGATCCATGCCTGAGCCCAACCCGCAGATGAAGATGATGATGTGGATCATGCCGATCTTTATGGCCGCCATCTTCTTCAGATTTGCATCGGGCCTCAACCTCTACTACGCCACCGCCAATCTGGCGACGCTCCCGCAGNAGTTATTGATCGCCAAGGAGCGTCAGCAGCTCAGGGACAAGGGGCCTATCATGCAGCCCCACAAGAGCGGTGACTGACGAAGCCTCCAGCAGGCTTCCCGGGCTGGCGGTAGACACCATCGCGGCGTTGGCTACGTCCCCCGGGGTGGGCGCGATCGCTCTGGTGCGCATGTCCGGGCCTGAGGCCTTCGAAGTTCTCCGGGCGCTCACGCCCGGTGAAGATGATCCTGCGCCGCGGACGGCGACCCTACGTTCGCTAACGAAAGGGGAGGGCGGAGACCTCTTGGACCGGGCGCTTGTAACCTCCTTCCCGCGGCCGGAGAGTTACACAGGCGAGGACATGGTCGAAATCTCGTGCCATGGCGGCTGGCTTGTGCCCCGGATGATCCTGGACGCGTGCGTCGCCACGGGCGCTCGCCTGGCGGAGCCCGGTGAGTTCACCCGCAGGGCGGTCCTGCACGGGAAGATGGACTTGGTGCAGGCCGAGGCCGTGCTCGATCTGATCGAGGGCCGGAGCAAAGCGCAGCATGATGCGGCTCTGTTCCAGGTAGAGCGAGGCTTGAGCCGAAGGATAGGGGAGCTACGGGAGCAACTCGTCACCGTCGAGGCCTATCTGGCCCATCACATCGACTTCCCGGAGGAAGACGAAGCGCCTGTAACCGTGGATCGGGTCGCAACTGCGGCCGATGCGCTGCGGGACGCTCTAGAGGAACTCCTGGAGACGGCACCGGAGGGAGAGCTCCTTCGGGAGGGTGCCGTGACGGTGCTAGCCGGGCCACCGAACAGTGGAAAGTCCAGCCTCTACAACGCTTTACTGGGGGAGGAGCGGGCCATCGTGACCGACATACCCGGAACGACTAGGGATGCCCTCGAGGCCGTGATCTCGATCGGGGGTTTCCCGTTCCGTTTGGTAGATACGGCCGGGCTCCGTGACTCGGACGACCAGGTGGAGGAATTGGGTGTCGAGGTGGCGCGCCGGTATCTCGATCGAGCGGATCTGGTGCTGTTTTGTGTGGAATCCCAGGCGGATCTCGGGTCGGCCGAGCTGGAATTCCTTGCCGGGCTGGGAGACGTGCCGACGGTTCTGCTCAGGACCAAAGTCGACCTGACGCCGCGGGATCGGGTGTCCGGGCCTCTGACGTCGGAGGGTCTGGCAGCCGAAGGCCTAGACGACGGCCATCGCGTGAATGCCGCCGAGGTGCGGGAGAGCGTGGATCTGTCGGTGGTCGACGGGACAGGCCTGGGACGCCTTAAGGGGATTCTGCCGGAGCTGGTTTATGGGGGGCTGGTCCGGACTGGCACGTCTGTACCCGCCTTGACCCGGGCGCGGCAGTCCGAGGCCGTCCAAAAGGCCCGCGATCAGGTGGTGGCGTTCATAGAGGCCTTAGATGAGGGGACACCGGTTGCGGTGGCGTCGGCGCTGCTTCGGCCAGCAGAGACGGCTTTGGAGGAGTTGCTGGGATTGATTTCGACCGACGAGATTCTGGACCGGGTCTTTCGCGAGTTTTGTATTGGCAAGTAGACTCGAGGTCCGGTACGAAGACTTTAGGCAGACGGACAGAGCATGAACGATTCCGAATCGGAGTGGCACCAGCGGGGCTTTAGGGTCCGTGGACGAGTGCAGGGAGTCTACTTCAGGTGGTGGACGCGCCGCAGGGCCGCGGATCTCGGCTTGCGGGGTACCGTCCAGAACCGGCCGGACGGCACGGTCGAGGCGCACGCGGCCGGGGAGCCCGAGGCGCTGGAGGCGTTCGCCGCCGAACTGGAGATCGGTCCACCGAGTGCGCGGGTCGAGGGTGTCGATGGCTTCGAGTCGGACGGGAGTCTCCCGACCGGTTTTGAGATCATTTAGCGAGGGATGACGGTGAGCATCATGAGTTCTGATCGCACGTACGACGTGATCATCGTGGGGGGCGGCCATGCCGGGTCGGAGGCCGCGGCCGCGGCGGCCCGTCTCGGGGCTCGAACCCTGTTGATCACCCCCGATCTCGCTCGGGTCGGGCAGATGAGCTGCAACCCTGCGATCGGAGGCATAGCGAAAGGGGTGGTAGCACGCGAAGTGGATGCTCTCGGTGGAATCATGGGCCGTGCGACCGATGCGGCGCGGATTCAGTTCCGGATGTTGAACCGCTCGAAGGGGCCTGCGGTCTGGAGTCCCCGGGCCCAGTGTGACCGGGAACTTTACCCCCTCGGGGTGCGGAGGGCGCTCGATGAGGTGCCCGGCCTGTTCCTCCACGAAGACATGGTGACAGGCCTGCTCATGCAAGACGGTCGGGTAACCGGCGTTCGGACGGACGGCGGGGAGTTCCGCGCGGAAGCTGTCGTAGTGACCGCCGGGACATTCCTGCGGGGCCGGATCCACGTCGGGGGTGATGCGAGTGTGGGGGCGGGCCGGGTTGGAGAGGCGCCCTCGGTCGAGTTGGCCCAGGAACTTGAGGCACGTGGCCTCGAAATCGCTCGGTTCAAGACGGGTACGCCTCCGCGCATCGACGGTCGGAGCGTGGACTTCACTCGTACCGAGAGGCAAGACGGCGATCCGCAGGACTTCCGGTTTTCCTCCTACGTGAGGGAGAGCATTCCAGAGCAACGCCCTTGCTGGATCACGTGGACCGGTGAGGGGCTTCGTGAGGTTGTTGAGCGGAATCTCGACCGGAGCGCGCTGTTCGGCGGCGAGATCTCCGGGCGAGGCCCGCGCTACTGTCCCTCGATCGAGGACAAGATCGTTCGTTTTCCGGATGCGGCCCGCCATCAGGTCTTCCTGGAACCGGAGGGGCTAGAGAGCACGGAGCTTTACGTGAACGGCCTGTCGACTTCGTTGCCCGCTGAGGTTCAAGTGGAGTTCCTCCACACGGTTCCCGGCCTCGAACGGGTCGAGGTGACCAGGGTTGGGTACGCGATCGAATACGACTACTTCCCGCCCCATCAACTGAGGCATACGCTGGAGGTGAGGGCCTTTCCGGGCCTCTATTTCGCGGGCCAGATAAACGGGACGACCGGTTACGAGGAGGCGGCAGGTCAGGGTCTGATGGCTGGCGCGAACGCGGCCCTCAGGGTCCTCGGGCGGGCGCCGTTCGTGCTGGAGCGGGACGAGGCCTACATTGGGGTCTTGATCGACGACCTGATCACCAAGGGGACAGACGAGCCCTACCGCTTGTTCACCTCCCGAGCCGAGTTCAGGCTCCTCCTTCGACAGGACAATGCGAGCCGGCGCCTCGGCCCTCGGGCGAGAGAGATCGGCCTGCTGACTGAAAGGCAAAATGAGGCGCTGGAGATACTCGAAGAGCGAGACCTGCGCGTCCGGCGGTGGTTCGTTGAGACTGTGATCGAACCCGCGGACGCAAACCCGCTGCTGGAGCAGTGCGGGAGTAGCCCGGTACGCCAGTCCGTCCGNGCATCCGANCTGNTGAAGCGTCCAGAGGTGCCGGCGAGCGGGCTCGCGCATGCCGGGGGAGCCATGTTCGACCCTGCCACCGATACCGACGCCGTGGCCGCAGTCGAGATTGAGATCAAGTACGAAGGATATATCAGGCGTGAGGCGGAACGTGCGAGAAGCCTCCGGCGGCAGGCCGACTTCGAGCTCCCCGACGANCTTCCCTACGAAGAACTGCTGAGCATTTCCTCCGAGGCGAGAGAAAAGATGGCGCGGGTACGCCCCTCCACCCTGGCGCAAGCCGGAAGGATACCCGGCGTGTCCCCGGCGGACCTGCAGAGCCTGATCCTCGAAGTCCGGCGGTGGCGCCGCAAAGAGGATTGTTTCACGTGAAACATGGTTTGGCGCTCCTCTGCTTTTCCGGAGCGACCGTTTCACGTGAAACACCCCAGGTCCGGTTCCGGCTCCTCGAGTTGGGCCCTCGATCCCCGAGGGAGGTTACTTGGGAATCAGCACCCGCCTGAGCGTGGCCGCCCCTGGCGTTCCGTCGAGGTTGACGTCGAAATCGATCTCACTCACCAGGACGATCGAGTCGCCCACCTGTTCCCACAGCGCCAGCGACTGCCCTCCGAACTGAGGGGTGAAGACGACGTTTGGACCATCAACGGTGAGGTTCCCGAATTCGGCGATGGCCGGCCCGAATCCCTCCGAAATCGCCGTGTAACGCCCAGGGGGTTGGACCGAAAGTGTGTACACCGCTCCGAGAGCTGTGAGGTCAGCGAGCACCAGTAGATCCGCCACGCTGGTCACCACCTGTGNCTGGGCTAACCAATCTCCCACCATGAAATTCGGGTTGAACGCTGAATCCACGGGGNCCCTTTCCGTATCCGATGACGCCAACCAGAACCACGAAAATGACCGCGAGAAGTCGGAGCCGATTTCCCGCAGAAGCTGTTGTAGGAAAAGGATGTCTGGGACCCATGGGGATGTACTGAGTGGGGGAAAAAGACGAAGGTCGACGAGGCTAGGATCGCTCCGCCTCGTCTGATTCTCGACAAGCGACCGAACCAGGGCAAGGGGCGGCCGTAGGTGCCCTTGCATTTTGCCTCGCCCTGGGCAACCGCTTATCCTACAGCCACACCACGAACGTTTATCNCAACGGTTTCGTTTTCATGTCCCGCGTCATCGTCATCGCCAACCAAAAAGGCGGGGTGGGTAAGACCACAACCGCCATCAACNTGGGCGCCGCTATGGCGGTCGCCGAGGCTCGAACATTGGTCGTCGATCTGGATCCCCAGGGGAACGCCTCGAGTGGACTCGGGCTCGCGCGGGACGAGGACGACGGGGTCACGATTTATGACGTGCTAATGGGCGGGGTGGATACCAAGGCGGCGGTGCGTACATCCGTTCAGTTCCCCTTTCTCGACGTTCTGCCGAGCACACCTGACCTGGTGGGTGCGGAGGTCGAACTCGTTGGCGCGACGAGCCGGGAGACAATTCTTCGCCGGGCGTTGGAGTCCATCCGGTCCGACTACGAATTCATCCTCCTGGACTGTCCACCCTCGCTGGGGCTGCTGACGCTGAACGCCCTTACGGCCTCCGACTCGCTGTTGATCCCCATCCAGTGTGAGTTCTATGCCCTGGAAGGCCTCAGTCAACTGCTCAACACCGTACGGATGGTCCAACGTGCGCTCAATCCGCAACTCGAAATCGAGGGAGTGCTTCTCACGATGTACGACAAGCGGCTCAACCTGGCGAGGCAGGTGGCTGCCGAGGCGAGGGAGTACTTCGGCGATCGCGTTTACAAGACCTCGATTCCACGAAACGTGCGCCTGGCGGAGGCTCCGTCGTTCGGACAACCGATCCTCCGCTACGACGTTCTGTCGAACGGAGCCCAGAGCTATCTGGCACTCGCCAGGGAGCTCATGGCGGGCCGGGGACCGACGGAGACGGTGGCCTGATGTGGGCGCTCCCTCCCGTTATCCGGAGAATGTAGGCGAGTGAATCCACCAGCGAAGAACATTCGTCTCGGCAAGGGGCTTGGCGCTTTGCTCGGTGAGTATGCGGACGATACTCCACGAGCTGAGCTGCAACTCATCAATGTGGAAATGATCGGGCCGAATCCCCAACAGCCCAGAAAAGCCTTCTCGGACGAAGAACTAGCGGAGCTGGCCCAATCCATCGAAGAGAATGGTCTGCTGCAACCGCTCTTGCTCCGCCCAGCTCCGAAGCTTTTTGGCAAGTACGAGTTGGTAACCGGAGAGCGCCGTTTGCGCGCCGTCCGGAAGCTTGGTTGGACGGAGGTCCCGGCGGTCACCCGCGAGGTCGACGATGACACGCTCCTTGTGCTTGCGCTCGTTGAAAACCTTCAGCGTGAGGCCCTGAACCCCCTCGAAGAGGCGGAGGGGTACCAGACGCTCATGGACAAGCACGGCCTCAGTCACGAGGGAATCGGGCGGTCCGTCGGGAAGAGCCGCTCCACGGTGGCGAATATGGTCCGCCTGCTACAGCTACCGGGCTCGGTCCGGGCGCATCTGGCTGCGGGATCCCTCACGATTGGACATGCGAGGGCGTTGCTCGCCCTCAACGATCAGGGGAACATGGTGGAGCTCGCCCGCAAGGCCATTGCGGAGGGCTGGTCTGTCCGTGAGATGGAGAGTCACGCCGGGGTAGATTCGGCCAAGAAATCGAAGAAATCGAAGAGCCGTCCGTCCAGACCGCGGGATCCTGTCGCTCGGGCCCTGGAGGAGAACCTCCGGGAGGTGCTTGCGACCAAGGCCAGCGTCCGCCTTCGGAGGGGCGGCTCAGGTGTGATCGAGGTACCGTTCCGTAACCACGAGGATTTCGAACGAGTCTTCCTCCTGATCACTGGCCGAGAGGCCTCGGAGGTGCTGTCGTGACAGACCCGGTCTTGCGGATCGTTGTTGTCCCGGCCACGAAACAAAGCCGAACGTACGAGGTGTCGTACCGTCGCCTACGTCTGCTCCGCGGCTTGGGGGTAGTGGTCGGTACCGTAACAGCATTTATGATCGCGACGTATGCGTACATGGTCTCACGTCATTCCCACATGCTCGAGCTCGAGGCGCAGGTCGCGCTCATGCGTGCTGAGCAAGAGCGCATTCCGGCCCTTCTTCGCCGGCTGGGTACCGTCGAAAGCCAGTATGCGGACATCCGAAACCTTTTCGACGGCGACGGCTCAGGCGCGCCCTCTGAACTGTGGCTCCCGCCTCCGGGTGCGCTCAACCGCTCGTCGGGTACCGATGAGGGGCGCGGCGGCCAGCCTGATGGCTGGCCGCTCACGGAGCCTGGATTCATAACACGTAGACTGCTCGCGGATGGTGAACAAGCCCACCCGGGCCTGGACATCGCAATACCCACCGGGTCGTATATTCGGGCCGCGGCCGCGGGCCGAGTCGTAGAAGTTGGGGAGGCCGATTCCATATTCGGAAAGTATGTACGGATCGATCATGAAAATGGGTACGTGACTTTGTACGCCCATGCGTCGCACACCTCGGTCCAGCTCGGCGAGGAAGTACGGAAAAGTGAGGTGATCGCGCTGAGTGGGTCCACCGGCGAATCGACTGCGCCGCACTTGCACTTCGAGATTCTGCTCGAGGGAGAAACAGTCGATCCGCTCGAGTTGGTAACACAACCATAAAGCGCAAGGCTATCAGACGATATGGCGAAGAATATTCCTCCTTCAACGACCCCTCCCGAGGCCGTGATTTCGATCATCGGGGCGGGCATGACCGTGGTAGGGGACACAGACACGGACGGTTCGCTACGCATTGAGGGTACGATCCGCGGCAGTGTTCGGGCTGGNAAATCTGTGGTGGTCGGCAGGGACGGACTGGTGGACGGGAGTGTCTTCACCCAAGACGCGGTGGTCGCCGGTAAGGTTTCGGGCGAAATTCATGCCGAATCCCGCCTCGAGCTCCAAGCGACCAGCGAGGTGTCAGGCGAAATCGTGGCTCCTCGGATGCAGGTCGAGGAAGGCGCCAGGGTCCAAGGCCAGGTGGCTGTCGGTGCGCCGGATATGAAGTCCCCTTCCAAGGGCGCGCAGACAGAGAAGGTAGGTGGCGGAAGAAAAACTGAGCGCCAAACGGAACAGAAGCAGTTCGATGGCCGCGGAAAAGCCGATGATCTGGAGACGGAACCGGAGCCCGAGGAAGAGGCAGAGCGACAGACGTCAGAGGGGCGGCAGACAGGGTCGGAGTTGGATCAGAGACAGCAGCAACTTTCCGGGGACTAAGACAGCCTTCGGGTTATCCACAGGCGTGGACAATCGCCTCAATTCGTGGTTTGACAATGAGTTACATGTTTTGTGAATGGGGCGATACACCGGCTCACGGTCGTTTTCTGGGCACTTTTCCACACTCCCGCTCGACGACAAGGTGAACACCGAGTCGCTGGTCCAATACCTGGATGAGTATCTCTCAATCGAGGGGTTCCCCGACTATTCGCACGCCTACAACGGCCTTCAGGTGGAGGGACCTACCGAGGTAAGGCGTGTAGCGGTGGCGGTGGACAGCAGTGAGGCGGTGATCCGAGAGGCCGCGTCCCGAGACGTGGATATCCTGATCGTGCATCACGGGCTTTTTTGGGATGGGCTGGCCAAAATCGTCGGTCCACGTTTTCGAAAGATCCGAGCCCTGATCGAAGGCAAGGTCGCTCTCTACTCTGCCCACCTACCCCTGGATGCGCACGCAGAGGTTGGCAACTGCGCGGTTCTCTGCCGGGCGCTCGGGTGGAGCCCGGAGGAGCGGTTCGGAGCCCATCAAGGCCATGACATCGGGTGGTCGTGTGAAGTCGACTACGAGCGAGACGCGCTCGTGGACCATGTCGGAGAGGTGGTAGGTGGTCCGGTGAGGCTTATTTCCGGCGGGCCGGATCACGTCTATCGGGTTGGGTTGGTCACCGGTGGGGCCGCCAGCCTCATCCCCGAAGCGTCCCGGCTCGGTCTCGATGCGTTCATCACAGGGGAGGGAGCCCATCACACCTACCACCACGCCATGGAGTACGGTGTAAACGCTTTGTACGCTGGCCATTACGCTACGGAGACGTGGGGCGTGAGGGCGCTTGGGATTCATCTGGAAGAGCGATTCGACCTTTCGCAAGAATTCGTCGATATGCCCACTGGCCTCTGAAGGGCGATCGGCAAGGGGGCCGCTGAAGGCGCAACCTCCGCCGTGAGGGCCACGGCGGGGCGACGATGGGACGAGGACANCGCCCGAGGTTGTCCTGGGTACTGCTCATGGGTACGATCTTCATGCTCTTCCGTTCAACACTTGTTGGAGGTAAACGCATGCTGCATAGGGTCCTGACGGGTCCGAGCCTCACGCTCGTCGCCGTCAGCCTCCTCTCGGCCCAGGACGTTCCGACGCCGGAATCCCATTTCGGCTACGAGATCGGTTCGGAGCAGAACCTGGCTAATTGGACGGANCTCACCNCTTACTACGAGGTGCTCGCGCAGACGAGCGAGCGTGTGAAGGTCGATACGCTCGGCCTCACGACGATGGGCCGACCTTTCGTGATGGTGACCGTCACGAGCGAGGAAAACCAAGCTCGTCTATCCGAGCTTCACGACATCCAGATGCGGCTCGCGGATCCTCGCCGGGTGTCCGGCGACGAGGAGCTTCAAGAGCTCATTGCGGCGGGGCGCACGGTCGTACTCATCACACACGGGATCCACTCGACGGAGGTNGGCGGGTCGCAAACCGCGGCGCGGTTGCTGTACCGTTTGGCATCTTCGAACGAAGAGCGAGTCCGNGAAATTCTGGACAACGTCATTCTGCTCGACATTCCATCGCTGAACCCGGACGGGACGGAGTGGGTCGCGGACTGGTACAACGAGTGGGTCGGCACGGAATACGAGGCTTCGTCCCTGCCCTGGCTCTATCACTACTACGTTGGGCACGACAACAACCGGGACTGGTACGCGTTCACGCAGAGCGAGACGCAGCACACCGTGCTCGGAGCTCATAACGTCTGGCACCCACAGATCGTGCACGACATCCATCAGATGGGTGGTGGGGGCGCTCGTATCTTCTTTCCGCCCTATATGGATCCCATCGAGCACAATGTCGATCCGGCCATCGTGTCTGCCGTGAACATGCTGGGTACGGCGATGGCCGCCGAACTCACTGCCTCAGGCAAGTCCGGCGTCGTGACCAGTGCCATCTACGATGGTTTTACGCCGGCCCGTGCCTACCAGCACTATCACGGAGGGGCCCGAATTCTGTCCGAAACCGCCTCGGCGGANCTCGCCACCTCTGTGAACGTGTCCCCCGCCAGGATCGGAGGTGGGCGAGGGTACGACGCCGCGACCGCGTCANCCAACTACCCGAATCCCTGGACCGGCGGCCCGTGGGGTCTTCCGGACATCGTGGACTACATGGACGCGGGCGCGTTGGCTTTGCTCAGCAACGCCGCCAAGAACCGAAGATTTTGGCTGGAAAACTTCTACCGGATCAACGAGCGTGCCGTGAATGGGTGGGACGAATGGCCCGCCGCGTGGGTCATTCCCGCCGACCAGGACAACGAGACTGGCCTGGCCTATGTGCTGCGGATCTTGCGCATGGGCGACGTAGAGGTGTATCGCGCTTCGGAGGCATTCGAGGCCGATGGCGAAGCGTTCCCGCTCGGCACGTATGTGGTTCCTATGAACCAGCCCTANGCNTCTTTCGCCCAGACGCTCCTCGAGGTGCAACAGTATCCGGATTTGCGCGAGTACCCCGGCGGTCCGCCACGCCGGCCGTACGACGTGACGGCCCACACGTTGCCGCTGCTCATGAACGTGGCGGCCGTTTCGGTGGAGGAGCTAGATCCTGATGTGGCTGCGGTGATCGAGCCCACGCCGATCGAGACGCCAGGATTCGTTTTTGAGTTACCCGAAGCCCTCCAGGGTGAGCGCGCGCCGCGAATCGCTATCTATAAGTCCTGGCGAGAGCCCATGGAGGCTGGCTGGACCCGCTGGGTCTTCGACCAGCACGAGCTCGCCTACGACACGCTCAAAAATGCACGTGTTCGGGCTGGTGATCTTCGCCGGGATTACGACGTGATTCTCTTCCAGGGGCAAGACCCTAACTCTATAAGCTCGGGATTTCGGAGAGGAACGGTCCCCGAGGCGTATGCGGGCGGCGTGGGTTCCGAGGGAGAGCGGGCCCTGGACCGTTTCGTGCGTGAGGGGGGGCGTATTGTGGCCATCGAGGCCGCGACCGACTACGTGGCGGAAATCTTCGACCTCGGTGTCTCGAGCGCGGTGGAGCGGCTCAACGCGTCGGATTTTTATATACCCGGCTCGATCCTCGAGATGCGTCCGGAACCTGGCCACGCCCTCAACGTGGGGCTTCCCGAATCGGTGGGGGCCTGGTTTTCGAGAGCCAGTAGGGCGTTCGATGTCTCAGATCCTTCGGTTCGTGTTACAGCCCGATTCAGTGACGGTAACCCCCTGCGGTCAGGCTGGCTGCTCGGTCCGGAGCATGTGGCTGGAAAACCGGCTGTCGTTGAGACGTCTGTAGGCGAGGGCTCGGTGGTGTTGTTCGGTTTCCAGCCCAACTACCGAGCCCAGACCGTCGCCACGTGGCCGATGCTGTTCAACGCGCTGACTCCCGGGCCGTCCGGGCCGTCACGCCTTGACAGGGGGGATGACGAGTGAAGTGCCCGAGTTGTGGCACGGCCGCGGAGGGCGGGCGGTTCTGCGCGAACTGTGGAACGGCATTGGGGAAGCCGGAGTGCCCGAGATGCGGCAATAAACCGCCCGCTGGAGCCCGATTCTGTAATCAATGTGGAACCGNGATGGGCGCTTCGCCGCCGGCCACCCNCACTTCGGGAAATCAGNNGGTGTGGTGGATGGCCGGTGCCCTATTNCTGGGGCTCGTCTTGGTGATCGCGTATCCGNTGTATGGCCCCGGACGGGCTGCTCCCGCGCCGCCGGCCGCCGTCGGCCCGGCTGGGGGCNCGGCAGCCGGCCCATCGCCGCCAGACCTGACTTCGATGTCCTCACGTGAGGCGGCCGATCGCCTCTTCGATCGTGTGATGAGGGCGGAGTCCGCGGATAACTCGACGGAGGTAGTCCAGTTCCTGCCGATGGCCATCGCCGCCTATGGACTGGTCGAAACGCTGGACGCCGACGGAAGATTCCACTGGGCGCTNCTTCATCTGATGGGCCAATTCAACGTCGAGGCCCTGGAGAACGCCGAGGAGACTCTGTCGCAGCAACCGGACCACCTTTTTGGGTTGGCCACGGCCGGGGACGCATCGCTGGCGCTCGGCGACAGCGCCAGTGCTCGCGAGTACTACCGGCGCTGGTTGGANGCCTANGAGACCGAGATGGCNAAGAATCTCGNCGAGTACCAGGAACACGAGGGAGTGTTTCCCGAAATGCGGGCCACGGCAGAGGTGCTGGGTCGGAACGACTGAACGATGTGNGCGACGAGGCTCTGGCCCCGGCGGAGCCATCCCGCGTTTTCCAGGCGCGGCAGGTGTCCCAATTCTGCGATTTCACGCCCGTCCTATTGGCTAGGGTAGTGTTATGGGTCGAAACGGCTCGAAGCCGCTCAGATCGAATCCTTAGGTTAAGCGGCGAGGTAACCAGCGACGTTACTAGCAAGGAAACGGAATCTTGAGNGAAGACAACGAAGGGCAAGAACCCCAGCAGACCATCCCGCCGCCCCCGGCCTCGAAGGAGACNGAGGATGAGCGGTTTCTTCAGTCCGCCGTCGACGAATTGCAGGAGAGAGGGCTCTTCCGTGGGGGCAAGGATTCCTGGCGGGTGTTTCGGATCATGGGAGAGTTCGTTGAGGGATTCGACGAGCTCAGCACCCTCGGTCCGTGCGTCTCGGTCTTCGGCTCGGCACGCCTGACCACAGCCGACCCCGCGTACGATCGCTGCGTCGAGACGGTTCGCCTCNTGGCGGAGGCGGGGTACGGCATCATCACCGGGGGTGGCCCCGGGATCATGGAGGCGGCGAATCGTGGCGCACAGGAGGTGGGGACACCGTCGGTNGGGTGCAACATCGAGCTGCCGTTCGAGCAGGGGTTGAACGACTTCATCGATATCGGGATCGACTTCCGATACTTCTTCGTACGGAAGACGATGTTCGTGAAGTATGCACAGGCCTTTGTCATCTTTCCCGGCGGATTCGGCACGCTCGACGAGCTGTTCGAGGCGCTGACACTGATTCAGACCAGAAAAGTCAAGAATTTTCCGGTGATACTGTTCGACACGAACTATTGGGCTGGTATGATGGATTGGCTCCGAGGCACCATGCTTCGAGAGGGCAAGATTTCTGAGGAAGATTTCGACCTGATTTACGTCACCGACTCACCGGAAGAGGTGGTTGCCCACGTCGTGTCGAGTCAGCCCAAGGGGAGGTTGTAGACCGTCCTGTCCTGAGGGCAGGCGGTAGACCCCAGGGCCCAGGCGGTAGAGCCGTATCGGTATCAAGAATGGGGTTGAACCGGCCCCCGGTCGGCGCTTTCTTTAAAGTATCGCCAGGAAAGGCCGGGGGGCTCTCCTCCGTTATCCCAAAGCCAGGTAGCACGTGCAAAAAACGCTCATGGAAACGTCCGGAGGTTATGCCCCCGGCGGCAAAGACACCGGTCTGGTCAAGCCCAAAGGAAGCTCCAGCATTCGAGCGCATGAGGGGTTGGACACGGTGCCCATGCGCGCCCGAAAACCGGAGTGGCTGAAGGTCCGGTCGCCCGGAGGCTCGGAGTATCTTCGGCTCAAGGGCCTCATGAGAAGCCAGGCGCTGCACACCGTGTGTGAGGAGGCGGGGTGTCCCAATATCGGAGAGTGTTGGGAGGCCGGCACCGCCACCTTCATGATCCTCGGAGACGTCTGTACCCGCGCCTGCAAGTACTGCGCGGTAGCGCATGGGCTCCCCACGGAACTCGACCTCGAGGAACCCGCCCGCGTCGCTGACACGGTACGTGCCATGGCGCTCGAGCACGTGGTGATCACGAGCGTCAATCGGGACGAGCTCGCTGATGGGGGCGCCGGCATCTACGCGGAGACGATCAGCCGCATCCACAAGGCCGTCCCCGGTTGTTCGGTCGAGGTTCTCATTCCAGACCTCAAAGGGGACGAATCAGCGCTCAGGGTCGTCATGGAAGCTAGACCGGCCATCCTGGGACACAATCTGGAGACTGTCGAAAGGCTTCACCCGGATGTGCGTCCGGGCGGCCGCTATTGGCGGTCCATTTCCTTCCTGGGCGCCGCCAAGAGGATCGACGCCTCTCTTTTGACGAAGACGGGCATCATTCTTGGGATGGGGGAGGAAGCGGGCGAGATCCGGCAGGCGATGAGCGACCTTCGCGAGGCGGCGGTCGACATCCTCACGCTGGGCCAATATCTGAGGCCGTCGATGCAGCACATCCCAGTCGCTCGCTGGGTAACACCAGCCGAGTTCGCCGAGTGGAAACGGGTAGGCGAGGAACACTTCGGATTCGGGCACGTGGAGGCGGGCCCCCTCGTGCGTTCCAGCTACCATGCCAAGGAACAGGCAAGGGCAGTCGAGGCNGGCGAGCCNGGGAGCATACAGCGTGTGTTGGAGGGCGACATTCCGGCGCCAGCGGAAGTGTTGCCGGGGCTCGACCTCGTTCAGTTGGAAATCGGGCGTCCAGGTCGGTTGAACCCAGGGGCGGTGCGTCGAGCGCCTCATAACCTTAGGTTGCCTCGACCGGATGAGCCCGGCTGAGGGCTTGTTTCCCCTAAGGGCAAGGACGCAGAGCAGGTGACCGATACGGTTTCACGAATCCTGAACATNAAGAAGGAAGAACAGCCGCTCGCTGTCCTGTCGGCGGTTTACTTCTTCTGCATCCTGTGCGGATACTTCTTCCTCCGCCCGGTACGAGACGCGATGGGGGTTGCCAGGGGGATGGACGAACTCCGTTGGCTCTTCGTGTGGACGGCCCTCGTGTCCCTCGTGGTCGTCCTCGCGTTCGGCGGGGTAGTGTCGAGAACGAACCGCCGCCGGTTCATCCCGATCGGCTACCTGTTCGTGATCGGATGCTTGATCGTGTTCTCAGGGATGCTGATCGCTGACGGAGCCGCTGGGGGCGGACTCATCGGCACGGATACGGAGACCCCGGTGGCGCGCTATGTGGGCTACGTCTTTTACGTCTGGCTCAGCACCATCAATCTGTTTGTGAACAGCGTCTTCTGGGCGTTCATGGTGGACATCTTCGACGTGCGCCAGGGCAAGAGGATGTTCGCTTTCATCGGCATCGGGGGCACACTCGGGGCGATTGCCGGCGGCTGGGCAACCAATGTGATCAGTGGGATGACCGACTCGGTCTACCTCCCCGCGGGACTCATGCTGATAGGGGCCGCGTTCTTCGGGTTGGCCATCGTGGTGATGCTCTCTCTGGACCGCCTGGTCTTCGGTTCTCAGCGTTCACAGCTCACAGCCGACGGGGTGGCCATAGAAGGGCGCCAGCGGGCTGGTGATAGGGATGTCGCGGGCGAGGGGGGCATCGGCGGGGCGTTCTGGGAGGGTGCCCAGGCCGTTGTGCGCTCACCGTATCTGCTGGGCATCGGCGCCTACATCGCGCTGATGGCGATCTCGAATACGCTTATCTACTTCACGCAGGCCAACATCATCCTCGACGACAGAGACACGTTCAGCGAGCTGGTAGCAGGCTTCGCCCAACTCGATGTCTTCGCCCAGGTCGCCACGCTCTTCGTCCAGATTTTTGTGACCACACAGGTAATCAAGCGTATCGGTGTGGGCTGGACGCTTGTCATTTTGCCGGTCGTGACCATGCTCGGCTTCGCGGTTCTCTCGGCTTGGGCAACCTTCGGTGTCATGGCGGTTTTTCAGGCGGTGCATCGCGCTACTCGGTATGCAATTTCCAGGCCCGCGCGGGAGACCTTGTTCAGCGTCGTCTCACCGTCTGAGAAGTACAAGGCGAAGCCGTTTGTGGATGTGTTCCTTTATCGCGGCGGAGATCTGGCCGGGGCGGGAGTGGATAGCATGTTCGCTGCTATGGGCCTGACATTGGCCGCTGTTGCAGCTGCGACCGTGCCAGTGGCGGGCGTCTGGGCCGTGCTCTGCGTGGCTTTAGGACGAGCGCAACAGGCGAAGGACACGGGTAGCCCGGTGTCGGAGCCCCCACAGGTAGGGTAGGTTCCTCCCGGAGTCCTCCTCCTCCCCTGCGCCACCCCCACTGGGGCCGCCGTCCCCGCCATAGCCCCTGCCTCCGCTGCTTGGAGCTACGAGCTCATTGCGCTGCGGACCGTGGGACATGTCCTGAAGATCGATTGCGAACATGGTCGGCAGATATCCCCGGACGGCGAGGTCCAGGATGGAGGTGCTGATGTCGGCCATGTCGAGGCGATACATGNCGAATCAAGGTCAATCGTCATGCCTTNCCGTGCTCCGTGGGGCTTGGTTGTCACAAAATAGAATAATNATTCTATTTNAGTGGCGGTGTTGGCAGGGCTGGTTCCGGTGGGGGNCCGGTGTAGAAACGAGCCGCGAGTGCAGGAGGNGTGNGTTTAGGTGGCTNTACCGTCGCTGAAACTCACTTTGGGTACGGCCCNTTCGTCCTCCCATGAAGACNGCGGCAGCCGCGAGTAGTGTCCACATGTTCAANCCTCCGACAAAGCCGGAAACACGGTGGCGTAGCCCTAAGATTCACGATANGCACACGTACGTCTGGAAGTAAGTGAAATTCGTATCTAACTTGGGAAACATCTCCGCGAAGCCGTGGAGGTCACGGGCGGGGGACATCTCATTCACCGACCGCCCTGTAGCGAACGGACCGCTTCGAAAGAGGTAAAGGCGTGACAGGANACGACTTCGATCTACTCATCATAGGTGGAGGCCCCGGAGGTTACGTTGCAGCTATCCGAGGNGCGCAACTCGGACTGAGCGTGGCTTGNGTCGANGCTCATAAGCTGGGAGGNGTTTGTCTCAACATAGGATGTATTCCCACCAAAGCCCTCCTGACCAGCGCGGCCCTGGCCAACGAACTNAAGACTGCGGAGACGCATGGTATCACGTTCGCCGAGGCGAACGTGGACCTCGGGCCGGCTCAGGAGCGTAGCAGGGCGATTGCGGAAGAACTGTCCAAAGGGGTGAGCCACCTCTTCAAGAAGAACAAGATCACCCACATCGAAGGACGTGGCCGCCTGTCGATCGGGGGCACTGTAGAGGTCGAGGCCGCCGCCGGCGCCCAGCAGGTCTACACCGCAGCGCACGTCATTCTGGCAACTGGTTCCAGGCCGAGGGACATCCCGGTTCTGCCGATCGATGAGGAACGGATCTGGTCCTCCACCGGGGCCCTCTTCCAGAGTGAGGCACCGGAAACGCTGGCTGTCGTGGGGGCCGGCGCCGTCGGGATGGAGTTCGCTGACATATACAACGCGTACGGCACCAAGGTCACGGTCATTGAAGCACTGGATCGTATCCTACCGCTCGAAGACGCCGATTCGTCTGATGCGGTTGAGCGGAGNTTCAAGAAGCGCGGCATGGATTTTCACACCGGGGCGCTAGTCGAGAGNGCGGACCTNACGAAAGGGTCCATCAAGCTCGACTTCAAGGANNAGAAGGGCCAGCAACAGACCCTTGACGTCCAGCGTGTCCTGTCGGCCGTGGGACGTGTGCCGAACACAGGCGANCTGGGTCTGGACGCCGNTGGCGTCGAGCTCGACGATCAAGGCTTCTTCATTGTGGACGAGTACATGCGGACCAACGCCAAGGGTGTCTACGCAGTTGGCGACTGTGCCGGCAATCAACTGCTGGCCCACAAAGCCATGCACGAGGGGGTGATCTGTGTCGAGGCNATCGCTGGCCAGNCCCATGGCACGGTGGACTACCAGAACGTCCCGAACTGCACGTATTGCAGNCCCGAGGTCGCGTCGGTGGGACTTACGGAGGAGCAGGCTAGNGAGCAGGGATTGGAGATCGACATCGGAAANTTTCCGTGGGTCGGTAACGGTCGTGCGCTCGCCTCCGGCCACTCGGAGGGTTTCGTAAAGGTCATTCGTGGCGCCCAGTACTCCGAGATCCTCGGGGCCCACATCGTCGGACCGCACGCCACCGAGTTGATCGGGGAGTTTGTCGTGGGGCGCCATCTCGAATCCACCGTCGAAGAGATGGACCGCGCCATGCATCCGCACCCCACGTTGTCGGAGGCCATCGCCGAGGGTGCCCTATCAGCCCTGGGGCGGGCGATCCACATTTAGACCACGGTCGGAGGTCGGATTATGCCGAGTATCTTGGGAACGAAGCGCTTGGGTCGTCTCGATGTACAGGGATTCGACTCGATTGACGAGGAACACCTGGCCGAAGTTGGGTCGTGGTTGCGTCTGGCGTTCGCACTTTGTGCGACGTTGGCGATCGTCGCTACTGCCCTTGCCTCGACCCCACTGTTGCTGACACTCGCAGCGATCGCGTTTCTTGCGGCGATTCTTCCGGTCCACCCGTTCGACCTGATCTACAATTACGGGATACGTCATTTGACGGGGACTCGACGTCTACCGAAAAGGGGTCCCCCAAGTCGCTTTGCGTGTGGGGTCGGTGCCCTGTGGTTGATCGTCACGGTGGGGGTATTCGATTCGCCCTATCCGGTCGTCGGCTACGTTCTTGGTTTTACGCTGGCGGCGGCGGCGGTTCTGGTGAGCACGATGGACATCTGTATTTCGTCCATGATCTTCCGGGCCATATTCGGCAGCCCGGTGCCACGGCCGGCAGACACCTTGGATGATAAGGTCGCAGAGCCTCCTCTCACTCGGCGAGACCATGATCATATGTATCGACCATGACCTCAACCGGCCGTGGGCTGCTCCCACTCGTGTTCTTTCTGGGTGGGGCGTCGTCACTTCCATTTATCTTGCCTCCCCGACNGCGTAGGCTCACTGTGAGGGGCCCGGTTACGCATCCCCGCCCAGCCTTCAACAGCCTTCTAACAGCCTGAGTCCCGAACAAAATCGATGTCANCTGCGCGACGGCGGCGTGCCCATCAAGGGAGCCGACAGAAAAAGAAGGAAGTAGATTCGCGAGTCCCGCCGGCGCGGCGTGTGTTCTTGGTGCCCTTGGCGCTGACGCTGGTCCTCGCCCTGATGTCGCTACTGCCGCGCGTGTCGGACAACCCCATTCTGACTCGCTCGTTTTGGGGTGCCGCGGCCGTACTATTGGTCTGGCAGGTTCTGCTCTTCCTTCGCGTAAGGGGCGCGTCCGAAGGCCGCTCGTTCAGCACCGTGCTTCGCCCGCAGCACTATCTGCAGGCCGTGATGCATGTGTCGGTGTTCACCTATTGGGGCTTCTACTGGCGGCCTGTGTACGAGTTCTTCTGGCTCCTTGTGGCGCAGTTGGTGTTCGCCTACGCGTTCGACATGCTGCTGGCGTGGACCCGGCGCGAGAACTATGCGCTCGGGTTCGGGCCGTTTCCCATCATTTTCAGCACGAACCTGTTTCTCTGGTTCCGGGATGATTGGTTCTATCTGCAGTTTCTGATGCTTGCGGTTGGGTTCCTGGGCAAGGAGTTCGTGCGGTGGCAACGGGATGGAAGNCGGGTCCACATCTTCAACCCCTCCGCCTTCTCGTTGGGGCTGTTCTCGCTGGTATTGATTGCCACGAATACGACAGGCCTGACCTGGGGGCAGGAGATCGCGTCGACGCTGACCCTCGCGCCCTACATATACTCGTTTCTGTTCTTGATCGGCCTGATCGTCATGTACTTCTTTTCGATAACATTGGTCGCCGCGTCCGCNGCAATCATGTTATTCGCNCTGAGCGGGGCGTATGGGGCGGTCACCGGTGTTCCCTACTTTATCGATTCGGAGATCCCATCTGCGGTATTCCTCGGACTGCACCTGCTCATAACCGATCCGTCCACGTCGCCGAGGACACCGGTCGGTAAGAGCATTTTCGGCGGGCTATACGGCCTTGGTGTTTTTGGTCTTTACGCGCTCCTCGGCGCGCTCGGTGTGCCGACCTTCTACGACAAGCTTCTGTGTGTTCCGCTCCTGAATTTGAGCGTGCAAAGGATCGATCGTCTGGTGCGGGCTTTTGAGCGCAGTCCCAGAGGGAGTCGTTGGCGATTCGACTGGGCTGCCCAGCGCCTCAACTTGGCCCACATGGCGGTTTGGATCGTCTTTTTCGCAGCCATGACCGCGACGGGCCGGACCGACGGGCGCCACACGGGTGATAGCTTGCCCTTCTGGCAACAGGCGTGTGCGGAGGAGCGGCGAAACGCGTGTGAACGCCTGATCCAACTGGAGTCCACGTACTGTGGAGACAACTCTGGATGGGCTTGCAACGAGTTGGGTAGTCATTATGTCGAGGGCGGGATCACAGAAACCGACCTCGAGCTCGCGACCGCCTATTTTTCGAGGGCGTGTGAGGTTCGTTTCCAGGCGGGATGTGTCAACGTGTTGAACCCGGAGAGTCCCAGCCGGGCGCTCCCGCGTGTCATGGACCTTCGACTGCTCCTACGCGAAGGGGGGCAAAACCTGTTGGAGATGTCCGAGCCGGACTTGTACGCCCGGGCCTGTGGCCATGGCTGGACCTTCGCCTGCGCTGAGGCTCCGCGGTCATTGTGAGTGAAAAAGAGGAAGTACGGCAGGGTGCGGGCGGCCCGCCTCCCTCAATCGTCGGAATCGCGTTCGTGCTCGCTGTTGTACTGGCCGTATGGATGTCGCTCCGGGGGCCGCAGCCCGAATCGGTGGTCGACGTGGAGCGCCTTTCGCGGCTTGCGACCAGTCTTGGAGACCTTGCTGGTTTCCGCTCAGACGCATGGTTTCTCCCGGACGAAGAGCTCCTCGGTTTCGTTGAGGTTCCGGGCGGTCCGTTCTTGATGGGAAGTGACCCCGCGATCGATCCACTGGCCTTCGACAACGAGTGGTGGCCAGGCGCACGTCCTCAGGCGACGTTGGATCTCCCTTCGTTCTACGTCGGCCGGTACGAAGTCACGGTTGCTCAGTTCGCCGTATTCGTCGAGGAGACGGGGTACCGAGCCGATGACGAGGCATTCCAGCCGCCACCGGATCATCCTGTGGCTACCGTCTCATGGACCGACGCTCTGGCCTACGCCCGATGGCTCGAGACAACACTCAGGGAATGGCCGGATACACCGTCGGAGCTCAGCCGACTGCTCCGCGAGGGCTGGAGGATCAGCCTGCCGACCGAAGCCGAATGGGAGAAGGCGTCGCGCGGGTCGGACGGGAGAGTCTATCCATGGGGGAATGCGCCGAGACAGGACCGGGCGAACTACGGGGGGCGGGGTACGGCGCCGGTCGGCAGTTTCGACTGTCCGGAATGCCCTTTCGGCCTTCTCGATATGAGTGGCAACGTCTGGGAGTTGACCCGGAGCCCGTACCAGGCCTACCCCTACGACGAAACGGACGACCGGGAGGGCCTCGACGCGGACGCCCTATGGGTGATGCGTGGCGGTGCGTTCAACGATCCTGAGAGGAACGTGCGGTCCGCGATTCGCGGAGGCGTGGACCCCGGCGTGCGTCGGCCGTTCATCGGCTTTCGTTTGGTGATTACCCGCTTCTGATCGGCTGGTGGTTCGTTTCCGGCGCCCGAGACTTCTTGCCTATCCGGTGAACTGATACTCCACGCCCCGAATCTCCAGAATCCGAACCAGCGCCTCCCCGATCTTGTTGTTGGGCGTCGACGCTCCGGCCGACATCCCCAGATCGAAAGGCCCCTCCGGCATCCAGGCCGTGACCACGACTTCGGGGGTGGCGCTCCCGACGTCCGGCTTGTGCCGGATGGTCCCGTCTTCGGGGTCGATACAAGCCGCGTCCTCGATGTGGTACGTGGTCGTAAACTTACGGCAGAGGTGGGCGAGGTGATCGGTATTCGAGGAGTTGTAGCCGCCCATGACGATCATGACCTCAGGGGGGCCCTCGTCCATCATGGCCTCGATCGCGTCCTGCCTCTCCTGGGTTGCTGAGCAGATCGTGCCGAAGGACCGAAAGTGGCTCTCCGCGTACTCTTCCCAAGATCCCTCGACCATGGCCTCCCGGATTCGTGCCCCGATGGCGAGTGATTCATTGGCGAGCATGGTCGTTTGGTTTGCCACACCGATCTTCTGCAAATGTAGGTCGGGATCGAAACCTTCCGTTGTCTTCCCCTGAAAGTGCTGAATGAAGGCTTCACGAGATAACTGATGCGGACGCCGCGCGATGTAATCACAGATGAGGTCCGCTTCCTCCATGTTCAGCACAATGATGTACCGTCCATCTTCATGGTTCCTGACCTGGGAGGCCGTCGCCCTCGATTCCTCGTGGTAGTGCTTTCCGTGAATGACCGCGGTGAATCCGTCCCGGGCGTAGCTCTCCACCCGCTTCCAGACGAGGAGAACCGACCCGCAGGTCGTATCCACCAGTACGCACCCGATCTCCCTGAGTGCGGCCAGGTCTTGTACAGTGACCCCGAACGCGGGAAGGATCACGACGTCCTGCTCGGTCAGGTCCGAGAAGTCGAACGCTCCGTGGCCATCGGGTTGGATGAAGTCCATCCCCATGTCTCGAATACGCTGATTGACGTGCGGGTTGTGGATGATTTCGCCCACCAGTCGAATGCGCTTTTCGGGGAATTTGTGGCGGGTTTCGTAGGCGTAGTCGATGGCTCGATCCACGCCGTAGCAGAATCCNAATTCTTTTGCCAAGCGCACGGTGACGTCACCCAGCACCTTCCGATTTCCCTCGGCGCGGATGTCCTCGACCAGAGCGGAGTGGTACTCGAGATCAATCAAAGGTTGCACCTGAGACTTCAGGCCGAACCCGCGTCTAAAATAGGTCTCTTCCATTTGCCGTCGTTGGGTTCAAGGGGGTGGCCTCGGCGAGTCACCCTCATTCAAGCTAACGGNGGGCCTCGAGCACACGAAGAAGGTGCGGCGAGGCAGGACCGAACCCCCGCCCGCCGGGGTATGGTCGAGCTATGAGCATTCTTGGGCGGCTTGCCCTTCTCTTCGTAATNNTCCCCTTGCTGGAACTGGCCCTTCTGATTCAGNTGGGCCAGTGGGTCGGGGTTCGGCCTACGATTGGCCTAGTCGTTCTCACTGGTGTTGGGGGTGCCGTGCTGGCGCGTGCGCAGGGGCTCCGGACCATGTGGAGGTTGCGCCATGATCTCGCGAATGGGCGGATACCGGGGCAGGCCATCATGGACGGTATGGCCGTGCTTGCGGGGGGGGCGCTGCTCCTCACGCCGGGAGTCCTGACCGACCTGATCGGATTCAGCCTGCTGGTCCCCGGGACGCGGCACCTCATCCAGAAGCGCATCATGGCCCGACTCGAGCGCCGCATCCAGGAGGGTGCAGTACAGGTAGTGACCGGTGGCGAACTCTGGTCTCGCTCGCCGCACGCGACGCCTCCGCATGCCACGTCGCCCGATCCCATCCCTCCTGATTCAATGTCACCCGATTCGATGTCCCCGTCCGGATCACCGGGAGAGTAGGCCACCCCGGATCCGAGCCCTTTGAGTGCCGTCCCGTAGCGCATAAGTTTTCCCACTATGAATCAACCACCCGCGTTTCTCGCCAGTCTCCTCGATGCTGCAGGCCCCTCCGGATTCGAAGTTGACGCGGCTCGACTCTGGCGAGCGGAGGCGGAGACCTTCGCGGACTCCGTTACTACGGACGTCAGCGGAAACACAATCGCGACCGTCAACCTCGACGGGCGACCACGCATTATGCTTGCCGGTCATATCGACGAGATCGGCCTCCAGGTCACGCACATCGACGAGGACGGATTCCTCTACATCGCCGGGATCGGCGGATGGGATCCCCAGGTACTCGTAGGTCAACGCGTGAAAATATTGGGCTCGCCGGGCGGTGTTGTCGGAGTGGTCGGNAAGAAGGCCATTCACCTACTGAAGGTTGCNGAGCGCAAGAGCGCGTCGCAAATCGATCAACTGTGGGTCGACGTCGGGGTGGGGTCCCGGGCGGAAGCGACGGAGCTCGGCCTGAGGGTCGGAGACGCCATGGTCATCGACGCTGCGATGGTGAGNTTGGCCGGTGATCGAATCGCGAGCCGAGCCATCGACAATCGTATCGGAGCGTACGTCGTGCTCGAAGCCCTGCGGCTCCTTTCGGACCTGTCACCGACTGCCTCCGCCGTCGCCGTCGCGACCGTCCAGGAGGAAATCGGTGGCGGATCGGGTGGGGGAGCACGCAGCAGTGCTTTCGGCTTGGAACCGGACGCCGCTCTTGTGGTCGACGTCACTTTCAGCACCGATGTACCGGATATTGAGAAGAAGCAGTTGGGCGAGCACAATCTGGGAGGAGGCCCAGTCTTGAGCAGAGGATCTGCGGCCCATCCGGTGATTTTCGACCTTTTGGTGGAAGTGGCCGAGGCGGAGGATATTGCTCATACGATTCAGGCCTCGCCACGGTCTACGCGCACGGACGCCGACTCCATCTATCTGACCCGTTCCGGTGTCCCCACCGGGTTGGTGTCGGTGCCGAATCGGTATATGCATTCGCCGAACGAGATCGTGAGCCTGACGGACCTGGAATCCGCGGCCCGTCTGTTGGCTGCTTTCGTGATGAGTCTCGACGAAGACACGGACTTTACTCCGCGATGATGGCTTGCTCATAGGCGGGGTCCCATGTACCGTCCTTGGCCAACGAACTCGAAGGCTTCCATGGTTGGCCCCATTTCGTGCACGCACGCACGCGTTCCTCGCGCACGGGCGCGAGTTACCTGAACNGGAATAGGTCCGAATGCTCGAACCGAACGTTGTTTTGAATGAGTTGGAGGATCTGAGGGAGAACGGATTCCTCTCGGATACCCTCTTGCGGAGAATCGTAAAGAACACTGCGGCGGCCGACGATCGCTTCAACTGGGTCGGCGTTTACCTCGTGAACTCCGAGGAGAACGTGGTGTGGCTGCACAACTACGTGGGAAGAGCCACGGAGCACTCCAAGATTCCGATCGGTGAGGGCGTATGCGGCACCGCTGTCTCACAAGGGGAGAACACAAATGTCCCCGATGTGAGTGTGGTAGAGCACTACATCGAGAGTGATCGTAGAACCAAGTCCGAGATGGTTGTCCTGATCCGCGGCGACGATGAGATCTTCGGGCTGATCAATATCGAGAGTAGAACGGAAGAGGCGTTTACGGACGAGGACACTGCAGCCGTCCAATCCCTGGCGGACAAGGTCGCCGAGCAGTTAGCCCAGGAGCGTAGCTGACAGCCTACCGGGTTCATCGGTAAGAATCAGGTGGCCGACGGCGCTATCACCCGCCGAGGCCCGGGATGGAGAACATATTGCCAGAGCCGCTGACGAAGGAGTTGAGGGATCGCCTCCGAGGTGTCGTGGGAGACGCTTGGGTCATCGTCGACGCGGATCGTCTTCTGGCGTATGAATCCGACGGGCTGACCGCCTACCGAAGGACGCCACGAGCGGTCGTGCTCCCTCGGAACACCGACGAAGTCAGCCATGTGCTGGGCATCCTTTCGCAGGAAGCAGTGCCCGTAGTCCCGAGAGGTGCGGGAACGGGACTCTCCGGGGGCGCGCTGGCGGATGGTGACGCGGTCGTGGTNGGTACGGCACGGATGACCGACCTGCTCGAGCTCGACCCCGGGAACCGACTCGCCCGGGTTCAGCCGGGGATGATCAACGCCCATCTCACGACCGCCGCCGAGCCCTTCGGGCTTTACTATGCGCCCGATCCCTCCTCCCAGAGCGCTTGTAGTCTAGGTGGGAACGTAGCCGAGAATTCGGGCGGGCCCCACTGCCTCAAGTACGGTGTCACGTCGCGGTATGTGACGGGGCTCAAGGTCGTAACCTACGACGGGAAGGTCGTAGACTTNGGGGGCTTCGGCCGGGAGCCAGGCGGATACGACCTTGTCGGCGTGTTCGTCGGTTCTGAGGGATGTTTCGGAATCGCTACCGAGATCGAGGTGCGACTTCTCCCGAAGTCCGAAGCAGTGTCTACTCTACTGGCGATCTTCGACCGATTGGGAGATGCNGGCAGTGCCGTGACCGAGATCATGGCCGAGGGCCTGATGCCGGCGGCTCTGGAGATCATCGACGGACCCACGATCCGAGCGGTCGAGGCGAGTGTGTTCGCGGCGGGGTTCCCGACCGACGCGGCGGCGGCGCTGGTGGTCGAGTTCGACGGGATCGAAGCGGGCCTTGCGGCCGANGTCGAACGGGCGGTGGCCTGCTGCCGGGAGGCGGGGGCCCGGGAGGTCCGAACGGCCGACTCGACGGAGGAGCGGCTGGCNTTTTGGCAAGGCCGCAAGAAGGCTTTCGGGGCCATGGGCCAGATAGCGAGCGATCTCCTGGTTCAGGACGCGACGGTCCCACGGAGCCAGCTTACCGGCGTCCTCGGGCGGATCTCCGAGATCGGCGCCCGCCATGACCTGACCATCGCCAACGTGTTTCACGCGGGGGACGGTAACCTCCATCCGAACCTTCTCTTCGACCGGAGCGATGCCGAAGAGCTCGCCCGGGTCGAGCGCGCGTCGAAGGAGATCATGGCGGTGTGTGTGGAGGCTGGTGGCACGATCACCGGCGAGCATGGCGTCGGCTTGGACAAGCGGCACTACATGAGCCTGGTGCATGGTCCGGAGGAGTTGGACGCCATGCGGCGCATCAAGGCCGTCTTCGACCCGCACGGTCGGATGAACCCGGGTAAGGTCCTTCCCGACCCGTCTGAGTCTGCGGGAGTCGCCGTTTGAATCCCTTGGCAGGGATTTTGTCCGAACGGCTGTCCAAAGCGCAAGTGGTCGATGGCTTCGAAACCGAGCCCTGGGCGGTGTGTGGGCGGTTGCCGCAGGCAGTCGTTTTCCCGGAGAGTGAAGCGCAAGTCGCTGAGATCCTCTCGCTGTCCAGTGAGGAGGGGTGGCACTGTGTCCCGGCGGGCCGAGGGAGTTGGCTGCACGGAGGGCAACCTCCGCAGGCGNTCGACGTACTCCTGAGCGCCGAGAGGATGAGTGACATCTCAGAGTACGAACCGGCCGACATGTTCATCTCCGCCCAGGCGGGAGCCGGATTGGATGCACTGGAGCGCTGTACGAACGAGGGGGGGCAGTGGCTTGCCGTCGATCCCCCCGGGGGTGAGCGGGGTACGCTTGGAGCCATGTTGGCAGTCGGAACCGCGGGGCCACTCCAGGCAGGCTTTGGGTCCCCCCGCGATCAAGTGCTCGGAGCCACGATCGTCTCCGGGGATGGGCAAGTGCTCAACCTGGGTGGCAAGGTGGTGAAGAACGTGGCGGGTTTTGATCTNCTGAAGTTGGTCGCGGGGAGTTGGGGCACCTTGGGAATGATCACGAGTGTGACCATGCGGCTCTACCCCGTCCCGGCGACCGATCGAACCCTTTTGTTCAAGGAGTCCGAGGCGGCAGACGGAGCGAATCTGGCGTGCCGCCTTGCCCAGACGCCGTTCCCGCTTGCGGCAGTGGAGTTGTTGGTGCCCGGGGATGGGGAGTCGGGAGGAGGTGCACCCAGCCCACTGGTCGCTGTCCGGATCCTGGAGTCGACAGATGCCGCGGACGAGGCGGAGCGGGTCGTGTCGGAGTGTGCGGGTATGCCGCCTGTTCAGCGGCTGGGAGGAGAGCAGTCGGCGGCGATTTTTGACAACGTGAGGGCCATGGAAGACGGGGCTGAACTCGTGTTGCGCTTGAGCCTTCTTCCGACTCGGCTACCCGAGTTGATAGAAACCACCTCTCAGCTGAGGGGTCTATATGATCCGAGGGAGGGCTGGGGTATGCGTCTGGCAGGCCACGCACAGACGGGTGTGTTAAGAGTGATGATCGCTGTTGTGAGCCGTTCTGACGACTGGGTTGATCGAGCCAAGACGACGCTGGGGGTCCTGCGCCGGTCCCTTGAGGCGGAGGGTGGAAGCCTTGTGGTCTCTCAAGGTCCGCCGGAGATCGTGGGTGCGGTTTCAGCGTGGGGTGCACTCGGTCCGGCTGCTCTGTTCACCTCGGGCATCCAGGCGGCGTTGGACCCCGCTGGGATCCTCAACAGAGGTACATCGCCACAGTGAAGCCGCAACAAGACACTGCGCTGGCCGCCGCGCTTTGGGCGCAGGAAGACAAGCTCAAGCCGTGTGTGCACTGTGGGTTTTGCCTTCCGGCGTGTCCCACGTACTCCCGGCTCGGGGACGAGAACGATTCGCCCCGGGGCAGGCTTCACCTCATGCGCGCTGTCGTCGAGGGCCGGCTAAGCCCTGAATCCGAAGCGTTTCAGACCCATATCGACCGCTGCTTGGGGTGCCGGGCATGTGAGCCAGTGTGTCCTTCGAGCGTCCACTACGGAGTCTTGCTAGAGGCCGCACGGGAATCTGTTTTCCGGGCTCGAAAGACNCCCGCCGTGGTGGGAATGCTCCTTGCCGTCTTTTCGAGCCATTTTTGGACGCGATGGAGCATGCGGCTCGCGAGGGTAGTGCGAGGACTGGGCCTCGCCGGATGGGTGGCGAGGCTGATGCCGGGGAGCCGCTTTTTCCACCCCATGCGGTTCGGTCTCGCGATGCTCGAGGCGAGTAGGGAGAGGCCACTCCCGGTCGGATCACCTTCGGGTTCCGCAGCCACGCGAGGGTCACCGGACGACGGGTCAGGTTGGCGGGAGGGGAGTCGGGGACGGGTGGCTATTCTTCGGGGGTGTGTCCAGGATGGCCTGTTCGCGAGGGTAAACGACGCTACCGAGAGGGTCCTTCGGGCCAATGGTTACGATGTGATCGAGGTGAAGGGGCAGGGATGTTGTGGTGCTCTTCACACCCACGCGGGGAATGCCGAAGGGGCTCGCGAGCTGGCTCGTGCCAACGTTGAGGCGCTGGGTTCGGCCCGGGTCGACTTCGTCGCGGTTAATGCGGCCGGCTGCGGTGCCGCTCTGAAGGAGTACGGGCATCTTCTCCAGGCCGAAGCGGAACACGGGCAGATGGCGGCGCAGCTTGCTGCTTCCACCCGAGACATCTCGGAGCTTCTATCCAGTGACCCCTTGCGGGTGGGTGCGCCGCTACCGGCTCGGGTGACGTATGATGCCGCTTGCCATTTGTGCCACGCACAGGGCGTGAGGAAGGAGCCCCGGATGCTGCTTGGGGCCATTCCGGAGCTCGTCGTCCTGCCCCTCCGGGACGAAGAGGAGTGTTGTGGTGGGGCTGGGATCTATGGGATCACCCACGCCGAGCTAGGGGGCGACATCGGCGCCGACAAGGTGTCCGCAGTGTTGGCCACGGGCGCGGACATCGTCTCGACCGGAAATCCCGGCTGCATGATGCAGATCGGGGCCGGGCTTCTGCTCAAAGGATCCGACGTAATGGCGTGCCACCCCGTCGAACTGCTGGACGAGAGTTATCGGCGGGCNGGCTTCTATGACGGACCTTGAGGTTGCGGGGGTCGGGGACTACCTCGCTGAACGGCGAGACGACATCGCCAGGCTGCTCATCGAGTTAGCCGATAACGAGTCCCCTTCGCTGGTGCCCGAGTCCCAGGGGGCCATTCAGGAAATTGTGTCCCGGCGGCTCGAGGCGATCGGCTTCGTAGCCCAGTTCTTCCCCGGCGAGGAATCGGGTGGCCACCTCTACCTGTCGCGCGGGGAGGCGCCGGCGAAGGCCGGGTATACCGAGGAAGCGCCGGTGCAACTCCTGCTCGGCCACACGGACACGGTCTGGCCGATCGGTACGGTACGCGACATGCCGGTGGAATGGAACGAAGCGGAGGACGTCATCCGCGGTCCGGGGGTATTCGACATGAAGGCTGGGATCGTCCAGATGGTTTTCGCTCTCGAAGCCCTGTCCGAGCTCAGACTCGAGCCGGCCGTCGCTCCCACCATCTTCCTGAACTCCGACGAAGAAATCGGCAGTCCTGAATCGCGCGATCACGTCGCGCGGCTGGCCCAAGTATCGACTCGCGTACTCGTGCTGGAGCCGGCCCTCGGCCCGCAGGGACTCATCAAGACGACCCGTCGAGGTGTGATCCGCTTCGATATCCGGGTCGATGGTCGTGCGGCGCACTCAGGGCTCGCCCCCGGGGAGGGTGCGAGTGCGATCCAGGAGATGGCCCACGTCATCCAGAGTCTTCACGCGCTGACGGACCTGGAGCGGGGCACGACCGTCAATGTGGGCACGGTCTCCGGCGGGACGGCGACCAACGTCGTGGCCGCTGAGTGCCGCGCCAGCGTGGACGTGAGAGTAAGGACGCAGGCTGACGGCCAATGGGCCAAAGAAACCATTCAGGGCCTGGAACCCACCACACCGGGAACTCGGTTGGAGATTGAGCAGGTCATTGACGTCGCCCCGATGGAGGCGACGCCTCGCAACCGAATCCTCTGGGAAGCCGTTCAGGGGTGCGGCAAACGCCTTGGGCTGGAGTTGGGGGACGCCGAGTCCGGCGGTGCGTCGGACGGAAACACGACAAGTTTCTATGCTGCGACGGTGGACGGATTGGGCGCGCTGGGGGATGGGGCACACGCGCGCCACGAGCATGTCCGTGTGAGCAAGCTTGTAGAGAGAACAGCTCTTTTGGCTCTCATTCTAATGATGCCACCGCTGGAGGGCAGTTAAAGCCTTATGGGTTGTAGAGGCAACTAATACTGTGATCGTCGTTCCCAGGGCTTTGGCCCACGAGATTCATATGCAACTATACCGACGTATTTGCGATCATCTCGAGATGCTAGTGGGACCCGGCCCTACCCAGGCATGACCTTGACCTCGACCCGGAGTTAGACGTGGACGCGGAGCGGCAGCGGGCAGCGGACGTGAAGAGCGACGTACACCTGGAAGACCATGTGGTAGACGGTGCAGAGGTAGGGAGCGAAGTAGATCGGGGAGCGGCCCGAGAGATCCTCCGCGGTTGTGTGTTTAGCCGCACTCGAATGCTCGATCGCGCCCTCTCTCGCATCTTCGACAACTCGCTAGCGCCGCTCAGGGTGCGTGCCAGTCAGTTGACCGTCTTGGCGTTGATTGCGGCGATGGAGGGCCTCCGTGCCGCGGACGTGGCGAGGTACCTCGAAATGGACAAGTCCACGGTCAGCCGTAGCCTGGCGTTGCTGCGGGCGAGGGGTTGGGTGGAGGAGTCGGCCTGGCCGACCAAGAAACTGAATCGCCTCGAGGTCACCCCAGAAGGGCGAGCGCTCCTTGATGAGACGCTCGTGCCTTGGCGGTCCGCCGTAGAGAACGCGCGCGAGACTCTAGGAGAGGAGAGCGTCGAGATGCTTCGGGGCGCCGCCGCCTCATTCCTTCGGCTTCGAGCGAGTAAGTAGCACCTCAGGCGCCTTGGTGGCGCTCCATGAAACCCACGAGAGCGTTCAGGAAGTCGGGGCGGGCAGACTCGAGAAAGGCCATGTGATCCGCTCCGGATACCTCCAGCGACTCACGATCGGACGTTCCCAGGGAATGGAACAGGGAGGCGCGCTGCTCGGGCGTCGCGATGGGGTCGAACTCGGCATGAATGAGCAGTGTCGGGACCCGGACCAGTGTGGGATCGAGTTCATCCCACTCGGCCGCGCCGCGCCAGTCTACGCGTATGGGGTCCGCCTCCATCGCCGCTTTCACATACGCATCGATAGCGTGCTGGCTGATTGATCCGGGCGTGATGAAGTCGCTTGCGGCGTTGGCGGGGTTGTTCGGGGCGGCAGCGGGTGGCGTGTCCCCTTCGCCATCAGCGAGTGGGGCGCCTGCGAACGTCGGGGAGTAGCCGAAAAAAACAAGAGCAGATACCAACTCCGGCCAGCGCTGGACCGTGAGTTGAGCCACCTTCGACCCGCGGGACCAACCGAGAAGGAAAGGCCTCGGCGCACCTTCTGTCAGGAGCCGAACCCGCTCGAGCACCGCCTTCAGGTCTTTTGCCGCACGATCCGGGTTGAGCCATCCGGTCTCGTCACGGGGCGTTTGGCCGTACCCTCTCAAGTCGACCGCGAAGGCCGCGTACCCTGCTTCCACCAACCCGTCCATCAGCGACAGGTCCTCGCCGGGCACCTGTAGATCGAAGTTAGGACGCGCGCTCCACGTGCGGCCGTGCAGGAGGACCATTGCCCCCCGAGCCTCGGGCGGGCTTTTCTCCCAGAGGGCGTTGGGATGCCCATCCGCGTCGACGGTATGTCTCGTGATCATCCTGGTCGTTGAAAATTGTGATCTCCGGTTCCCGGCCAAAGCTGGTCTCGACCGGCTAAGTACCGCAAGTTTCGAGGCCGATCACGAAGGCCGACCGNCCGCACAGCGTGGCGCGCATGGAGATGATCANGTGAAGATCGACCGTGTCGAGATACGAGAAATCCGAATGCGACTGCGTGAGCCGTTCGAGGCCTCGACCGGTTTCACCCGCGACAGGCGGGTGCTCCTCGTGGCCCTGCACTCCGATGGGATGGTCGCCTGGGGAGAGTGTGTTGCGGGCGAAACGCCCGACTACTCGTACGAGACCACCGACACGGCATGGTCGATCCTGACAGATCTGATACTCCCCAGGGTAGCGGGCGCCGTGATGGAGTCGTCAGCAGATCTTCTCCCTGTTTTCGAAGGAATTCGTGGCCATCCCATGGCGAGGGCCGCGGTGGAGATGGCCGCATGGGACCTAGAGGCGAAGGCGGGTGGCCACCCACTGGCCTCACTCGTAGGGGGCGTGCGCGATTCGGTCCCCGTGGGCGTCAGCATCGGCCTTCAAGGCACCGACGAGGAATTACACCGGAAGGTCACCGACTATATCGAGCAGGGGTACCAGCGCATCAAGGTCAAGATCAAACCCGGGCGTGACGTTGTGATGCTCAAGNGACTCCGCGACCNGCACCCGGACGTCCCACTCATGGCGGATGCCAACTCGGCGTATTCACTNGAGGATTTGCCCCGCCTGAGGGAGTTGGATGGGCTCGATCTCATNATGATCGAGCAGCCNCTCGCCCACGACGACTACCTCGACCACGCNCGCCTCCAGAGTGAAATGAGTACTCCGATCTGTCTCGACGAGTCCATACGGTCCGTGCGGGATGCATCACTCGCCCTCGAGATCGGGGCCTGCCGCATCATCAATATCAAGCCGGGTCGCGTAGGCGGCCTCTCTTCCGCAAAGGCCATCCACGACCTATGCGTCGAGCACGAAATTCCTGTCTGGTGCGGGGGGATGCTCGAGTCGGGAGTCGGGCGGGCCCACAATGTCGCCTTGGCCTCCCTCNCCGGATTTACACTCCCTGGAGACATTTCCTCGAGCCGGCGTTATTGGANCGAGGACATTGTGACGCCTGAATTCGTGCTCGACAGGGGTGCAGTCGTGGTCCCATCGGGACCCGGAATCGGCGTAGAGGTGAGGGAGGACGTTCTCGCTGAGTGGACCGTGCGACAGGCCGATTTCTAGTGGAAATATCCAGTGGAATCGTGGTTTTCCCCTAAAATCGTTGAATCTTTTTGGTAGATGTCGAGAATGAGATAAGGGACACGGCGTAAGACCTCGAGCGTAAAAAAGGAGCGAATCATGATTTTACCCACGATTCGCGCCTCTGCGACCTACCGACACTGTTCTGCGTATGCGATTACACTGGGTAGGTTGCGAGAATACTTCCAGGAGATGGTGGCCGTAGAAGCGACAGTGTAAGCGCGGCGAACGTCGTCAGCGTGCGCATGTCGTAGTCTTTTGTGATCTGGGAGCGGTGGACCACATGGGCAGGGACGGTGCCAGAGGACGGGCTATACGATCAGAGGATCGACTCCTCGTCGGGAAGCCTAATCTCCACGGGCCGAACGTCCATGGTCACTTGCACGGCGACATGGCCCATGTCAGCTCGGTCACGTAATGCGTCCCGAATTCTCGGTTCGACCTTCCTGTAAGCCGCCATCACGCCATCGCGGATCTCCCTACGGAGCACCTTCAGCGCATTGACGTCGGGACGGCTTGTCTTGGTTTCCTTCTTGGCTTCCACGAGGCGCTCTGGTAAGATCTCGAAAGGAGCCATTCCGATGTCGTCCAGACGGGCCGAATCGATGTATTGGATGGAAACGGACACATCACCATGTGCATGGTGCGTGGGAATGTCGCCCACGGCGCGGAAGTGGGAGGCCAGCTTCCCGAGCTCCACGTTCGCTGCCGCCTTCGCGTAGCTGCGTTCTACGATGGCGAATATGCGCTTCATACGCTCCGGAGTCGTCGCGTCGACGTCGGGGATCTCTGTCTCCAACTCACGCCCCACAGCTTGGCGGTCCTGCCCGGCCTGAGCTTCCTCGTCCCGGATCCTCTGCCGATCGATGTTATCCAGAATTCGGTCAGGGTTTGTCCGAAGCCCCATCACCTCTCTCCCTCAACGCTGCGCAACCTAAGTAGGCACTTTACTGCTCGGCTCAAACGATAACCTGATCCGTCCATCGTGGCCAAGTGGGTCCGGGTGAGGGCTGGTGGCAGTGTGGGCCAGCCGGAGACGATGATTTCGCAACAGCCACCCGTAGATGTAGACTGGACGCGGTAGAGCCGGCGACGGGAGCGCGCCTCTGTCTCGAAAAAACAGACTCGAAAGGAGCGAAAGTCATTAGATGAACGCCATGGAAGAGGGAGACACGAACCCGGAAGTCCAGAGTCCGGGTCTCTTCTCACGTTATGTCCAAGTCTTTTTTTCACCCGATGACCTGTTCCAGGGGTTGCGCCCCCGTCCGTACTGGGTCGGCGCTGTGCTTCTGGGCTCTGGCCTGGCCGCGGTGGG
>PAUA01000027.1 GCA_002712565.1 Gemmatimonadota bacterium | reverse complement strand
GCATGTCATGTAGCATTCCAACCTCCTGGGGCGATATGTGGCACTGCCGCGCGTGCCTCTGGCTGTGCTCTTCAGGTTACCATGCTGATCCGAAACGGGCCCCGCAAGGCGGGCGCTACTCCGACAACGCCCCGATCTACCGGAGTATCACCAATTCGTCGAAGGACTCCCACTTCTCGGTGATCTTGGAGCCTTTGAGGCGCACGATGGCCTGGCCGCAGATGTCGATCTTGTTGCCGGACGGCGCGATGTCGTCGAGCGGGTCCCAGGGTTGGACCTCGTAAGCTACTGAGAGCGGCTAGCGGCTCACGGCTTCGCGAAGATTGCCTGGTCCACCGGCTCGTTGATCACCGTCTCGCTGATTCTCATGTCCAGATCGTAAATACCGGGAATACTCAACTGCGTCCTCCTCGCCATCAGGACGCCCTCGAACCTCTCATACTCGCTGGGCCGAACCGTGACCTCGATTACCCCCCCGACTTCCGGAACGTCCATCTCGAGCGTCAGCAGGGTGACGAGGTGCGTTTCTTTGTCGATGAAGTAGCGGTAGGGGATGCCACTCACCGAGATCTCCAACACGAAATGATCTCGACCGTCCACCTGCTCGTCGTCGGCCTTGGCGTACTCCGCATCAGGGAATACGGGGTTCTGGTATGCTTGAAACCCATCCAGAGCAGTNTGGTTACGCAGGTTCGCCGCAGCGGCCCCCGTCAACTCGACGGTCCCTGTGAAGGCCTCCGATTGCCAGGCGGCTGTGCCGTCCCATGCGCTCCTCTGCGAGAACAGATCACTGATCAGCGCCTGGTACATCTTCTGATTGGGGATGATCACGATTTCCAGGCTGCCTTCGATGGGGCCGAAATCTGTGNCCATCGTGAAGGAGCCGGTGTGNCTCACGGTCTCGATCTGCGCGANGGCATCGCGGCCACCGGTCGCCGCCACGGCGGCCTCGATGATCTCGTCGAGGCTTTGGGCCTGCGCGGCGCCGGCCCATGCCAGCACACCGAGAGTCANCAGCAGCCCCGCCCGACCCGGTACTTGTGCTCCCTTGATCGTCATCCCATACCTCCTTCTTGAAGCGTAGCCCTCGTTACGATTTGTCTACGGGGCAACTGGCGCGTTCCTTCAGCCTATTACCAAGANGATGGCCTCGAAAGTACAGCTTGNNCGACGGGAACGCGTGGTTGNGACCATACTGTGCGCCTTCGTGTCGGCTGTGCCGCACGCGGGTGACGCGCAAGACCGTTATCCCGTGGATTGGCCNGCCGTCGCGACGGAATCGATGGAATATTTTTCGGCGCTGCTGCGCACGGATACCAGCAATCCGCCCGGCAACGAAACCGAAGCAGCACGATATCTTCAGCGAATACTCCAGCAGGAGGGCATCGAGGCAGAACTCTTCGCACTCGACCCGACGCGAGCGAATCTGGTTGCGCGGCTTGGTGGCAACGGCAGCAAGCGGCCGATTCTGGTCATGGCCCATACCGATGTCGTGGGCGTGCAGCGCGAGAACTGGTCCGTCGATCCGTTCGCCGCGGTTGTCAGAGATGGGTACGTCTATGGTCGCGGGTCGCTCGACGATAAGGACAACGTCGCGGCGGCGTTGATGCTCATGCTGCTGTTGGAACGCGCCGACGTTGAGCTCGATCGGGACGTGATCTTCCTGGCAGAGGCAGGCGAAGAGGGGACGACTAGATTCGGTGTCGACTACATGGTCGAAAACCATTGGGACGAGATCGCGGCCGAGTACTGTCTGGCGGAGGGTGGGGGGGCGGTGGCCCGCGCTGGCCAGGTACAGCGCGTGGCGATTGCGACGACAGAGAAGTTTCCCATGCGAGTGCGGCTGGTTGCCCATGGGACGGCAGGTCACGGGTCAGTCCCGNGACTCGACAACGCGGTATCGGCATTGGCCAGAGCCGTTGGGCGACTCGCCGACTGGCAATCGCCGATGCGGCTGAACGAGACGACAAGAGCCTATTTCGACCGCCTGGGTGACATCAGTTCGCCCGAGCAGGCCGCCCGCTACAGGGNTCTGNNCGACCCAGTGCAGCAGCCGGAAATCGAGCGCTACTTCGCCGANTACGAACCGAACCACTATTCCGCCCTACGAACATCGGTCGTGCCAACGATGATGAGTGCCGGCTTTCGGCGTAACGTGATTCCTACCGAAGCNGAGGCCACAATCGACATCCGAGGGCTTCCCGACGANGATCCGGAGGAGTTCTATCGTGTGCTGGCAAGCGTTATCGACGATCCGAACGTGGAAATCATCCCAGAAGGGGTCTACCGNCCGGCCAGCCCGCCCTCCAGCNTGGACAACGAGATGTTTCAGGCNTTGGAGGGTGTCACCCAACGTCTCTTCCCGAATGCCGTGACGCTCCCCACCATGCTCAACGNAGCNACGGACATGGCACAGATTCGGGCGCAGGGAACACAGTGTTACGGCTTCGGNCCGGTTCGGNCGGAGGATGACGTCAGTGGGGGTGGTGGAGCCCATGGTGATGACGAACGTATCNTGGAGAGNTCACTGCTCTCCCTGGTTCAGTTTCTGTGGTACGCCGTGCTGGAAGTGGCCGCAACCGANGGCTGANCCTCCGNGAATCGTATGAATCAGCAAACGACCTTTCGGATCGTCTTCGCTGCTCTNTTCTTGTTTCTGTTCGGNGCGGGGACCAGTGCCCCTATTAGCGCACGGCGGNGGGGGATGCTTATCATCAGTCGGATGCTACCGTCACCGTCATGCTNCGTGACCGTTCAGGGGAGTTACTCATGAGTTATCGCCTCATCCCAGCCATTGCGCTCGCGCTCGTGCTTCCGGCCTACGCCGGCGCCCAGCANGAGGAAACCTACGACTATTGGCNATTCAACCGGGACATGGTTCGGCGCGGCCAGCAGGCCATCCTGCAGTGCAACGGCCTGTTCACNTCCAACCGGACGCTCGAGCAGGTTTTCGACGAGGAGTTGGCCTTTCTGCGTGAGCCGGTAGGTACGGCGCGCGGCGGTGACTACATCGTAGATTGGGACCTCAAGGCGGTAATCATAGGAGGTCCGGGAGGAGTTCCGCCCATCAGCGCTGCGTTCCGTGAAGGGATCGGTTGTGTCATCATGGCGCCGGATCAGAGCCTGGAGGACGTCGAGGGCTTGCCAGAACTCACTACNCCGGCGCTGCCGGGCGACCCGGCCACCATCGCCTGGCCTGAAGGCGATCTGATCGAAGATCGCCCGCTAGCGCCCGGCGTGGATCCTGCCGCCCTGCAGGCCGCATCAGACTGGGCCTTCGATACGTCGCCGAGGGCGCTCACCATCAGTCTCCTCGTGGTCCACAAGGGCCAGATCATTCACGAGCGCTACGCCCCCGGGTTCGACATGACGACNNGGACGCGGACGTGGTCCACGGCCAAGAGTATTGCCGCGACGCTGATAGGGATGATGGTAGACGAGGGGCGCATGGCTCTGGACGAGCCTCTCGGGTTCGATTGGTTCCCGAGGGCTCGGTCACCCGAGACCGATCCGCGTAACGAGATCACGCTGCGGCACGTGCTCAACATGTCGAGTGGTCTGGAAACGGTGGACAACGGTGGTCTGGAGTACGCGACGGGCTCAGGTCTGGCCTACTGGGCCGGCNCGAGNTCGATCCGGGGGGCACGGGCCCGNGCACTGATTCGCGAGCCGGGCACGTTCTGGGACTACGAGAACTACGACACACTACTCGGGGTGTACGCCATGAAGCTGGCCATCGGCGACGACCAGGAGTACCTGGAGTTCCCNCGCAAGAGACTGCTCGACAAGATCGGCATGCGTAGTACGCTGCTGAGCACGGATCGGTTCGGNGATTTCATCATGAGCAGCCAGGTCTATACGAACGCGCGGGATCTGGGCCGCTTCGGCCTGCTCTACCTCAACAATGGCATGTGGAACGGCGAGCGGCTCATTTCGGAGGAGTGGATCGACTTCGTGCGCACGCCGGCTCCCGCCACGGCCACGACCGGCAACGGATACGGCGGTCAGTGGTGGCTCCCGGGTGATAACNCCAGTGGCGTGCCCACGGACGCGTACTCGACGTCCGGCAACCGGGGTCAGTACACCATCGTGGTTCCCTCCCACGACCTGGTCATCGTACGGCGCGGCCTCGACAACCCAGGGGGATTCAGCCGCTGGGGTCTCCTGAGGGAAGTGCTGAAGGCGATTCCGGAGGAAACNGAGGACCGGTAAGCGCCGAGCCGAACGAGGCTAGGGCGACGAGCGGAGCGCACGGCCACACCCGTGCGCTCCGNCTTCACNCCTNGGGGCAANTACCGCCCCGAAAGGTGCTCCACGAACCAACCGACCAGAGCGTCCGAGGCCTGCGCTCGATCCTCCGGGGTCCGGAACCCGTGACCCGCACCCTCGATGACCACGAGGCCCGTCTCGACGCCGCTGGCCATCAGGGCCGCTTGCATCAACTCGCTGTTGTTGAAGTCGACGAGCGCGTCGGCGTCTCCGTGAATCAACAAGGTCGGCGGGTCGTCGGGTGTCACGAACAAGATCGGCGATACTGAAGCGCCCGCTTCGTCTTCGACGTCGATCGCGACGAAACGCTCAGCGGCGCCCGGCACAACCCCGCCGGCGAAAAAGAGGCTCCGGTCGGGGATCGTAGCCGGAAAACGTTCGCTCGGGGTGGCCCTCGGACGCAGATCCACCGGGGGGTAGTTCGCGACGACCGCCGCGACGCGACTGCTATGGCGTAGCACTTCATCCGTCGCGTTTGGGTCGCCCTCGTCCGAGTTCAGCCCCAGCATGAGTGAGAGGTGGCCACCCGCGCTGCCTCCGTAGACGCCGATGCGTTCCGCGTCGAGGCCAAAGTGGGGAGCGTGGAGACGCACGTACCGCACCGCGCGCGTCACATCGGCGTACGCCTCAGGGACGTTGAACCGAGGGCTGCTCCCGTGACGAATGGCGAAGACCGTAAATCCCTGATCCAAGAGCGCCTGGTATCCAGCCTGGGCTTGCTCGGGGTCCCTCCACCGCGAGACCCATCCGCCGCTCACCATATTGAGGACTGAGGCTCCGTTGGGCGAAGCGGGTCTGAAGACGTCCAAGGTGAGAGCCATCCCGGCCTTATGCCCATAGACCAGGTCCGGCATGATGGAGCTACTGTCTTGTGCCTGGAGCGGGATAGCCAGGCAAAGCAGCGTTAGCATAGCGAATGTGGTGCGGGTCAGCGTTTTCATGGTCGGTTTCCTCTTCGGCTGGGATCTATGCGGTCGGCTCACCGGTAGACCTTTCACGGGTCCGGGTAAGGTGCGTCACCGCCGAACGACCGGCAACACCACACGCGACGGATACTCCGCCGAGTGGTGCACGGTGTTCCTCGCCACCGCCCATTCCGTCTCGTCGAAGTTGTTGCCGCCCGTGTTCAGGTTGCGGGTCCAGCGCGGGAAGTTCGAGCTCGACACCTCGATGCGGATGCGGTGACCGGGTCCGAAGTAGTTGGCCGTGGCATGGAGATCGAGGTGAGCCTCATACACCTCACCCTCCTCCATCAGGACTTTGGTCGAGAGCCCCTCCCGGTACCGCATGCGCAAGGCTCCCTGCTGCACGTTGTAGGCGGTCCCATCGGGATACACGTCGACGAGCTTCACCGTAAAGTCCGTGTCGGGTGCGTCGGAGGAAACATAGAGCACCGCCTCAAGCGGACCCGTGACCTCCAGCCCCTCGTCGAGTACGGCCGACGTGTATACGAGCACGTCCCGGCGCCGTTCGATGTCGGTCTGATCATAACCACCGGCCCCTGTGCTCATGCCGGTGCAGCACGCTTGGCCTCCGAGCGTGGGCACGGGATCCGTGGGATCATACGTGAAGGCGTCAGACGGCTCGCGTCCGGGCGGGGTCGTGGTAAACGACCCGTCTCCGGTGAGCGTGTTGGCCGCACCGCCACTGTGCAGATAGAAGGGCTCGAACGACGTGCCCGGCACCGGCCAAGTGTCAGCGGTCCTCCACTCGTTCGCTCCCATGAGGTAGTACTGCACGCGTGGCATGTCCGAGATACCGTCGTCCTCACCGTCCAGCCAGAGCCGATACCAGCGTACGGAGAGGTCGTCGAGGTCGATCTGCCAATCGCCCATCGCGCGCGCTCCGGCTGGCGGGCCGGATCCGCCCTGCGGGTTGGGTGGCCGTGTGAAGCCGCAGTGCGTGGAGGGCGCGATGATGACGTATTGGTTGTCGCGCGCACGTGCGCTTACGGCCAACTCACGCTGCTGGTTGAACAGCATGAGTGTCTCGGCGACCCCGTAGTCGTACCAGGAGTCGACGTAGAGCGCCGGAACATCAAAGCGGTCATCCGGGCGGACGAAGTCAAGCGCCTGGAAGTAGTCTGCCGCCGGCGTATTGGACGCGTAGTCCTCGTAGTCACTGCCGCTGACGCCGGATTTCCGCACGATGTCGACCACCGGAAGACTGGAATACAGCTCGAGACGGTCTGCGGCGCCTGCCGACATGAACCAGCCTGCGGTCTGGGCGAGCTCGAACGCACCACCGTCGTATGCGGTCCAGGGCCGGCCTCCGGGATCGTACGCGGCGGAGGGGGCCATTGGGATCGCGGTGACGTGGTTCGGATGCCGCTCCGCAGCCAGCGTGATCTGCGTTTCGCCCAGATACGAGCATCCGGACGTGGCCACCTGGTCGTCGGACCAGGGTTGGTCGACGAGCCAGGTGACAGTGTCGTATCCGTCCTCACGGTCCGTGGATCGGAGCGTGTACTCGCCTTCCGATACGCCGCGCCCGCGCGTGTCCTGGAACGCAACGGCGTATCCGGCTTCGACGAAGAGCGGGATGGCACCCCGGTACGGGGGCTCCCGGTCCTTCCCGTACGGGGTCCGAATCAGGATGGTCGAATAGGGCGCTGTCGCGTCCGCGGGGAAGTACAAGTCGGTTGAGAGTCGGACGCCGTCCCGCATGGGGACCATCAGGCCCGCTTCCTTGCGGATGGCCTGGGGAGTGGCGGAGGTGGGGACTAAGGCCAGCAAGCAGGCGGCGATGGCGGTCGGTATGAGGGAACTACGGTCGAGCATCGAGCATCCGGACGGGGCGTGGTAGCCAGTGGCGTGTCGTCGCCCATTGGCCTCTTCGAGGGCCGCCGGGGGAACGAACCTGAACGACCTTAGAGTACGGCGGTGCTGGTGCCGCAGCAACTTAGTGGGACCGGGTGCAGTCGTCCCTTCTTTCGGCTTCCTGTGGGCGTGCCTCAGCCCGGCGGGGACTCCGTAATCGGACTCACGATCTAGAGGCCGTCGAGATCCTGCCCGTGGGACAGGACTCGGCGATGGTGGCATCCACGATCCCGAATACGTAGACNGGAAAGGCCGCCCGGGCCTGGCGCGGAGTCGACTCCCCAACACATTCTGTTCAGTCGCAATCCGTCCGACACCGGGGGCGCCCCGATAGGAGGAGCCGCACTGCATGTCCATGATTCGCTCCGTTGTTCAAGCTGCTGTAGCCGTAGCAGCCATGCTGATCGCCTACCCCGCCGTCGCTCAGGTCACGAACGACCCGTTCCCGGACCCGATCCCGGCGTCCGAGGGTGTGATCGTCGTCGGGCTCGAGGAGTTCGCTGCGCTCCCCGACGTCGACGGGGCGCCCGCCCGGCCGATGGTGCTCATCGACGAGCCGGGCTCTGCCCGTCTTTTTGTCAACGACATGTGGGGCCTCGTGTACTCGATCAGCTACGACGGCGCTGTGACCCAATACCTCGATGCCCGTGAGTCCAGGTGGGAGGTCGAAGTGGAGACACCCGAACGGGCACCGATCATGGAAATGGGGCTCCAGAGTTTTGCCTTTCATCCGCAATTCAATGAGCCAGGCACGGCGGGCTACGGGAAGCTCTACACGTGGATCGACACGAACGACACGGCTCCGGAGCCCGACTTCATCCCGGGTGGTGGGGACGCCACGCACCACATCGTGCTCCTCGAGTGGACCGCACGTGACCCCGCCGCCGCGACGTACGACGGCGGCCCGCCGAGGGAGCTGTTGCGTGCGGAGCAGCCCTTCGACAACCACAACGGCGGCCGGATCGGCTTCAACTGGACGTCGTCGCCGGGCGCTCCGGACTTCGGTTTGTTGTACCTCGGCATGGCGGACGGAGGCGCGGCGGGCGACGAGCTGGACATCGCGCAGGACCTCAGCAGAGTGTTCGGCAAGATCTTGAGGGTCCACCCGCTGGGCTCCAACAGCGTGAACGGGCGCTACGGTGTGCCGGCGGACAACCCTTACGCACGAGACGGCGATGACCGTACGCTGGGTGAGATCTTCGCGTCGGGGGTTCGTAATCCGCAAGGGTTCGACTGGGACCCATCGACCGGAGACCTCCTTATGGCCGACATCGGCCAGAGTGTGGTCGAGACGCTCAATGTCGTTCCGCTCGGTGGCGATCTCGGTTGGAACACCTGGGAGGGGAGCTACCGGGTGGTGACGAACACTCGGGTCGAGGCGTCGAACCCAAGGAGCGAGCCGGGGATCACCTTTCCGGTGGCTGAGTTCGACCAGAACGATCCTCTCCTCCAGCCGGGATCGGCGGCCACCGGAGTGGTGGCATACCGTGACGATCGGATTCCTCAGCTCACGGNCCGGGTGCTCTGGGGCGACCTCCCGAGCGGTGAGGTCTTCCACGTGCTTGCCGACGGCCTACGGGGTGGNGGGCAAGNCGNGATCCGGCGGGTGCTGTTCCGCGATGGAGCNGAGACCAAGACTCTGCTCGAAGTGGTTCAGGCGAAGAACACCGATCAGGGTCGCCGGCCCACATTCCGCGCCGACCTGCACTTCGGAAGGGGGCCGGCCGGGCGGNTCTTCATTTTGAACAAATGGGACGGCATGGTTCGGGAGATCGTGCGGTAAAGTAGATCGTGCTNTAAATAGACATAANCCCGCTCACTATCGGAGACCTCAATGCTCAACCACGTGACCTATCTCTACCGATTCAACCTCGGGTTTGCGGAGATGCTCGTGAAGGACCTGTCCGCCGAGCAGATGGTCGCACAGCCCGGTGGCGTGATCAATCATCCGGCCTGGTCGCTCGGGCATCTCGCGGTCGCNGCCGGCTACCTCGGCGAGCTGGTGGGACTCGAGTCGAACGTGCCGGACGGTTGGAGCGAGACCTTCAAGACGGGCGGGGAGCCGTCGGGCGACCCTGCNGACTATCCGAGTAAAGAAGAGATTCTCGAAGAACTCAAACAGCAGCACNCCAGGAACACCGAGGCGGTGAAGAACTTCGATGCCTCACGGTTCNCGGACCCCCACCCAGACGAAGGGAGACGGAAGTACTTCCCCACGCGCGGGGACCAAATCGTCTTCATGATGACGTCGCACGAGATGGACCACTTGGGGCAGATCGCTGCCTGGCGTCGGGCGATGGGTCTCGGCGCGGCGATAAGAGTCTGAACTGAATCGTATGGATGACTGATCCTCGGAGTGGTCTCCATGGTTTGGTTGAAGGTGAAGGAGTGACGGGGGGGGCGCGGCGCGGCTTGCCGCCCACGGCATGGGTGCGCATGATGGCTGCTTCTCTCTTGATCGGAGACCGGTGAGCCCATCATGTCCGATTCCGTCACCCGCCTGAACGCAGCCCTCGAGGGCCGATCGATGACTCGAGGCTGGGCCATCGCTCTGNCGTGCGGACTCATCGGGCCCGGTGCCCAGCTAGCTGTCCTGGCGCCGGCCGACCTCGCCGCCCAAACGACCAACACCGGTGTGCGCGTCGAACGACTACTGACCGCCCCCATCATCACGCCCGACCTGCATCCGAGCATTGGAGAGAACATCCAGGGTCCGTCCGTGATTCGTGTCCCCGACTGGGTTCAGAATCCGCTCGGGGCCTACTATCTCTACTTCGCCGACCACAAAGGAACGTACATCAGGCTGGCCTATGCCGACGACCTGCTGGGTCCGTGGCGTATCCATGCGCCCGGAAGCTTGCAGATTGCCGATTCGTACTTCCTGACGGCCCCGCCGGAGGTCGAGCCGGAACGGGCGGCCCGACTCCGCGCGCAGCCTACCAATCGGGGACACGACAGCTTCGTCGAGGCAACGACGCCCCACATCGCGTCACCCGACGTACATGTCGACGACGAGAATCGCCGCATCGTCATGTATTTTCACGGGCTCGATGGCGTGAGCCGGCAGGTCTCGCGTGTGGCCACATCGAGCGACGGCATTCAGTTCGAGGCGAGGCCCGAGCCGCTCGGCCGAACCTATATGCGGGCCCTGCAGCACGACGGGTACACGTACATCATGTCGATGCCCGGGCAGTTCTANCGGTCTCTGGATCCANTAAGTGGCTTCGAGGAGGGGCCGCGCCTCTTCAATCCCGACATGCGTCACGCGGCGCTCCTGAAGCGTGATGAGACGCTTTTCGTCTTCTGGACACAGGTGGGGGAGGTGCCGGAGCGTATCTACCTGAGTACGATCGACATCTCGGGCGATTGGACGACCTGGGCGGAGACACCGAGCGTGGAAGTGCTACGTCCGGAGTTCGACTGGGAGGGCGCTGACGCGCCGCTCGAACCATCTGTTCGGAGCACCGCTTATGGCCACGTCAACCAGCTACGCGATCCAGCCATCCTCGAGGACCCCGAGAGCGGGCGTGTGTTTCTACTCTATGCCGTCGCGGGCGAGAGCGGAATCGCGATCGCCGAGGTGCACTTCGACGACTAGACGATCAGCCGGGGCCCACGCCCGCCAGTCAGGCTCTAGAACGTAATCCGCCGCGGCTCCGCGTTCTTCAGGTACACGTCGAACCACTCGACCATTTCAGCCAGGGTGTGCATCACCGACTCCCTCGCGCGGTACCCGTGGCTCTCATTCTCCAGCATGATCAGGCGCGCGGTGGCCCCGTGCCCCTCAAGGGCAGCGAACATCCGTTCGGACTGGATAGGGAACGTACCCGAGTTGTTGTCGGCCAAACCGTGGATCATCAGCATGGGCTCGTTCACTTGGTCGGCAGCCATGAAGGGCGACATGTTGAAGTAGACTTCGGGCGCCTCCCAGTAGGTCCTGCGCTCGTTCTGGAAACCGAAGGGCGTTAGGGTGCGGTTGTAGGCTCCACTGCGGGCGATTCCGGCTCGGAACGCGTCGGAGTGGGCCAGGATGTTGGCCGTCATGAAGGCCCCGTAGCTGTGCCCGCCGATCCCGATGCGGTCGCGGTCTCCCACGCCCAGATCCACCAACTTGTCCACCGCGGCCTGTCCCGACGCCACCAGCTGATCCACGTAGGTGTCGTTGGCCAGATTCCCACCGACGATGGGCATGGTGGCGGCGTCGAACACGGCGTATCCCTGGGTCAGGAAGAACAGGTGGGAATAACCGCTGATGCGGGTGAACTGATTGGGATTGCCACGCACTTGGCCGGCCACATCAGCGTTGGAATACTCCCGGGGGTAGGCCCACACCACCACGGGAAGTCGTTGGCCTTCCACGTAGTCGGGGGGTAGCAATAGTGTGGCGGACAGCTGAACACCATCGTCGCGCTCGTAGGTGACGAACTGCTTCTGGATTCCCGAGAGCTGGGGATGGGGATCTGGGAAGTCGGTCAAAGCCGTGCGTTGGCCACTCTCCAGGTCCCGAACGTAAAAATTGGGTGGCTCTGCCCTGGTCTCGTAGCGGGTCAGGATGCGATTGGCGTCGTCGTCCAGCACGGCGACCATCGTCTCGTAGCTGTCGGTTCCGGCTCTCCAGAGCCTCTCCGACTCCCCGGTCTCGAGGTTGAAACGGTCCAGGAAGGGCCGGTCCCCCTGATCGGACGCTCCGGCCCCGGTCAGGAAAATCCAATCACCATCTTGGCGTACGAAGCGGTGCCCTTCGTCGTTCAACATCGTGAGTGGAGTTCCCGGATCGCCGTAGCGATCTTCGGAGTTCCTCTCCCAGAGCAGTTCTTTGGCATCGGGGTCGTCCATGGGCACCCGCCAGAGCCGGCGGGTCCGAGTCGGCTGATCGAACTCAGACAGAAAGCCGGTCCCACTCTCAGATATCGAAAGGCCTGCGTAGCGGAACTCTGTGTGGAGCACTTCTCGAGGACTCGCCGCCAACTCGAGTCGCATGAGTCGGTCGCGATACTCGACGTCAGCATTCGGATCGCCCCCGTCCAGCGCTTCGAGGTAGGTGAGCGTGTGATCCCTGCCAGTCATCCATCCGATGTTCCTCGGTCCGACCGGGACGCCTCCGACGATGGTGGCCTCCTGTAGCGGCTTGCCGGGCAGCTCCCGAACTAGATCCCCATCCGCAGCGACGACGGAGATCTCCTCCGCGAATCGGCCATCAGGAACCAGGTAGGAGTAGGGCTTTACCCGCTCCCGGACCAAGAAGTAGTCCCCACTGGGTGATGGCGAGAAGGAAGCGTAGACCCCACGACTCGCCAGTTGCGTCGTCCTTCCTGATCCGACGTCGATGAGCGTCGGAATCGAGGTCATGTAGTAGTCGTACAGCACGACGTCGAAGGGTGTCTTGAGGAGATCCTGATAGGTCCGGATGGCTCCGACCCTGCCGGATGTCTCCTGGATGATGGGTCCAGAGGGCACCATCGGTTTCTCCGGCGCGCGCCCCCTGCGGGGGTCCACCAGATGGCAGAGCAACTGCTGCGAATCACGCATCCAGCTGCAGGCGCCTCCCCGGGCAGCGTTCAGTTGAACGCGGCTGATTTGCCGGGCCGTCGTGGTCTCCAGGTCGCCCAGCCAGAGTTCGATCCCCTCGGATGTGGCCCGAGTCATGAAGAACTTCTGACCGTCGGGCGAAATCGACGCTCCGCCCCAACCGTCCTCGTGGGGCAACTCGACCCTTCTTTCGGAGCCGTCCTCCACCCTCATGACGGAGTAGCCGGTCGTGAGGCTGGGGTTGAACGGACCGTTGGTAGCTGGATTGATGCGCCGCCCCCCGATGCGCAGCATCGGTTGGGACATATCCGCCAGGGAGGGCATGTTGCGCCGGTGACTCAGGATCAACCACTCGCCATCCGCGCTCACATTCACGCCGGGTGCTTGGGGCGCGTCGAGAATGTCGACGATCTCCTGGGGCGGGAGCCGATATCCGTCTTGGGCGGTGAGCGCGGGGGCAGTAGCTGCCCCTACAGCGATCGACGCCAGGGCGCAAACCAGCGGCGGGCGATGGAAAACCATGGATCAACTCCGGCGGTCACATGTGCGTGGAGGCGCGATTGGGCGGCCATACCTTCCGATGACCCTCAACCTGAGCCGGGCCCGCGGTTGGAGCAATGTTGCGGCGGCAAGTCGGCTAGACGCCCCGCGGGGGTCCGGCTAGCTTTTCCTCTCGGGCGGCCCGATGAACGAGCCGGGTCGAGCTTCGGATAGCCCCAAGGAGGATCAAACATGCGACAGATTCGAACTCTCTCACTTGCTCTGGGCTTTCTCGCCCTCGTTGCTATCCCCGCCTCTGGCCAGGACGTCACCGGTACCTGGGTCTTGTCCGTGGACCTGGGGGCTGCAGGAGGAGGTGACGCGACGTTTGTCTTCGTCCAGGAGGGCGCCGAGATCACAGGGACGTACACGGGACAAACTGGTGACGGCGTCGAGGTGACCGGAACTGTGGAGGATGGGGTGATCAAGTTCAGTTTCATTAGTGACCTGGCCGGAGCTGTCAGCTACGAAGGGGCCATCGAGGAGGGCGTCTTCAAGGGCACGTGCATCTACGGTGATCTGGGCGAGGGCACTTTCGAGGGGAGCAAGAGTAGCTAGGCGAAGGGATGCCCCGCGGGTGCGGCAACCCATGATTTGAAGGGTTGAACACCCGCGAGGCCTCCCCCCGGACGCCTCGGTTGGCGGAAACGGCGTCAGTCCGGAGATGCCCAGAGGCATGTTCGGCTCTTGGCATCCAACTTGTCCGGATCCACGATGTGATATAGGTCGCCCGCAACGTCCCGAATCAGTATCCCGCCACCTGGGANCCCGACGGCTCGGCGACTTCTATATCGTCACGGACTGGTTCGAGGAACTGGTGGGGAACTGTCGCTCATCTCTTGCCATCCACTCGTCCGGTCGTCATATCCGTGCATCGGCGCACCGCGATCCAAAAGGGATTCCAATCATGAAAATTATCAGCAACGTCGCTCCATTTATCTGCTTGATCTTCACTTCACTGCTCCTGCTTCCAGGGTTGGTCAGCGCCCAGGGGGTGGTGGAGTCGGATACTCATCGCTTCACGGAAATCGTCCCGGACGTTTACCACGTCACGGGAACCGGAAGCGTGTACACGATGAGCAACGCCTTAGTGCTGGTCGGAGAGTCCGATGTGCTGGTGGTGGATTCCCACGTGACGCCGGCTGCTTCCGAAGCTCTGCTGGCTTCGCTGGAGGTCGTCAGCGACCAGCCCGTGCGCTACCTGGTCAATAGTCATTACCACTTTGATCACGCCCACGGTAATCAGTCCTTTCCCGAAGGCGTGGACATCATTGGCCATACCTTCACTCGAGCCAAGTTGAGCGGCGCGATCGGCGATGTCCTGGAGGAAACCACGTTCAGGAGTTTTTCGGACGGCGTACCCAATACGGTCGCCAACCTCGAGCGACAGGTCGCGGCAGAGACCGATCCAGCTCGCAAGGCGGTGCTGGAAGAGCGCTACCGGGTGCAGCGTGATTACATGATGTCCATCAGGGAAGTCGTCCCTACACCGCCCAATATCACGCTGGAAACCGAAATGACGCTGTATCAGGACCTCGCGTCGGGAAGCCGCGAAGTGCGGCTGCTACACCTGGGCAGAGCTCACACCGGCGGAGACATAGTGATATTCCTTCCGGAGGAGCGGTTGGTGTTTACCGGTGACATGATGTTACCCGGGCTCGCCTACATGGGTGACGGCCATGTCGACGAGTGGCCGGCCACCTTGGAAGCCCTCAAGTCGCTCGATTTCGACGTTCTGTTGCCGGGTCACGGGCCGCCGGTGCGTAGTAAGGATGTCATTAGTAATTTTCAGGCCTACCTGACCGACCTGTGGCAGAAGACCGCTATGCTGCATCGTCGTGGGGTGAGTGCCGAGCAAGCCGCCCAACAACTCGACATGACCAACCACGTCGACAACTACGGGCAACTTCGAGGCCCCGGTGTGGATCCCAGGGCCGTCAACAGAATGTATGAGCTATTGGATGAGCAGGCGGCCGGCCGGAACGAGTAGCGGACCGGAGAGCGTGAAGAACTAGACCTCCGTGGAGTCGGAGGCCTATTTGAGGTGCCGGTCAGGGTCCTGGATCATGCCCGATTGGAGGGTCGAAATGAGTAATCGGATCGCACTACCTCTAGCACTACTTCTCGCCGTTTTCTGTGCATTCGCAGCAGACGGCATCGTCTCGACNGCGACGGCGCAGAACAGATCCTCCGACGCCGGGCAGTGGGAAGTCCCGCGGACGGTGGATGGCCATCCGGACCTTCAGGGGAACTGGACGAACGTGACNCTCACTCCGTTCCAGCGCCGCCAGGACCAGGGCCCGGTCTACACACCCGAGCAGGTCCAGGAGATCGAGCAGCCAGATGGTGATTGTCCCGCTAACCCAGGGACCGTCGCGTGCGGAAGGCCGGAGAGTACAACCGGGAGCGCNGAGGTTCGGCTCAGGGGCCAGGAATACAGCGAGGTCTATTGGGATCGGGGCTCGCGGNTAGCCATCGTTAANGGNGAATACAGGACCTCTCTGATCACCAATCCAGCGAACGGGCGNCGTCCGCCNCTCACGACNGAGGGCCAGCGCCGCCTCCAGGAGAACCNGGAAATTCGGGGCCAATTCAACCAATACGACCACCCCGAGCTTCGACCGCTCGCAGAGCGCTGTATCGTTTCGTTCGGTTCCAGCGCCGGGCCTCCGATGATCCCCAACACGGCCTACAACAACAACTACACCATCGTACAGACCGCCGACTACGTGGCGATCAAGGCGGAGATGGTCCANGACGTGCGGATCATCCGGCTCGGTGAGCCCAACCGGTTNCCTGCGCACATCCGCCCGTGGTTNGGTGACTCCTGGGGTCGNTGGGAAGGCGATGTACTCGTGGTCGAGACCACGAACATCAATCCTANGCAGGCGTTTCAGGGGATTACCGCCTCGGAAGAGATGAAAGTGACCGAGCGTTTCTCGCGGGTCGATGCAAACACGTTTCTCTACGAGTTCACCGTTGACGACCCGATCATGTACACGCAGCCTTGGGGGGGAGAGATCCCGTACAACAGGTTCAACGACAAGGTCTTCGAGTACGCGTGTCACGAAGGGAACTACAGCTTGTCGAGCGTACTGAGCGGCGCGCGTTATCAGGAAAGAATGCAAGCGCAGGGAGCGAGTGACTCCAGGCGTTAGTGAGTAAGCCGTAGCGTGGTGTGNATCACGCCGGAATGGAGATNGAAATGAGCAAGCGTATNTTGGTATTTNTCGCCGTTTTCTGTGCATTTGCAGCCGACGGTGTCGTCTCGACTGCGGCCGNGCAGAACAGATCCNCCAACGNNGGAGACTGGGAAGTTCCCAGGACCGCCGANGGNCATCCGGACCTTCAGGGGAACTGGACGAACGCGACNCTCACTCCGTTCACGCGTCGGCTAGACACCCCCCCGATTTACACNTGGGAAGAGGTCGCCGAACTCGAGCAGACCGACGGTGATTGCCCCGCTGCCCCAGGGACGGCCGCGTGCGGAAGGGCGTCCTTCGGGCTGGCTGGCCAGGAGTACAACGAAGTCTACTGGGATCGGGGCTCGCGGGTGGCCATCATCAATGGCGAGCCCAGAGCCTCTCTCGTGACCAACCCGGTGGACGGTCGAGTGCCTTCCATGACATCCGAGGCTCAAGCGGCTAGGGCCGAATATGTGGAGTTCAGGAGGCAATTCGCCCAGTATGACCACCCGGAGATGAGGCCACTCGCTGAGCGTTGCCTCGTGTCTTTCGGTTCCAATGCCGGTCCGCCGATGCTCCCCAACGGCGGATACAACAACAACTATACGATCGTGCAGACCGCCGACCACGTGCTGATCATGGCTGAGATGGTCCACGACGCGCGCGTCATCAAGATCGGTGATGGCCCCCGGCTGCCCCCACACGTACGCCCGTGGATGGGGGACTCCTGGGGCCACTGGGAGGGTGACGTGCTCGTGGTCGAGACCACCAACATCCATCCTCTGCAGCGGTTCCGCGGGAACTCCTCGGAAAACCTGAAGGTTATCGAGCGGTTCAGCCGGATCGACCAGGAGACGGTCCTCTACGAATTCACGATCGACGACCCGACCGTGTACACGGCGACCTGGGGGGGTGAGGTCCCGATGATGCGGTTCGACGACAAGCTCTACGAGTACGCTTGTCAGGAGGGCAACTACAGTCTGGCGGGCGTGCTGAGCGGGGCGCGTTATCAGGAGAGAATTGAGGCGCAGGGAGGGAACTGACGCAGGGAGGAAATGACGCCACCTGTTACCCGGATCGTCCAACATCCGGACGTGTAGTAACAGCCACGACGGGGTCCGAGCCTTGCTTGACCTCTCGAAAAAAACTTCTGGCCCAGGGGCTGTAGGGCTTCCTGATTTTCTGCTAGAGCTTCGACCCTCTGCGAGTGGGCCCCGCGACAACCGGGTGCCGCTCAAGTCTCATCACCGCTTTCCCAGGTACAAACATGCGCAAGATTTCCACCAGTATCATCGGGCTCACCATGGCCCTGACCCTTACAGTTCCCGCCACCGCCACGTCTCAGCAGCTCATAACCGCTGGAAGTGTCGGCGAGTTCGATTGGCCGAGTCCCGACGCTCAGATCTCCTACGGGGATGACCAGTTTCAGTTCGGATACCTTCGCCTGCCCGAGGGCAGCGGACCGCACCCCGTCATCGTCTTCATGCACGGGGGATGTTGGTTGTCCGTGTTCGACATCAGGTACACGGGTCTCGCCGAGCAGGCGTTCGCGGACGCCGGATACGCCGTCTGGAGCCTCGAATACCGCCGAGTCGGTAACCCAGGTGGTGGCTGGCCCGGGACGTTCCTGGACGTCGCGACAGGGGCGGACCACCTCACTGAGTTGGCTCGTGAGTACCCTCTGGATCTGGATCGAGTGATCGCCATCGGTCACTCGGCCGGTGGCCAACTCGCGTTATGGCTGGCGGCCCGCGGGCGGATTCCGGCGTCTAGCGAGCTGTACACGGCTGGGCCCCTACCCATCCACGGAGTTCTGGCGCTTGCTCCAGCACCGAATCTCGAGACCCTGCACAGTTCGGGCAGTTGCGGGCCCGGTGTGGACGGGCTCATGGGTGGGTCACCGAATGTACGGCCGGAGCGCTATCAGGTGGGGTCACCCATGCAGCTCATGCCTGTTGATGTGCCCCAGCGAGTGGTCGTGGGTGCTCTCGACGCCCAATTCGGTCCGAGCGGGCGGGCGTACTTCCAAGCGGCTCAAAGGGCAGGCAGTTCTCCGGTCACGCTGCGCGAGGCGCCCGAGTCTGGGCACTTCGAGATGGTTGTGCCGTACACGTCTACTTGGCCGATTACGCTGCAGGAGCTGGAGAGTCTGTCGGTTGAGATGATGCAGGCGCGAAACCGCTAGCTGGCGCCGTAGCTGTTCGCGAGCACCCTAATGGGATCGGTCTGCGTGCCTCGGTCGCCCTCCCCGGGCTTTGGCCCGAACGCGAATCCGGATACACTGCATGACCATGGCAAACGCAGACACGAAGGTGGCGCTGGTGACAGGAGGCGCTCAACGCATCGGTGCCCGGCTGTGCCAAGCCCTCCACGAAGCCGGCTATGACATCGCACTGCATTACCGGAGTTCCGGCGTTGCCGCCGAAGCCCTAGCGGCTCAGCTCAGCGTCTTGCGGCCTCGATCAGTGACGTGTTTCCAGGCAGCCCTGGGCGATCGCAGTGCTGGAGAGGAGTTGGCGGCCGGGGTGATCGACCATCTCGGTCGTGTCGACCTCTTGGTCAACAATGCTTCTACCTTCTACCCCACGCCCATCGGCAGCGTCGGTGAGGAGGACTGGGAGACCATCATCGGAAGCAACCTCAAAGGGCCCTTCTTTCTGTGCCAGGCGCTTGCTGATAGCCTCAAGCAGAGCCGGGGCAACATCATCAACATGATCGACATCCACGGTGAGAGGCCGCTTGCCAATCATTCGTTGTACAGCACGGCCAAGGCCGGACTGGCCATGCTGACCAGATCCTTAGCCCGGGAACTGGCGCCCGACGTGCGGGTGAACGGGATATCTCCGGGCGTGATCCTGTGGCCTAAGAGTGACGACCCCGAGGATGGCGAGCGGAGGGAGCGCCAGCTGAAGCGCGTACCGCTCGGGTCCGAGGGAGATCCTCAGGACATTGCGGAAGCCGTGTTGTTCTTGGCGGAGCGAGCCCCTTACGTCACCGGGCAGATCATCGCGGTAGATGGCGGGCGCAGCCTGACTTGAGCTGGCCTGACCTGATCTGACTCGTATCCCTATCGAGCGGCGCGACACCCCGTCGGGTCAAGTCCGTGGACTCGAAATCGGCACGCCGTCCCAGGTGAACTCAACGGGCCGCAGCTCTTGCCCGGCCATGTCGAAATGTCGCCATAGATCGGCGTAGGTCTTCTGCGCGATCGGGTGCATCTCGGCCCTGGCGATTTCAGCCAGAGGGCCTAGGACGAACGCGTTCTCGGTGATCTCCCCCCGGGGAAGCGAGACACCGTCGACCATCCCCACCACATCGTCATAGGTCAGCAGATCCAGGTCCAGCGTTCTCGGGCTGAACCTCGGGGTGTCGCGGCGTCGCTCACACGCGTCTTCGATCTTCCGCAAGACGTTTGCCAGCGCACCGACGCTCTGAGAGGTATCGAGCCCCACCGCGAGGTTGTAGAACGGGTCGCCTTCAAAGCCGACGGGTTCGCTCTCGAAGACCGAAGACGTGTGGAGTTTTCCATAGGCGGCGGACAAGGCGTCCAGGGCGGCCTTCACATTACGTTCACGATCGATGTTGCTGCCCACGCTGATGTACGCACGAGCCACTAGCCGCGCTCCCCACGCTCGATGACGACACCCACGTCCCGGGCTCCCGTGACCGCACCGGGTTTACTCACCCGCAAGCGCACCCAGTTCACACCGAACTCCTCGCGGACGATGCCCGCGACTCTCTCGGCTATGCTCTCCACGAGCTGAAAGTCGGTTCCTTCCACGAAGTCGATGAGCCGCTTGGCCACCGCCTTGTAGTCGATCGTATCCGCAATGTCGTCGGTGTCAGCCGCCCCTTGGATATCGGTGGCCATCTCGAGATCGAGACTCACGGTCTGCCGCACCTCACGCTCCCAGTCGTTGACCCCGATAACGGTCTCGATCTTCAGGTCACGGATGTAGACGATGTCCATAAGGTCTCTAAGCCAGTAGGGGGGCCACCAAGGAAGTCGAGACGAGCCACGCCGTGAGCATCAACGGGAACGCGAATAACCCCAGGAACGCCTTGAGCCCGCTCGCGATCCAGCCCTGACCGTAAACGCTCCGCATCGCGATGGCCAGGTAGATGAGGTGCACAATGGGTGTAGAGTTGGGCACCAAGCTGGGCAGTGGGACAAGTTGGACGATCGCCTCAACGATGAAGCGGTGGGCCCTTGGCCTCCTGTCCACACCGGGAGCAGTACCGGTCGGTGAGCGGCGACCCACAGTTGGCACAACTCAAATAACCATCCCCCCGTCCACCTGTAAAACCGCACCGGTCGTGAACGAGCTCGCCTCCGAAGCGAAGTAGATCGCCGCGCCGACCACCTCATCGACCTCACCGATGCGACCGAGCGCCTTCCGTGCGAGGTATTTCTTCGCGGCTTTTTCATCCTCCCACAGCGCCCTGGAGAGCTGTGTCCGGATCACACCTGGGCAGATACAGTTGATCCGCACGCCCGATCCGCCCATCTCTCTCGCCATCACCTTGGTGAGCATGATCAATCCCGCCTTGGTCACGGAGTAAATACCCTGATTGACCGATGCCGCTAGCCCCGCGATCGAGGAGATGTTGATGATCGATC
>PAUA01000026.1 GCA_002712565.1 Gemmatimonadota bacterium | reverse complement strand
CCGGGCGGCGTGGAAGACGCAGCTGGATCGAGACCCAACTCGTAACGCTCGATGTTGAACCCGGCATAGAACAATTCATCAAAATAGGGCGCGACACCGAACATTCCTTGTGCCCGGCCTTCGCCCGATCCAGGTCGGAGGCTTATGTGAACCACCATACCCAAACCGAGAACTATATCTAACTCCTTTCCCCAACGATCGATCAATCTACTGTGGATCAGCTTCGACACCCTTCATGTTGACTGGTTCAGGGCTTTTCGGCACGTTAGTCGGCCTATAGACTGGGCTTTTCTTTTCACAATTGTTGGAGAATCCATGAGCACGAACGGTCTTGACTTCAGCATCGCCATCGGCGGAGCTGCCGGCCAGGGGATCGCGACGCCGGGCAACATTATAGCTCGCATGTTCAGCCGTCGTGGTCTGCACCTCTATGCGTACAACGCCTATCAGTCGATCATCCGCGGCGGACACATCCTTCTGACGATCCGCGTTCGCGATCAAGAGGTGCTCACCCACGGCGACGGCATAGACCTGCTTCTCTGTCTCAACCAAGACACGATGGACCGGCACCTGGGGATTCTCGGGCCGGGATCACGCGTGCTCTACAACAGCGACAAAGTCGAGCCTGGTGAGGTGCCGGACGGCGTCGTTCTCTGCCCTATGCCCGTCGCCGAGTTGGTCGGGGACAGCAAGAACAGGCTGATCCAGAACACCATCTCGCTCGGCGTCATGATGTCGGTGATAGGCGCAGAGTTCTCGATGCTACAGGAGGCCCTGGAGCTCCTCTTCAAGCGGAAGGGCGCTGATGTGGTCGAAGAAAACGTGACCATGGCCCGAGCTGGCTATGACCACGCGGTCGCCAACTTCGAGTCCTTCCCCGAGCCGTTGCCGGAAGGGGACAAGCCGCTAGCGATGTGGACTGGTAACTCCGCACTGGCCATGGGCGGAGCGGCTGCCGGCGTCAAGTTCTACGCCGCGTATCCCATGAGTCCGTCTACCGGGGTCCTTCACTGGATGGCGCAGCACGCCCACGAACTCGGCATCATGGTGCGTCAGGTCGAGGACGAGATCGGCGTAGCCAACATGGTCATCGGTGCCGCCCACACGGGCTGCCGCGCCATGTGCGCCACATCAGGTGGTGGTTTCGCGCTGATGACGGAAGCGATTGGGGCGGCGGCGATGATGGAGATCCCCGCGGTTTTCATCAACGTGATGCGTGCCGGACCCTCTACAGGCGTTCCGACGAAGACGGAGCAGGGCGACCTTTGGCAGGCTCTCGGCGCTAGCCAGGGCGACTTCGAACGCTTCATCGTGGCACCCATAGACGCCCTCGACGCCTACAACTGCGTGGGCGAGCTCTTCAATCTCGTGGACCGCGCTCAGTGCCCAGGCATCATCATCTCGGATCTGCTCATCTCGGAAGGCACCTTCAACGTGGATCCGGACCTGGTCGACTTCCAGCCGGAGATCGATCGAGGGGAGCTTCTGGTCGATCCCTCGCCCAACGGAAATTACCTGCGCTACGCCGAGACGGAGAGCGGAATCTCGCCGCGGGTTACGCCTGGTCACGAGGGATTCGTCCATGTCGTCGCGACGGACGAGCACGACGAGGACGGAGTGATCATCAGTGACGAGTTCACGCATCCGCACAAACGGCGTAGAAGCGTCGAGAAGCGCGCCCGGAAGTTCCAGGGCGTTGCCGCCGACGTGCCGGCACCGACCCTCGAGGGGCCCCAGGATGCCGAAGTGACACTCGTCGGGTGGGGCTCCACATACGGAGTGATCCGAGAGGCCATCGAGATGCTCGCTGAACAAGGGGTGGTCGCCAATCAGCTCGCCATCAAATGGATCATCCCGTTCCACGGCGACGTCGTGGAGGAAATCCTGTCCAGTGCGAAGCGGACCCTCCTGGTGGAGAACAACCACTCGGGTCAGTTCGCCCGGTACCTGCGAAGTGAAACCGGCTTCTCCCCGAACGGACACATCCGGAAGTATGACGGGGAACCGTTCATGCCACACCACGTCGTTGAAGGGGTCCTCGAGCTGTTGAAGAGCGAGGCAGACATCCACGTTCCGTATCAGGAGATCATCGTATGAGCACCGCCACGATCCCCGCCGAGATGATCGGCCTCGAGCTTCCCCAGGCACCCGCCTCCGCGAAAGAGTACAAGGGTAAGGTCGCGCCCGACTGGTGCGCCGGCTGCGGGGACTTCGGAGTCCTGAACTCGCTTCAACGCGCGCTCTTCGAACTCGGGCTCCAGCCACATGAGATTCTGTGCGTGAGCGGCATCGGCTGCTCGTCCAACCTGCCCGGCTACCTCAACGCATACGGCATGCACACACTGCATGGGCGCTCGCTCCCGGTGGCGACCGGAGCCAAACTGGGAAACCACAAGCTCAACGTCATCGCAACCGGCGGCGACGGGGACGGCTACGGCATCGGCGGTAACCACTTGATGCACACCGCACGCCGCAATATCGACCTCACGTATCTGGTGATGAACAATCAGATCTATGGTCTGACCACAGGCCAGATCTCACCCACCAGCCGCCCCGACATGAAGACCAAAAGCACGCCCTTCGGCAACCTCGAGTTTCCCATCAACCCCATCACGTCCGCGATCATGAACGGGGCGACGTATGTCGCTCGGGGCTACAGCGCAGACCCTAAGCACCTCACGGAGCTCATCAAGGGCGGAATCCAGCATAAGGGTTTTGCGCTGATCGACGTCTTCAGCCCCTGTGTCACGTTCAACCACGACAACGACTTCGCCTTCTTCAAGCCGCGTATCAGGAAGCTCGAAGACGATGGGCACGATCCCCACGATTGGAAGGAGGCCTGCGAGAAGGCGATGGCCTGGGGAGACGAAATCTACATCGGGCTCTTCCACCACAACGACCGACCGTCCCTGGATTCCCTCGAAATGGTCCTCGACGATGATGTTCCGATCGCACGCCGTTCTTTGGGACTCAGCAGCGAGCAGGGTGAGACGCTCATCGGCCGGATGATGTAATCACATCCCTAAAGGAACAAAGCCCCGAGGGACGTCCAGTCCCTCGGGGCTTTGCTCGTTACGGGCCCCCTGTTTCGGGTCCGTTCGTACTATTCGGCTACTCCGGCAGCGCCATCGCAGCAAGTCCACTGTTGAGCTGGATCATCACGTACTGTCTTCCTTCATGCGCCCAGCTCGACATCCCGTAGCGCGTGCCCCCGGGTAGAGGCACCGTACCGACGCGCTCGCCCGTGAGCTTGTCGATGGCAAAGAGGTTCTGCGTTCCATCAGCGGTCTGGCCGCTCGCGAGGAGCAGCGTGGGCGTCACGACCATCGCGGAGTGACCACCGCGGCCAGGATTCGTAAGCGCCGGGTCGAGCCCCTGGAGCAGCGGGTGGTTCCGGAGCCTCTCCTGCTCTGCTTCCGACGCATCGCCGTTGGGGATCACCCAGAGGTACTCCCCGGTGTTCATGTCGATGGCACTGATGCGGCCAGCCGGCCCCTTCCAGATCGAGAGGCCGTCGATGCTCTGCGGGTTGACCCGAGCTCCGCCACGACCACCGCGCCCGCCACCACGACCACCGGCGGCTGCACCGGCGCCACGACCGCCACCGCGGCCGGCTAACGCCGCACGACCACCAGCACAACCACCGCGGCAATTGATCCACTGCGATATGGTCGTTCCGGTCTGCTGATCGTGGTCCATCGAAGAATCGATACCCGGCTCGAGGATCCTCCCCCCGCACCCACTGTGCGAAGTGATGAACATGATGCCCAGCACCGGATCAGCGACCGCCGGTCCGGTGATGTTCACTCCCCCGGTGTCCCCCGGGCAGATCCTCGGAGTGCTGTTGCCTTGATCGCCTCCGAAGTGCGTGGGAGGGTTGAAGAAGGGAGCGAAGTAGTTCCCTGCCTCCGCGATCGCCAACGCCTGGGCATAGATCTCGGGCGTGTAGTCGATGAGGTGATCTTCCGTCCGTCCCTGCAAATCATAGGGAGCGGGCTTGGTCGGGTGCGGCTGCGTCGGCGAAAGCTGCTCGCCCGGCACATTGGATTCAGGAACGGGGAGTTCCTCGATCGGCCAAATCGGCTCGCCCGTCTCCCGGTTGAACGAATAGACGAAGGCCTGCTTAGTGGCCTGGAAGACGCCGGGGATCATCTCGCCATCGACCTCGACATCCATCAGGATCGGCGCCGTCGGCGTGTCGTAATTCCAGATGTCATGGTGGACGAGCTGGTAGTGCCAGACACGCTCACCGGTCCTTACGTCCAAGGCGATGAGGCTGGTGCTGAAGAGGTTGTCGCCCGGACGGAAGCCGCCATAGAAGTCCTGCGTGGCGCCGTTCGTGGGGATATAGACGATTCCGAGTTCGGGGTCGGCTGCCATGGGCGCCCAGGACGATACGTCACCGGTCCACTGCCATGCATCGTTCTCCCACGTCTCGTGGCCGAACTCTCCGGGCCGGGGGATCACGTGGAATTTCCAGAGGAGTTCGCCCGTGCGGGCGTCGTAGCCGAGAATGTCGCCCGGCACGTTTTCGATCCGCGACTGGTTGTAGCCCTGCTCGGCGGAGTTGCCCACCACCACCACGTCGTTCACGACAATCGGCGGCGAGGAGGCGGTGATGTAGCCGATCGTCAGGGGCATCCCAATGTTCGGGTCATACGGTTGGTTCAGGTCTTCCCAGGGTCCCCAGCCCTCGATAAGGTCTTCGACCATATCCACAACGCCGGTTTCCGGAAATCCGGGCAGTGGCACTGGGCGACCCCAGTTTTCCAGCGGCAGGCCGGTGTTGGCGTCGATCGCATGGAGGAAGAAGCCCGGGGTCGAGATATAGACCACGTCTCGACCGTCGATCTGGGCGTATGCGACACCCTTTCCGTAACCGGCGCGCATCGAGTACTCCCAGCGCCATGTGTTCGGCTCGGTGTGGCTCCAAAGCAACTCACCGTCCGCCGGGTTCAGGGCTATCAGGTGGCGCCGGTATCCAGTCACCGTGATGAGTTTTCCGTTGAAATAGGTCGGGGTAGCCCGCGAGGTGCTGGAGCCGAAGCTCGAAGCGTCCCACTGCCACGCGACTTCCAGATTCTCGAAGTTNGCGGCGGTGATTTGTCCTGAGGTGGAATACCGGGTGTGCCCGGCGTCCCCACCCAGATACTGCCACTGCCCGTTTTCCGTCCCGGAGAGCTGTGCCGATCCCGCAGAAGGTGCGACGAGCATCAGGCCAAGTCCTACGGCCAGACATGCCGCAAACGGCTTTTCCCGGAAAGAGCGTAGAGTGTCTCTGACCATGTTCGTGTTCCTCGCTGACTGAAGACTGCTTGAGGGTGAAAGCCCCGTGTGGACGAAGTGCGGGAGCCACGCTCCAACAGGTCCAACTGGAGCTTCGGTTCCTACACTCGTAGACAGACTAGGATGCGTGGATGCTGAAGGCAACGCGGTGGGAGCTCAATGACAGATCTTTCTTGTCCAGAATGGGAAACGTTTTCCGCCCCTCCACCGCCCTTACCCAACGAGGACATCGCCCAGTACTCCTTAAGAAACACGCCCTCCAAGGGACCCTCGTCCTCTTTTTCGCTCCCGGGCACATCCCTTGCAGCAGGAACGACGAGGCCTGCGAGGCCAAGACGTGGGGCCGGGGCTACCTCTACATCACGGGTGGAATCATCCAGAACACGTGTGGTGCGGTGGGTACGGGCGCGGGAACCGACTACGTGAAGCGCTATAGCTTCGATGCGTGTGCCGCGACGGAGCCTCCACCCTACTTATCCGATCACAGGCCACTTTACCAAAAGCCAGCTCTATCAAGTCGATCCGGTCGGGTTTAGCGCGGCGGCGTACTTCAAGATGCTGACGCCCCAGAACTAGTGTACTGCGCCGAACCAAGCACTCGGAACTGCATCGTTCATTGCACGCCACCCTCCCGTTCCGTAACCTCTACCGATCTTTCGTGGTACGTCCGGTAGACCGTGGAATGGAAGGAGCAACCGATGATCGTGCGATCCCTAGTCTGCGCTTCGCTCGCGGTATTGATGGGGAGCCCCGGCCTCGTGGCGCCCAGCCTCATGGCTCAGGTGACCGACTTCCGTCCCGTGACCGAAGAGACGCTGCGCAACCCTGCTCCGGGTGACTGGCTCAACTTCCGGCGCACCGACGACGCGTGGGGGTACAGCCCGCTCGATGAGATCGACCGGGACAACGTCGGCCAGCTTCAACTCGTGTGGTCGTGGGCCATGGATGAATCGGGCGCGCAGGAAGCCACACCCCTCGTGTACGACGGGATCATGTACCTGCCGAACCCCCAAGACGTCATTCAAGCACTCGACGCCGCGACGGGAGATCTGATCTGGGAGTACCGCCCGGAACGCGATCCGGACGCGCGCCGCGGGGGAATCGGGGCCCAAAAGAACATTGCCATCTACGACGACAAAATCTTCGGGACCACCCACCAGGCGCACATCATTGCCCTGGACGCACGGACGGGCGAGGTCGTGTGGGATACGCAGACGGCCGATCCGAGCCTGGGGTACCAGTACTCAGCCGGCCCGATCGTGGNTCGCGGCACGGTGATCGCGGGGATCACCGGCTGCGAGCGCTACAAGGAAGACATCTGCTTCCTCACGGGACTCGACGCTCGTACGGGCGAGGAAAAGTGGCGAACATCAAGCATCGCCCTCCCCGGTGGACCCGGCGGAGACACGTGGGGAGACCTGCCGCTGGAGTTCAGAGCCGGCAGCGACATGTGGATGACGGGCAGCTACGACCCCGACGCNAATTTGGTCTATTGGGGCACNGCTCAGGCCAAGCCGTGGGCCCGTTCGGTCCGCGGTACCGATGGTGACGCCCTCTATACCAATTCGACCCTCGCCGTTAATCCCGATACCGGAGAACTGGTCTGGTACTACCAGCACCTTCCCGGTGAGACGAACGATATGGACGACGGGTTCGAGAACATCCTGATCGACGTCGGGGGACGACCCTCACTGTTCAAGATGGGCAAGCTGGCGATTCTCTGGCAGCTCGATCGGGAGACCGGTGCGTTCATCCACGCTACGGACCTCGGATATCAGAACATCGTGGACGTAGATCCGGAGACCGGCGAAGTCACTTACCTGAGGACCCCGGAGATCGGCGTCGAGATGACGATGTGCCCAAGCACGTCGGGGTTCAAGAGCTGGCGTGCNATGTCATTCAGCCCGGNAACTAATGCTTTATACATCCCCATGACGCTCAACTGCGAGATTGCCACCTTTGGCCCGACCGAACGGGTCATCGGCGGGGGCGGGACCGGTCCGGTGCGGCGCGCCGACTACAGGCATCCCGATGCCGAGGNTGCCCTCGGTGAATTCCATGCCCTAGACATCACGACCGGAGAAACCCTGTGGCGCCATCGCACGCCGACGCCGATCAACACGGCCGCGCTCACCACAGCCGGNGGCGTCGTGTTCGTGGGCGACTTCGATCGGTATGTGTATGCNTTCGATGAAGCTACTGGCGACATCCTCTGGCAGACGCGCCTGGTCACTTCGGCTCAGGGATTCCCCGTGACGTACCTGGCGAACGGAAAACAATACATGGCCGTGCCGGCCGGAACCGGCGGTGGGAGTTGGGCCGGGTTGATTCCGAGGGANTTGATCCCGGANATTCGCAGGCCGGACCACGGCAACTCGATCTACGTTTTCGCGTTGCCGGACCCTAGGTGACGGGCTGGATGCGACTCATCCCGGGCCCCTTATTGGTCATCGCCATCTCGTTAGTGCACCCCATAGCTGCCAGCGGGCTGCCAGCAACGCAGGCCGACGGCCAACGCACTGTGTGGGACGGCGTATACACCGAGGAGCAAGCCGAGCGTGGGGGAGTCCAGTACACGGAGTCGTGTGCGGGTTGCCACGCTCCAGACTTGCGCGGCAGCACGACCTCGCCGAGCCTNGTCGGAATGAGCTTCACCTTCCTTTGGGGTGAGCGCACCCTCGGTGAGCTGTTCGGGAAAATCCAACAACTGATGCCGACTGACCGTCCCAACTCNCTGCCCGCCCAAACCTATCGAAACATTCTGGCCTTCATCCTGCGTGCGAACANCTATCCNCCAGGGGATCAAGGACTTGAGGNCGATGTNCTCGACCANATTATCATATCGGCGAAGCCCGAGCCACGGCCGTAAGGACTCATCCTCGTCAATGGTTTTTTCCAATGGCCGTGTCTGACAGAGCGAATAGTCACATCTGACCGACTCGACGGGAGTCGGGCCGCGCTCATTATCACTCCGGCAGGGCGAACACGAACAGGGTGTGCCCCACGTTTCTCTGGCCGATCGGTACCCGGGCGCGCAGCTGGCCCACGTGACTACTCGATCCGAGTGTACCCCCCGGTGAGATCACCGCGATGTATTGTCGGCCATCTACCGAGTAGGTGATGGGCGCCATGTCACTCACACCATTAAGTATGGTCTCCCACAGGATCTCTCCGGTCCACTGGTCGATCGCATAGAAGCGCCGGTATGTGTCGGCGGAGAAGAGGAGACCACCACCCGTAGTCAGCATCCCGTACAGGGGTGCCTCACGATCCAGACGCCAGAGCGTCTTCCCCGTCGAGACGTCGATCGCNTCAGGCTGGCCCAGATGGGCTACGGGGTTAGGCGCGGAGCGCACCGTCGTCGTGTTGTAGCCCGTCTGCAACGTGGGTGAGAGCGACCTGACCCGCATGACCGAGCAGCGACCGTTGAACGCCGGAACGTAGTAGGCGTTGGTGAGCGGGCTGTACGCCCCCTGGGGAATCTGCCTGTTTTCCCGGCATATCGTGGCTTCACGATCCGCATCGGCGATCATGACCGCGTCGGGATTGGTGATGAACGCGCCCGTTCGGCCGTCGTACCCCTGGATGACGTTCTGGTATGCCGTGGGCCTCGCGTACAGAAACGTGCCGTCGCTCCGGTCGTAGGCGTAGAAGATGGCGTCCTTCGAGAACGAGCCGATCACGAGTTCACGTGCTTCGCCAGGCGTGATGTCCGGATTCACGCCCAAGGCATCGGGGGGATCCGGCGTCAACGGCGCATCAACGAGAATCCGGTCGTACGTGGCATCGTTGTTCCACATGTCCGTGTGGTGCTGGGCCCACCACACGAGNTCACCCGTTCGGGCATCGAGGGCGACGGTCGATCCGTGGTAGAGTCGGTCTGGCCACTCGCCGTCGGTTCCAGCCAACTCGGGCTGCTGCGGCGCGCTGGAGCCGATCCCGAAGATGAACAACCCGCGTTCGGTGTCGACCGCGGGAGTCTGCCACGGAGACATGTTCCGTCTCGACGCCAGCGGGTACACCTGGGGATCGTCACCCCAGGTCTCGTGTGTCGGGTCCTCGGGCGTGGGACTCGTATGCCAGCGCCACAACATCTCGCCAGATTCGACATCATAAGCCGACAGGTGACACGGGTCCGGCGCGGACCAGGACGAGCAGTTGTACGGCACCGCGATGGCCCCGTTGAACACCACCGGCGCACCGCTGGGCTGCTGCCCGGCTCTGTAGTCCGTCATCTCCGTCTCCCACACGAGCGTGCCCGTGCGTGGGTCCAATGCGAAGAGCATCCCGTCCGTCGAGTGACCGATGAGCCTGTCTTCGAAAAGGAAGACTCCCCTACCCCGATGTACCGTGAACACAGCCTCCCCACTCGTGATCTCCTCGGGCAAATCGCGGGCATACTCCCAAATGATGTCCCCCGTGGTCGCGTCGTGCGCCGAATACCGCTCGTTCGCGTGACGGATATACATGACGCCGTCGTATACGATCGGCTCGACCTGCATTCCCGTGGAGCCGGGCCCGGCCGGGGCGAAGGCCCACGACCAAGCCAGGCGAAGGTCGTTCACGTTGCCCGGGGTGATCTGATCGAGCGGGCTGTAGCCCCAGTTGGCGTAGCCGCCGCGCCACATGAGCCAGTCGGCGGGGTCGGGGTTGTTCAGCATGGCTTGGGTTAACGGGCGGAAAGTCCGCTGCGCCGTGCCCTGGGCGGTCGCCTCCAGAGGGGCAAGCACCGCCACCGTGAGCATGAGACCAGACACGAGTCNCGCGGCCAAGAATCTNCGCGTCATCAGTTCCCTGCCCCTGCCCGCTCGCTCAACTCCTCGATAAGGCCCATCACCACGGTCAACTCAGACTGCTCGGCGGATTCCACGACCTCGGGTCGGGTTGCCCAATACGCCCAGGCTAGAAAAACGGCTTGAAAAGGCAGCCGCCCATAGAGTGCACCCGTGGACATATCGGGGAACAGTTCNGGAGAAAGGNCCATGTGGATGTTGGCCGGAAAGATGGCCAACAGTAAGGCGACGAGGCCCCAGCCTGCCATCGCGCGGACGCGTGGAACCAAGACCAAGATGCCCCCGAGAATCTCGAAAGCCCCACTCAAGTACACGAGCTCGAGGTGCCCCGGCAGGTAGGGNGGCATCATCGGCACGTAGAAGTCCGGACTCACGAAGTGGTTGACGCCCGCCACGACCCAAAAGACGGAGAGCCCGAGGAGCGCGAACCTTCTACCGCGCCGTTTAGGAAGCTGGAGCATGCAGGAGATTGCCTGGCATTCGCCCACNGCGCAATATGGTGCCTCGCACGTTCCATGATCCGGCTCCTCCAGAAAAAGCGTCTACCCAAAGACCATGGCATCCGACCCCAGCGGCTCNCCCGAGACTCTTCCCAACGCAGACGACGCGTTCTCCGATTTGGAGATGCCCGATATGACCCCTAAGGGTCTGATGGGCCATTTCGGTCCCGGCCTCATTCTGATGATGACCGGGATCGGAACCAGCCACCTGGTCACGGCCCCCGCAGCAGGGGGGCGCTTCGAGTACGCCCTGCTCTGGTGCATCCCAGTGGCATACATCTTCAAGTACTACGGCTTCGAGATGGCCTTCCGGTTCACCAACGCGACCGGGAAGAGCATGATCGAAGCATACAGCACGGCGTGGAAGAAGTGGCCGCTCTGGTACGTGCTGATCACGACGCTGATCCAGTGCGCTGTGGGGCAAGCAGGTCGCCTCATCGCCGCCGCCGCCGTCATGTACTACGTGGGCTACGAAGTGATGGGGCTACCGATCGAGCTCTGGATGTACGGCCTGTTCCTGGCTGTGGTTTCCGTGGCAATCATCCTGCGCGGCCGCTACAAAGTGGTGGAGATCGCCACGAAAATCCTTGCTGCGANTCTCGTGTTTTCGGTGCTGGCCGTGTACTTCAGGACACCCGCCCCGATCTCCGAGATGGGCAACTTCTTCATAGTCCAGATTCCAGACGGATCCTGGCTGATCATCGCGGCGTTCCTCGGCCTGTTACCCACGGGGATGGACGTGTCGCTTCAGGCGTCGGAGTGGGGCAAGGCCAAGAAGAAGGGCATGAGCAAGATTCGCGATCGCATGGAGGACATGGGGCTCGCCAACCGGTTCGATCCCTTCAATCCGAACCGGGACGATCTCTCGGTCGATACGTCGAAGCTCCCGGCGAATGCCCAGGAGTACTGCCAAAAGTGGTTCAAGATAGGCACCTGGGACTTTCGCGCGGGTCACGTGATCTCCTTCGTGCTCGCGTGCATNTTNCTTCTCCTGGCAGCTATGTGGCTCTNTCCGAGCCCGGTCGAGGGCAACGACGTCATGGGGCAGATCGCGGGTATCTTCACGGAGAGCCTCGGCCAAGGATGGATGTGGGTGTTCATGCTGGGCGCGTTCGCGGCGACGTTCTCGACGGCCTTCAACTACTTCGACGGCTGGCCCCGGATCGTGGGTGCCTGCTCCCGCAATCTGTTCCGCGGCACCGCCGAGCTCAGCGGAATCGGCCGCGAGGATCTTACCCCAGCCCACCGAGGAACGTGGTACTCGGAATACAACATCTACCGCGCCACAATGCTGTACTCCCTCGTGACGTCCGTGGCCTTCGTGGCGGTGCTGGAACGCCCCGTTTTTCTGGTGCTGGTGGCCTCCGCGCTGGCAGCGTTCGTGGCGCCGGTGATCTTCTTCCTGAATTTCTACTACTGCCTGGTCATCATACCTAAGCAGGACCGAGCGTTTTATCCGTCGATGTTCGCGCGCTGGTTNGGCTGGATCAGCCTCGTGGTGTTCACAGGGATGACGCTGGTGCTCATCTACTGGAGGATCTGGGTCCGNTATTTCGTCGAGTAGATCTGTTAGAGCACCGCGCGGTTCTTCTCCAGACGTTCGTCGACGAGCGTGACGATCTCGTCCAAGGTCTCGGATTGGAGCCCCTGCTGTTGGGCGATCTGCCGAATCAGGCAGTCCACCCGCTCGATATACGCTGCCCCCCCGAAGAGCGCACGCGCCGCCGAAGACGGGTTGGCCAGGCGCTCGGCCGCCTTCGCGTACTTCTCGAAGGGCACGAGGTCGGCGTCGGCGGCTCCGAGCCCAATGCACAGGTCNGAGGCCCACCGGTAGGCGTCCCGGGAGGCGTCCACGTCGCCGTGCACGGCCTCTTTGATGGGGATCATNTCGTCGGNCCGGATACACCGGTAGTTACCGGCGACCAACATCGGCCACTTGGCCAGCGGCACGAAGACGGAGTCGTGCACCTTGAGCTTCACCGGAATCTCGATGGCGCCGTCCCCGGGGTCGTACCGGATGCCTTCGATGTCGGCCTGGAGGTTGCGAAGCATCGTCGTGTGCTCCTCGTCCTCGAAGTGCGCCGCCTTGAAATTCGTCGGCAATCCCACCTGAAGAACGTTCTTCGGCTCGTCCGGTGGGCGATATGCCTGAGGATCCGGACTCGCGAGCGTGACCAGACCGGTCTCGAACCCCTCCCAAACGGCTGGATCCACGTAGCATTGCTTCAGCGACTCGATCGACAGCCCCGGAATTCGCTCGAGGTACGGTAGCGGCGGCATGTTCATGATCGCCAGACACGGTGTGCGCGCGGCTGCGACCCGTGCGATCAACTCACGAACACCCTCCGAGCTGTACTGTGACTCCTGCATGCCGAGCACGACCAGGTCGAACTCACCGGGCTCGACCCCATCCGGCGCGCTGGCGGAGAGCGTACCCTCCAGCCCCTCGGAGGAGATCTCGACCAGCGTCTCCCGACCTCGAACCGGAAAGCGCACGACGGTTCCGTCCCGGTTGATCAGTTCCGCGGTCGGCGGGGTGCAAACCAGGGTCACCGAGTGGCCAGCTAACAGGAGCTTGGTGCCGAACAGGGAGCCGTAGGACGCCCCGAGAATGAGAACGTCATACTTGGAACTCATCAGATCGCGCCCTGCCGACGCGCCTCCGCGATGCCGGCGTCATCCAGACCGACGACGGATTTGAGGATCTCTTCGGTGTGTTCCCCCAGGAGAGGGGACCGCGCGACGTCCGGGGGAGAGTCCGACAGCTTGATCGGGTTGCCCACCGTCAGGTACTTGCCGCGTTCGGGGTGGTCGACCTCGACGACGGTCCCCGTCTGACGTAGGGCGTCCTCTCCGGCCAGCTCATTCATCGAAAGGATCGGTCCGCAGGGCACGTTCAAGGGGTTGAGGATCTCCATGACCTCCATCTTGTCCTTCGTCATCGTCCACTTCTCGATTTCCGCGAACACCTGATCGAGCTTCGGGAGGCGCGCCTCGGGCGTGCTCCATTCAGCATCCTCGAGCCAATCCTCGTGCCCAATGGCCTTGGCGAGACCGGAGAACGCTCTCGTCTGAGTGATCACGTAGATGTAGGCGTCCGGATCGGTCTCCCAACCCTTGCACTTGACGATCCAGCCGGGCTGACCGCCGCCGGATGCGTTGCCGGCCCGCGGCACCGCGTCGCCGAACTCGCCGTTGGGATATTGCGGATACTCCTTAAGTGGACCATGGGCCAACCGCTGTTGGTCCCGCAGTTTCACGCGACAGAGGTTCAGCACTGAATCCTGCATGGCGCACGACACGCGCTGGCCCTTGCCGCTCTTCTCACGGTGAAGCAGGGCGGCCAGGATGCCCGCCACGAGATGTATGCCGGTGCCGGAATCGCCGATCTGGGCGCCGGTAACCATCGGGAATCGGTCGATCTCGCCCGTGGTCGAGGCCGCCCCGCCCGCGCATTGGGCAATGTTCTCGTACACCTTACAATCCTCGTAGGGACCGGGGCCGAATCCCTTGACCGAGGCGTAGATTATGCGCGGGTTGAGTTCCTGGATCTTCTCCCAAGGAAAGCCCATGCGATCGATCGCACCGGGCGCGAAGTTCTCCACCATCACGTCGCATTCCTCGATCAGCCTGGTGAAGATCTCGTTGCCCGCCTCGGTCTTGGGATTCAATGTCAGGCTGCGCTTGTTGGCGTTCAGCATGGTGAAGTAGAGGCTGTCCACATCGGGAATGTCGCGCAGCTGGCCGCGCGTGATGTCGCCCGAGCCGGGCCGTTCAACCTTGATGACGTCGGCGCCGAACCACGCCAGGATCTGCGTGCAGGTCGGTCCCGACTGCACGTGAGTCATGTCAAGGATCCGAACACCCTCGAGAGCTTTTCCCATCGTTATCCTCACCCGTTCCCTGTAGCCGCTGACCGAGCGTCGTGACCTCCACCGCCTGGCGCGTGTCCTCGTTAACCGCCTCTACTGCCTATCTTAGTAGGGTGCCAAGGACACCCGCCAGCGCACCCTCCGCCCATGGACCGGCCCGCGACGGATTCGTGCGTACAACCCGACCCTGTTGCGCCGAAGCATTTTTACGGTTTACCCTGGGGCGAACGAGAGAGCACATCGCCCCCAAAGCGAGCGAAAAAGGCCATGAAAACCAGAGAAGTGAGACGCTCCGAGAACCTAATGTCATGACTAAATGGATACGTGTTAACCACAACGGCAACATCAAGTTCGGAACCTTGGACGGCGGGACGATTTCCGTCTATGCGGGTGACATATTCGACGGACCGAGCCCTACGTCCGAAATCATCCCTCTGGATGCAGTCGAGATCCTGACCCCATGCTTGCCCTCGAAAATCATCGGGCTTTGGAACAACTTCGGTGCGGTAGCAGCCAAGAACGATTTGGACCGGCCCACGGAGCCGCTCTACTTCTACAAGCCCCCCTCCGGCATCCTCGCCCCCGGCGGCACCATCGTCCAACCGGAATCCTACGACGGCCCGGTGTTCTTCGAGGGCGAGCTCGGGGTCGTNATCGGCAAGNCCTGCAAGGACGTCTCGATGGCGGAGGTTGATGANTACGTCCTCGGCTACACCTGCGTCAACGACGCGACCGCCTTCCAGATNATCTCCGAGGATCCCTCTTTCGCCCAGTGGAGTCGAGCGAAGAGTTTCGACACGCTAACCCCATTCGGACCGGTGATCGCGACCGACGTCGACCCAGAATCCCTTCAGGTCATCTCCCGACTGAACGGCGAAGTCCGGCAGGACTATCCCGTGAACGACATGTTCTTCTCTCCGCTCGAACTCGTGCAGCGGATCTCGCGCGGTATGACGCTCCTTCCGGGAGACCTCATCACCTGCGCGACCTCGTTGGGGGCATCACCGATGAAGCCGGGTGCGACGATCGAAATCGTCATCGATGGCATCGGGACGCTGTCGAATACGTTCGCGTAGCCTCAGAGAACGCCCTCCAACGCCCGGACACGATGATTCTCGCTGTCCGTCACGTATACGACACCCTCATGCGCGAACACACCATGCGGACGAGCCAGTCGGCACTGCGAGGGATCACCATCGGGGCCGTCCCCACGCTCGCCGGTGCCCAGCACCGTGTCGATGATTCCCGTGGCCAGACTCATACGGCGGATCGCGTGGTTCTCGGTGTCCACGATGTACAGACTGTGATCGGAAGCCGAGTAAGCGATCCCCTTGGGTCCGTTGAAGGTTGCCGTGGATCCCGGACCTCCGTCGCCCGTCATGCCCTGCTCACCGGTGCCGGCGATACGCTGAAGCCTTCCGGCCCCGGTGTCGAGCCGGTACACGGCGTTGCCCTCTCGCAGCACCANGTATGCGTTGCCATCACTGTCGGTGTCGAGTGAGCGCGGCCCCCTGAGCGGTGTGCCATCGAGCGGACCGGTATCGGGCGTCGGCGCGCGTCTTTCTCCCGTGCCGGAGAGCGTCGAGATCGTGCTGTTCCGCATGTTCACACGGCGCACACGTCCGTTGCCGATGTCGCAGATGAGCAGATCGCCGTTCGCGACAAACGCGATACTGTGCGGCTGGCGTAGCTGAGCCTCCGTGGCCGGTCCGTCATCCCCCGAAAATCCGGCCTCGCCCGTCCCCGCCACCGTGGACACGACCCGGGTTTGAGCGTCCACNCGACGTACGACGTGTGCGTCGCGCTCCACGACGAAGAGGTGCCCGTCGCGGTCGAAACGGATCTCGTGCGGTGCTGAAAAAGACGCGGCNAGCGCGGGTCCGCCATCCCCCGTGTATGCGGCTTCGCCATTCCCGGCAACGGTGGTCAATCGCCCCGTTCCCAGATCCATCCTTCGAGTCCGCCCGGTGTCGACTTCACAGAAATACAGAGCGCCGTCAGGGCCGGCCACGATGCCGTACGGATTNTTCACCGGTGTCTGCGTGGCCACCAGCCCGCCCGAACCCTCCGGCTCGTATCCCGCCACACCCGTGCCCGCGACCGTTCGCACTCGCACTTCCTGTGCGAANGCCAACCGGGGACGTACNGCAGCNGCCGCGGTGGCAACACNTAGGCTCCGCAAGAATTGCCGGCGAGTGGAGTCGGTCATGTCCAGCCTCCAGGGTTTGACGGACGTCGGTTTGATGGACCTCCGCGTGGCGGATGTTTCCGTCGAGGTGAAGGAAGATCGGCGCTCAATGTACGATTGCCGGGCGTCTTCGGTAGGGGTGCTCCCTGCCGCTACCGGTAGGGGTCTTCCGTGGCCAGGTAGCGGATCACGTAATCCTGGACTCCCTCCTCGACGCCCAGAAACGGTGCGTCGTAACCCGCCGCCCTCAGGCGCCCCATTTCGGCCTGTGTGAAGTACTGGTAGCGATCGCGGATCTCATCGGGAGTATCGATCCACTCGAATGAGGGCTCCATCTCCATGGCGGCGAACATGCTCCCGATCAGATCCATGAACGTGCGGGCCTGGCCTGTCCCCAGGTTGAAGAGCCCAGAGATCTCCGGGTGTTCGAGCAGCCAGAGCATGACCGCTACACAGTCCTGAACGTAGACGAAGTCCCGCATCTGCCCGCCGTCGGGATAGTCGGGGTCGTGCGAGCGGAAGAGCGTGACGGGGTCTCCGGCTGATGCCACGGGAAAGGTCTTCGACACCAGGCTTTGCATGTGACCTTTGTGGTACTCGTTCGGGCCGTAGACGTTAAAGAACTTGAGGCCCACCCACTGCGGNGGAGAGGGGGCCCCCTCGTCCACCCAACGTGCGACCATCCGGTCGAATAGTTGCTTGCTCCACCCATAGGGATTCATGGGGCGAAGGCGTGAAAGCCCCTCGACCGATCCATCGTCGTAGAAGCCCATCGAGCCGTCACCGTANGTNGCGGCGGAAGAGGCATAGATGAACGGNACTCCNTTCTGGGCACACCACCGCCACAGATCCGCAGACANGTGAACATTCGTGTCGACGATCAAGTCCGCGTCGGTCTCCGTCGTCGATGAGATCGCACCCATGTGGAAGACCGCACGAATGTCGGCCGAGTTTNGCTCCAGGAACTCGGGGAGTTGCTCGGGGACCAGGAGCGCCGCCAGCTCGCGCTTACCGATATTTCGACGCTTGTCCACTTGCCCCGGGCGGTCGCAGACGACCAGGTCCGTCTCGCCCCGGTCCTCCAGGCCCGCGACCAGATTCGATCCGATGAATCCGGTACCGCCGGTGACGACCATCATTCTCTGGTTACCACGATCATTGTGAGGATCGCCGCGGCGGGCCGGGCATTTCGCACTCTTCACATCCACAAAGACCCCGCAAGAGGTCGAACGAATAGAACCCCGTGTCGTGCCCGTCACTCCACACGAACTGGAGCGCGTAGCGCCCCACGTAGTGGATGGCGGTCGGATACACATTGGGTGCCACCATCGCTTCGGTGAGCGTGCGACGCCCTGAACCTTCATCCACGCACCCCGCGCACGGACACGACATCCGGAGATCGAACGGCAGATAAACCGACTCGTGTCCGTCCTCCCACGCGATGCGGAGCGCCGTGCCATCTTCGGTGGGGTTGATATCACGCGGGGTCGTCGCTGGAGTCTGCATCAGGCGTCTCGGTTCAGGACAACGGAGTCGAAACCAANCGCTCCGCCAAAGTCCGAAATGCTTTTCCNCGGTGACTGCGAGCGTTCTTCTCTTCCGGAGCAATCTCGGCGAANGTCCGCCCCAACTCCTCATCGAAAAAGAGGGGATCGTAGCCGAATCCGCCCGCACCCCGAGGCACATCCAGGATCACCCCGGGAGCTTCGCCACGCGTATAGGTCACATCGTCGGGATTGCCGCGGTTCAGAACCGCGACACACACGTAACGGCCCGTCCGCTTCTCGGGAGGGGCATCCCCGAGTGAAGCGAGAAGATGTGCGTTGTTGGCCTCATCGAGGGGGAGGCCTGAAAGGCTCTGGTCTGGCGCAAATCGTTTGGACCGGACTCCAGGAGCTCCGTCCAGCAGNTCGATCTCGATTCCGGAATCGTCAGCCACCGTCAGTAATCCAGTGATCCCCTGAAAGTAGGCGGCCTTGGAGGCAGCGTTCTCCTCGAACGTATCGTAGGGCTCCAGATCCTCCTCGGCACCGTCGTACGAAACGCCGGCCTCGGTAAGGTCCAGTACCCGAAGGTTCGGGACCACCTCGAGAATGCTCCGGATCTCTTTGATCTTGTGCGCACTGCGTGTCGCCAATACGAGATCCATCACCAACGGTCCATCATGTCAGGCGTCATCCGATCCCCAGCGCGGCCTTCTGTGCCCGGACCAGAGCGCTGATTCCCTCGGTGGCGAGCCCGAGGAGTTCGTCCAGCTCGTCCCGCCGGAAGGGATGCCCTTCTGCCGTGCCCTGCACCTCGATGAAATTTCCCGCCTCGGTGGCCACGACGTTCATGTCGACCTGTGCGGTGGANTCCTCCGGGTAGTCGAGGTCGAGCACAGGCTCGCCGTCCACGATGCCGACGCTCACGGCGGCCACCATCTCGCGCATCGGGTTCCGCTCGATCATTCCCCCCTTCACCAACCCGTCGAACGCACTCCAGAGAGCGGCCGAGGCTCCCGTGACCGAGGCGGTCCGTGTGCCTCCGTCGGCCTGGAGCACGTCACAATCCACGATGACAGTCCGTTGGCCCAATGCCTTCATATCGATCACCGAACGAAGCGAACGACCGATGAGTCGCTGGATCTCCTGAGTCCGCCCGCCCACCCTGCCACGCTCCCGGCCGGACCGTGTGTGTGTGGCCCTCGGAAGCATTCCGTACTCGGCGGTCACCCAGCCGGCACCGCTCTTCTCCCGCCATGCTGGAACACCTTCCTCCACCGATACGGCGCACAAGACCCGCGTCTGCCCCGCACTGATGAGGCAGGAACCCTCCGCGTAGGGCGCCTCATCGAGCGCGAGGTTCAAGTCTCTGAGCTGCCCTGGCGAACGACCGTCCGTTCGGCTCATCTCGTCCTCCTCATTCCGGAATCTTCATTCTGCCGCCGTTCGCGGCCTTCATTTCGCATCCTTTCTCCCCACCCTCACTCCGCATATTTAAAGCGATCCAGGATGCTTGTTGTCGAGTGACCCTCCACGAAGGGGAGCGCGCGAACTTCTCCACCTGCTTCTTCCACCACTTCCCGGCCGACGATGCCGTCCAGATCGTAGTCGCCTCCTTTGACGAGCACATCAGGGAGCAGCGTGCTGATCAGCTCCAGCGGAGTGTCTTCGTCGAAGAGCGTAACGGCATCCACGCTCCTCAAGGCGACGAGCACTGCCGCTCGATCGGCCTCCGCTACCAGTGGTCGTCCGGCGCCCCTCAGACGTTGCACTGAAGCATCCGAGTTGAGGCCCACCACCAGTACGTCCCCCAAGGCCTTGGCCTGTGCGAGGTACTCCACGTGCCCCCGATGAAGAAGCTCGAAACAGCCGTTGGTGAACACCACCGTCCCATCGCGAGGCGGTCCGAAACGAGCCACCAGGGTCTCCCTCGAGAGGAGTCTCATTCGTCCAACTCTGCCGACTCGTCCAACTCCGCCAAGATCGGTTCGGCTCCGCGTTCCCGGAGCAGGTTCGCGAGTTTATGGCCGAGCGCCTGCGGATCGGCCAGGTGTCCCGTGAGGTCGCCACGGACGACACGCTTCCCGTCGGGACTCGCCACGAGCCCCCACAGACGCAGCCTCTCGTCGTAGGCAAGTCCGAGGGCCCCGATCGGCACCTGACACCCGCCGCCCAGNGCCTCGAGACACGTGCGTTCCGCGGTAACCGCTGCGAACGAGTCGGGGTCGTTCAACGCTCCGATGGAACCTCTTGTTTCGGCGTCCTCGGTTCTGGTCACGATGCCGAGGGCGCCCTGCCCGGGGGCCGGAAGCCAGGACGTCCGCTCCAGCCATTCGCTCGCCCGCCCGGCGAGCCCGAGGCGGGTGAGCCCGGCCCCCGCCAGGATGATGGCGTCGAATTGGCCNTCGTCGAGCTTNCGCAGTCTCGTATCGACGTTGCCACGGATNGTCCGTGGTGTCACGTCCCNCCGGAACGCATTCAACAGGGCAACCCGCCGAAGCGAGCTGGTCCCCACGATGGCACCCTTTNTCAGTGAAGCCAGTGTGGTCGAGGCGCCTTCTGGCCCCACAACAACGTCCCGAGGATCGACTCGTCTCGGCGTGGCGGCAATACACAACCCCTCGGGCAACACGGTCGGAAGGTCCTTCAGTGAGTGAACCGCCAAGTCGACCCGTCCACTCAGGAGCGCCTCGTCGAGCTCGCGGGTGAAGAGACCCTTGCCGCTGATCTCGTGAAGGGGCTGGTCGAGGTGCTCGTCACCGACGGTCCGGATGACTTCGAGNGAAACCTCGGATGCACCGTTGGCTTCCAGAGCTGATGCGGTCCANTTGCTCTGGGCCAAGGCGAGGAGCGAGCCGCGAGTTCCCAACCTGAGGGCGGTCATCGAGTACCTGCGGGCATGGTGAAAATTCGGCGCTGCTCAGTGTGGGTGATCGCGTCTTCGACNGAAAAGTTACNGGATCAGAAGTAGAACACCAGAAAGGCGGCAAGGAGTACCGCAACCCACAGGATCATACTTCCTGTGGGCCAAGTCCGCGCCAGGATTCCNTGGGATCCGTGGCCCCGGCGGGCGCCACGTAACGTGCCCCGAACGACCTCGAAAACCCTTGTGCGTACGGCCGAATCCACTCGCGCCACCGCCCCGCCGATACCGTGGACCAAGCGGGGGCCGAACCATCGATAGAGCCATTCGGCATCGATGTTCAACGCGCGGATTTCAGGGGGATAGATCCCTCTCTTCATCAACCAGACCACAGCGAGGGCCCCGAAGAGAAGCAGCTGTAACTGGGTCACGATGTGAGTCCAGTCATAGGGATGATACTCGGCCTCGAACGGCAGCAGGCTGTAGAGCAGACTCGGGAACGAGCCAATCACAACACACAACACGGCCCCGATCCCCATCGCCCACAGCATGTTCTTGGGCGGCTCCTTGGCACGGATCCCCGAGTCGTGCCCGAAGAAGGAGAAATACGGGATCTTGATGCCGGCGTGCTCCAGAACACCGGCCGACGCGAACAAGAGGAAGGGCCATACCCAGACGTACCCCTCGTCCAGGGCGGCCGTCATCACCATCGATTTGGTGATGAAGGCGCTGAACAGGGGGAACGCCGAGATGGCCAACGCTCCGATGACACAGAAGGTGGCCGTAATCGGCATCGTCTTGTACAGCCCCCCGAGATCCGACCCGTTGATGCGGCCCGTCATCTGGAGCACCGAGCCCATGGTCATGAACAGGAGGCCCTTGAAGATCACATCGGCNAATGCGTGCGCCACCGCACCGTTGAGTGCTAGTGCGGTGCCGAGTCCCACTCCGGTCACCATGAAGCCGATCTGATTGATCATGCTGTAGCTGAGCACCCGGCGCAGGTCGTTTTCGATGACAGCGTAGAAGATCGGGAAGCACGTCATCGTGACGCCCACATAAATGAGCACGTCCTCACCCGCAAATGTCCGGACCAATGCGAACACCGCCACTTTGGTCGTAAAGGCACTCAGAAAGACCGTGCCCGTAGGCGTGCCTTCCGGATACGCGTCGGTGATCCAGGTGTGCAGCAGCGGGAAGGCGGCTTTGATCCCGAAGGCGATCAGGATCACCCACCCGGCCATCGAGCCGTCGAGGCTGATCGGCCCGAACGCAATCGATCCGGTCTCGTGGGCCAACATGAGCGCCCCCGACAGCAGTAGGACGCCCGAGAGCACATGGATGACCAAATAACGGAACCCGGCATGGAAGGACCGCTCAGTTTTCCTCGCCCAGATCAGGAACACCGACGTAAGCGCGAGCAGCTCCCAGAAGACGAAGAGCGAGATCAGGTCCCCGGTGTAAACCGCACCGATCGCGCTTCCCGCGTATAACACGGCCGCGGTGTGCTGCACACCGGCACCGTCCTTCTTCTCGAGATGGAGCGCGAACAAGTTCCCCAAGAACGCCGCTAAGTGGAACAGATAGCCGAACATCATGGCCAGGTCGTCCACCTCGAACGGGACCAGTGTGTAGCTCAGCAGCTCCAACTCGATGGTGGCGCCATCCTCGAGCCCCAGCAAGTTGAGAGCTCCGATCACCGGGATCGCGAGCAAGACGACTCGGCGCACGTGCCCCTTGGTCAGAGCCACGACTAGGGCCCCCACGAAGAAGATCAGGACCGGAGGCACGCTACCCATCGTAGTAGTCCTCCGGCCGCATCAGAATGCGCCGCATCAACTTGGCGATGAGGACCAGAACGACGATGCCGAGGAACCCATAGAACGGATAGAAGGCGATCAGGCTCTCCCAGGCGTGGCCCCGGTGGCGGTCGATCACCAGATCCAGCACTGGATCCAAGACTACGAGCACGATGCAGAGGGCGTAAAACACCCTGAACAGGAGTTTCACGTTCTTGGGGTTGTCCCAGACGTGTTGCCGGTCGTCCGACGCACCCACGTGGCTATCGTCGTGGCTGTGACCGTGCTCACTCATAAGCTCACCACCAGCGTCATCAGGTCATAGAACAGCCCCGGATACAGGAAGAGCCCCATGGTGGCGAGTGCCGTGATGATCATCGCGACCACCGCCTGCCAGGGCGCTTCGTGGATCCCCTCTCCGTGGTGGGCGTCCTCGGGCGGCGCACTGAAGAACGCCCGGACCGGCACCTCCAGCAGGTAAACCAGGCTCAAGAGCGAACTCACCATGAGGACAACCAGCAGCCCGATCTGACCTGCCTCGAGCGTGCCCATCCCGAGGAACCACTTGCTCCACGCGCCCCCGGCAGGCGGCACGCCGATGATGCTGAGGGAGCCCACGAAGAACGCGCCGAAGGTGATCGGCATGGTACGTCCNAGACCGTGCATCCGGCTGATGTCCGTCTCATGCGCGGCCACCAGCACCGCACCGGCTGCGAAAAAGAGCGTGATCTTCCCGAAAGCGTGCATGGCGATGTGCATGCCGCCACCGATGATGCCCCATTCGTTCGCCAGGAGGGCCCCGAGCACGATATACGACAGTTGGCTGATCGTCGAATACGCCAGGCGGGCCTTGAGGTTGTCCTTCGTGAAGGCCACGAGCGAGCCTAGGATGATCGTGGTCGCAGCGACCCAGGCCAGCCACGTCGCGCTGGCCAGTGTGCTCAGTAGGTCAAGGCCGAAGACATAGACAGAGACCTTCAGGATCGTGAACACGCCCACCTTGACCACGGCTACCGCGTGTAGGAGCGCGGAGACCGGCGTGGGTGCCACCATCGCCGCCGGCAGCCACCGGTGGAAGGGCATGACGGCCGCCTTCCCTGCTCCGAACACGAACAGGACCAGCAGGACGCTCAGCACCCCATTCGAGGCCGTCCCCGCCAGGATGCCGCCCTCCTGGAAATCCAGTGTCCCGGCCAACTGCCACGTCCAGATGATCGCAAGGAGTTGAAAGCCGATCGAGGTCGAGAGCAGAATGCCCAAGTATACACGCCCGGCCTTCCTCGCCTCGGGCGTTCCGTGGTGTGTCACCAGCGGGAAGGTGCACAACGTGATCATCTCGTAGAACGCGAACAGCGTGAAGAGGTTCGCCGAAAACGCCACACCCATAGCCGCCGAGATCGCGATCGCGAAGAACGCGAAGAAGCGCGTCTGATTCTTCTCGTGGTGGCCGCGCATGTACCCGACGGCGTACAGTCCGGTAACGATCCAAAGAAACGACGCGACCAGTGCGAACAGCAGGCCCATCGGTTCGACCTTGAGCCCGAGCGAAACGCCGGGCAGAACCTCCAGGATCGGGTGCTCCGGCCGCAGTCCATCCTTGATCGGCCCCACGAGCTGAAGGACCAGCAAGAAAAGGATTCCCGCCGTGCCGATGCCTACGGTATCCCGGACATTGGGCCACTTACCGAGAGCGAGGATAGCAAAAGCCCCCACGAGAGGCAGGCCGACCGCGACGCCGACGATCACCTCCGGAATCACGGCGCGATGCCCATCAACGAACGGGCGGCGCTCTCGGCGACTTCGGCCGTGAACGTGGCGTCGATCCCGAAGTAGAAATTCGCGACGATGAGCACCCAGGTGGGAATCAAGAGCGCCAACGGGGCCTCTACGACGCCTGAAGTCCCCTCACCAGGGAATCCGCCACCGGGAGATTCCGCATTGGGCGCCTCCTGGAAGTAGGCCGCCTCCACCACCCGCCAGATGTAGACCAGGGCCATGAGCGACGTGGTCAGGACGAGCCCCACCACCAGCCACCACTGCCAACCATCCCGTTCTAGGGCGCCGAGGATCAGGTACCATTTGCTGATGAAGCCCACGGTAAACGGCAGACCGATCAGGCTGAACCCGCCGGACACGAAAGCGGCCATGGTCCACGGCATCTTCTTCGCGAGTCCCCGCATCGCCTCGATCTCGACCGATCCGACGCGATACATGACACAGCCGAGTGCCATGAAGAGCCCACCCTTGATCAGCGCATGGTTGAAAAGGTGCAGAATGCCGGCGGTGAGTCCCGTTACCGACGCCATGCTGATCCCGAGGATCATGTATCCGATCTGGGCTACACTTGAGTACGCGAGCATTCGCTTCACATTGGCCTGGAAGATGGCCACCAGCGACATGCTGAAAATTGCGACCAGCGCGAGCGGCAGCAGCACCCTGTCGAGCTGCATGACGTCGAACGAAAAGACGCCACCAAAGACCGTGAAGAAGAACCGCAACAGCATGTACACCGCCACTTTCGTCGCAGTCGAAGCGATGAAGGCCGTGACGGCGGACGGAGCGTACGTGTAGGCGTTCGGTAACCAGAAGTGCAGCGGGAAAAGGGCCAATTTGAGGCTGATCCCGATGCTCAAGAAGCCGAATGCGACCGCAACAGTGCGGTTCGGCCCTAGTTCGGCCAGGAGCACCGAGAGGTCGAGCATGTTCAGCGTCCCGGTCATCACGTACATCATGCCGATACCGATCACGATGAACGTCGCGCCGATGCTGCCCATGATCAGATATTGATAAGCGGCGGTGAGGGCGTGCCTGTCCTGGCCCAACGCGATCAGCGCGTACGCGGACAACGACGAAACCTCGAGGAAGACGAAGACGTTGAAGACGTCACCCGTGACGGCTATGCCCAGGAGTCCGGTGAGGCACAGTACGAACGCCGCGTAGAAGAGCGGAATTTTCGCTGCGTCGATTTCCTGCTCGACGCTCTTCAGGGCATAGGGAGTCACGACCGCCCCGATGGCCGTCACGATCACCAGGACGAACGCGTTGACCAGATCGACGCGGTACTCGATCCCCACGGGGGCGGCCCACCCGCCGAGGGCGTAGCTGATCGGTCCCTCAGCTTGAACTTGCGCGAGAAGCCGAATGGCGATCCCGAACGTCGTCCAACTCGTCGCGAGCGCGATGCCCCACGCAATCCGTCCGTGACGTACCATCGCGCACAGAGGCGCCGCGAGCAGCGGGATGACGACCTGAAGGACCGGGAGGTGGGCTGTCATGCGAGGTCGAGGTCGTGGATTTCGTCCTCTTCGATGGTGCCGTACGCCTCATGGATCCGGACCACGAGACTCAATCCGAGCGCCGTCGTGGCGACACCGACCACGATCGCGGTCAGAATGAGCACGTGCGGGAGCGGATTGGAGTAGACCGGATCTCCCTCGCTCATGAGGATCGGGGCTGTGCCGCCCCGAATCTTGCCCATACTGATGTACAGGATGAAGACGGACGTCTGAAAAATGCTCAGCCCGACGATCTTCTTGATCAGGTTCCCCTGCGAAATCAGGATGTAGAACCCGACCATCATCAAGAAGATGAAAGCCCAATAGTTCACCAATCCGAGGACGTTCATCAACGCACCTGCCGGCGGGCCGCGAACATGTAGAAAATCGCGACCATGACCCCGAACACGGTGGTCAACACGCCCAGCTCCACCAGCAGGATTCCTAATTCCTGCCCGTGCTCGGGGTCGTGCCGGAGGACGTTGTAGTTCAGGAATTCCGCGCCCATGAAGAGCGTCACCACGCCCACACCGGCGTAGATCCACACACCGAGCGCACCACAAAACCACGCGAAACGAAGAGGGAGTACCCGCTTGGCGGTGTCGACACCATAAATAAGCGCGTACAGGACGAACGCGGCCGCGAAGATCACACCGGCTTGAAATCCACCGCCGGGCCCATAGTCCCCGTGAAACTGAACGTAGAGCGCGAACATCAAGATGAACGGGATGAGGATCTTGGCGCCGATCCTGAGGATGACGTTATCCTCCATGTGCGTCCCCTTCCCGGTCCGGTTTCCCGTCCAGTGTCGCAGACCCTTCACGCCTGCGGACGCCCCCCATCAGCAGCAGCACGCCCACCATCGCCGTGAAGATCACGGTGGTCTCGCCCATCGTGTCGTAACCGCGGTAGCTCGCGAGTACTGAGGTGACCACGTTGGGAATCCCGATTTCGTGTTCCGATTCTTCCAGATAGTGCGGCGCCACATGATGGTGCGCCGGATTGCCCGGATCACCGTAGGACGGCATGTCCAAAGTGCCGTACACCAGGATCGANCCCGTCACCAGCACGACCAGAAGNGGGACCACCGACGAGCGGGTGGATTTCTTCTGGTCGTGCCCCACNAGCGACAGCGTACCGAGCAACAGGATCGTGGAGATACCAGCTCCCACTGCCGCTTCGGTNAACGCGACGTCGACGGCATCCAACGCGACGAAGAGACCGGCGGAAAGAAGGCTGTAGATCCCAGCCAGCATGGTTACGGCAAAGAGATTCCGAAGTTTCAGCAGTGCGAGCGCCGTAACCGCGAGCATGGTCAGAAGGAAAAAATCGACCAGGGCCTCTATGCGTCACCCCCTCCCACGTCTACGCGAATCGGCTCCACTTTCCCGTGGAGTGCGGCCCGCGCCAGCGCGTGAGTCGCGATGGGGCTTGTGAAGAGGAGGAAGGCCCAGATCATCAGCAACCGAACAGTGATCAACCACTCCCCGGACTGAAACGAGAGCCCGGACTGAATCGACAGCCCGACCAGTACCAACCCGGCGCCCATAGTATCGGTCATACCTGCTGCGTGCAGACGCGTGTACACGTCGGGGAACCGTAGGACGCCGATGCCTCCCACCAGGATGAAAAAAAGGCCGCCCAAGATAGAGAGCCAGCTTAATACGTCCCACACCATCAGGACCGACCCCCTCTGATCTCGCTTGCCTTTCCGAGATCGCCGACTTCGAAATATTTCAGAACCGCGATCGTCCCAATGAAGTTGATCAACGCGTACACCAGCGCCAGATCCAGGAATTCCGGCCGGCCGGCGAGGAATCCTAGCACCGCAATCAGCAGCACGGTCTTGGTACCGAGGGTGTTGAGGGCGAGGACCCGGTCGTACAGGGTAGGACCCAGCAACGCACGAATCATGGCCAGCGTCATGCCGATTCCGATTCCCACCGCGGCTACAGCAAACATCAGGACACACGCTCCACTATCGACACACGTTGATCCATCTCGTCTTCTTCCCGGCCGTCGACGTCCTTCCGGGTGAGGGCGTGGATCTCCAATTGATCGCCCTCGACACCCGTCGTGATCGTGCCGGGGGTAAGCGTGATGGAATTGGCATACAACACGCGCCCGAGATCGGTCTTTTGGGTGGATCCAAAGACAACCATGATCGGGCTGATGGGAAGCTTAGGCGAGAGAATGACCTTCGCGACGTTGATGTTGGCGATCAGAATTTCTTTCAACAGCCAGGGGAGGTACAGAAGGAAACGGCCAACCCAATAAATCGAGACGCCCTCGTGGTCAGCGACGTCCATGCGATTGGCGATGTAGACCGTGAGGGCGCAAGATCCCACGCCGAAGCCGACGAGCAGCGCGCTGTCCCAATGCCCGGACAGCAGCAGCCAGATGGCGAAGAGTATTACCCAGAGGCCTACGATGCGGGTCAACCCAGCCCTCCTTTCTTGTTATTCGGTGCGCTCTGGACGGAACCGTCCATGCAATTTTTCGGAGCGCAACCTACCAGTTTGACTGGGCCCCGTCCACGATGCGCTGGGCGATAAGTTCGATGGCCTCGTGGAGTCCGATCTCTTCGGGCTCCCCTTCGAGGTACTGGCCTTGCGTGCTCAGGCCCAAGTTGTCCCACAGGATCACGTCCTCGACACGGTCAATCAGCTCCACCTCGACGCGGATGCTCACCTGGCGCTGGAGCACGTCCACTGCGCCGACCTGGTCCGCCCGAAAGAGAGGAGCGGTCAGGTCGTAACGTACGATCCGTCCCTGAACCACGGCATCCGCTACGTCTGCTCCCGCGTTGGTGACACCTAGAGCACCCGGCAGTGTCTGCAAGAGTTCTTCGTGGATCTCCTGCGTGAGCTCGAAACGGTTGGTGTCGTTGTCGAAGGGGAGTATGGCGATGGTCCGGATGTGGTCCGGAAAACTACCCGAGCGGAAACCGTAGTTGCAGCCGGTCGAGCCGAGCAGCACGATTAACGTAAGACCACCGGCCATTCGGCCAACGAAGTTGACTCGTCTAAAGGTGCGGGCTCGCCCGAACACGCTTACACGGCCAAACACGTCAGGGAACCAGATACCAGATGTCCGACGGATGGGAGTCCACCCTCTCGACGGTGCCGACCGCCACTTTGAGTTGACTACGAGACGACAGATTGCGGTATGTGGCCTCCGAGGGCAACTCCCTTCCGCCCCCCCAAGCTAGGAGGACCCGGTGCACTGCATGTCCCTCTTGGTGCACCTCCACTTGGGCTATGCGGCCGGAACGAAACAAGTATTGTAGCTCGTCCCCATTGGGGAGGCCGTAGTCCAAGCGGAAATCATCGCCGTCGAACTCGCCGTAGAGCCGTGTCGCATCCTCTCCCGGTCGGAACGTGCCCAAGAACGCCCAGAGCAAAGCCGGGGAAGGCACGAAGTCCAATGCCCTTTCCTCGCGGGCCCAGAGCTCATCCTCAACCAAGCCGGCAGACAAAACCGCCTCGTTGTCGCCCGTGAACAGGTCGAGACGGGCGCGATCCGGGTCCTGAAGGCGAGCGTACCCGTCCCCGTCGAGCTGGAGATCCGGCGCATCTACCCTCCACTCGAAGAAGACCGTCGACGTAGCTGGGAAGGGATTCTCGCCGCTCGCCCGCAGCACGGTCCGATCCATATCCAGAATTGGAGAGGGATTTTGCAGCCGGAGCGATCCGCCAGCGCACGCAGTGCTCGAGACAACGAACCCAAGAGCCACGAGATTCAAACGGAATTTCATACGGTTATCCTAAGAGAAGCCGCCTTCCCCGTGTAATACACCCGGTTTACTTTCCGATCCCCATGTCTGAGAAACCCATCTATTTCGCAAGCGACATTCACCTCGGGTCGGTACCTACCGAGGCCGAGCGAGCTTTTGTGCGCTGGCTGACCTATACCGCCGCTCATGCGTCCGAGCTGATCCTCAACGGTGATCTTTTCGACTTTTGGTTCGAGTACGGCTCGGTAATTCCAGGCGGACACACACGAACGCTAGGAGCACTGGCCGATCTAGTCGACGGGGGTCTTCCCGTGACCCTCATGGGGGGAAACCATGATTGGTGGGGCGGAAAATTCCTCACGGACGACATCGGCCTCACCTTCCAGCAGGGTCCGATCGTGCGCGAGTTGGCGGGGTTGAAAACCTTCATCGCTCATGGGGATGGTTTGGGCCGAGGTGACCTCCCGTACCGAATCCTCAAGACCGTGGTGCGGAGCAGAAGCGCACGATGGCTCTTCCGTTGGCTCCATCCGGACGTGGGCACGGCCATAGCCCGCCGCATCTCTCGGACTGCAGCTCTGGTCGGGAACCCCTCCGGGGTGGAGCAGGCTCGCTCGAANGTGCTGTACGANTGGGCCGNNGAAAAGTTGGTCGCCGANGGCGATCTCGATCTGATCGTCCTGGGTCACGCCCACATCCCACTTCTGCATGAGGCGGCGCCAAGTCGCTTCTACATCAACCTGGGGGATTGGATCAACCACCGTAGCTACCTCGTGCTCAGGGAGGGAGAGCGCCCTTCCCTGAAGCGATGGGAGGCCGAGAACCAACGGCCTANAACGCCAACCTGAATCCAAACTCGACGCCCATTTCCGGAAGCGGACGGATCACGGTTTCCAGCGGTTCGGGAAAATCCGCCAGATGCGTCGCCACGAACGCGTCGGCCCCACCTAGGAGCAGGAAGAACACGGCGAAGGCAATCCAATCTTCTCGCTGCTGCCGCCGAATTTCTTCAAGCTGGAGCGCGCTCACCACCCCCAAATCCGCTTCGAGTAACGTTGGCAGATCNAGAGGATCGATCATGGGGTCCGCCATCAGCCGCTCGGATGCGTCGAGACGCCGCATGTCGAGGATGTCGCTCGCACTCCCNAGCAATTGGTTGGACTTCAGGATCATCCACACGGCAAAGGACTCGACGACGAAGTAAAAGGCGCCCCGCCCCGGCGATCCGGCCACCGCCTGACCCCAGCCTGGAATCACCATNGATCTCGCGAACGCCCCACCAGCGGAGGGCCCGGGACTCCCTGTGGTCTCCGCGGCCTGAGCCGAATCCCGNGGAGCGCCAGCCCCTGGTTCCTGCCCCGCGAGAGCCGGCGGAACGCCTAGGAGCACGNTGGCCAGCACGATGGCCTCGACCCGATGACGGGAGCGTGTGGGAATCAAACCCACCAACCCGGCTGGCATGCACACGTGTGCTTTAGCGCGCTCCACCCAGGGTCATCCTTGTGGGTAGGAAGAGGGTGTTGTCGAGCCCGGCGGNGCGGTCCGGGGTCCCCTCGCGGTAATCCGGATCCTGGAGCATGCCGAGGAAGGCCTCTCGGGACGGATACATGATAAATAACAGCTCGTCCCACTCTTCGTCTCCCACCAGGGGCTGCTCTCCCACCAGGCGCAGCACTGGNCGTCCGCCAAGCTCGGCGATTAGGGGGAAGGTGTTCGCGGTGTAGCGCTCATAAGCCTCCCGACCCTCCTCTCCCTTGTAGCGCAGGAGATTGATGTTGAAGTAGGCGTCGGCGCCTGCGGCATCGACCGTGGGTACGTCCCCGTCATCGTCCAACCTGGTCAGGCCCTCTGCCGGCCGGAACGCGTATAACAAGGTCGCATCCAGACCCTCGTCTCGGTGGGGTAGTGCCTGGAGATACTCGGGATCTTGGGACATGTCGAGGAAAGCGGCCCGGGAGGGGTACTTGACGATGACCACCTGCTCCCACTCCGAGCCTGGGCCCANGAGCCCCGCCACCTCCCCNCCATAGAGGATCTCACCACCCCGCCTTCTGATTTGTTGGATGGCGATCGCGCCGTAACGCCCGTAGGCCGCCCGNCCCCCGTCGGGTTTGAACTTCAACAGGTTCAGCATGATCACTGGACCATCGTCGGGCTGCTGGCCCAAGGTCCGGAGGCGTTGTGGGGTGGGGNAGATGGGNCTCTGGGAAGACGGTTCCTGTGAATAGACGCTGCCTGCGAGGAAGAAGAANGCGCTCCCGAGGACGAATCCAAGCGCGGCNATGGGAAGTTTCATGATCANGCCCTCCAAGAGTTGACGTCGCCTCGGCCTCTCCCCCGATGGCGGGAGCGTGTGGGAATCGAACCCACCAACCCGGGGGTTAGCCGGGCGAGCTGGTTTTGAAGACCAGTGAGGCCACCAGACCTCCTCCGCCCCCATGTAGCTGTGGTTCCATCAAATAGCTCAGTCGGCACAGGCACACTGTAGATAGACTTCTCGCACCTGTCTACTGACGTAACGCCTTCAGGTCGTTGCCCGCCGGTTCCTGAAAGGCCTCGAGCCCAAACTCCGGNAGGCTTGCAATGAGGTGGTCGAAGATGTCCGCCTGGAGGTCCTCGTAGTTGCCCCAGTCCGTGTCGTTAGAGAAGCAGTAGATCTCCAGGGGCAGGCCCTGAGGCCCAGGCTGAAGCTGCCGCACCAGGAGCGTCATGTCCTGGTGGATCGTGGGATGGTTACGCAAATAGTGAAGCACATACGCCCGGAACGTGCCCACGTTCGTGAGGCGCCGTTGGTCCGTAACGACGTCGTCGCCCGGGACTTCGCGCGCGTTGGCGACCTCCAGGTCCTTCTGCTTGGTCTGCAGGTAGTCGTGCAGAAACTCGAAACGGGAGAGCTGGGCCACCTCCTCGTTCGAAAGGAAATGTATCGTGCCCATGTCCAGGTGGAGGGCCCGTTTGATGCGTCGACCACCAGACTCGCTCATCCCCCGCCAGTTCTGGAACGACTCGGAGATGAACTTGTGTGTGGGGATCGTGGAGATTGTCTTGTCCCAATTCTGGATTTTCACCGTGTGCAGCGCGATGTCGATGACATCGCCGTCGGCGTTGGCCTGCGGCATCTCCACCCAATCTCCGAGGCTGATCATGTTGTTGGACATGATCTGGACACTGGCCACCAACGAGAGGAGCGTGTCCTTGAAGACCAGCATCACAACCGCTGTGAGCCCCGCCAGGCCCGACAGGAAGACCACGGGGTTTATATCTGCCAGGATAGACACCACCAGGATGCCCGCGGCCACGTAGAGGAAGATGTTGAGGACTTGGAGGTAGCCCTTGATGGGGCGGTTCTTGGCCTCGGAGTAAATCTCGTTGTAGATGTCGTTGCCGGCGTGCAGCAGCCCCCCGGCGGCTGTGGTGAGGGCGATCACCACCCATGCCAGAGATACGCGGCGGACGAGAATCGCCGCGGCGAGCAAGAGTCCCTCCTGGCTCGTCGCCTCAAGATCGACGGCCGGCGTGTCAGCCAGCATTTCGGGACCGACGCCAAGCGCCCAGCCGATTCCAACGTAGGTCACCAGCGCCGGCGCGACGTTAGCCACCTTGTGGAAGATCCTTTGCTCAATGAAGCGATCGTCCCACGTGGACTGAGTCCTGCTCGCCACACGGTGGACCAGCCTCAGAAAAATACTGCGCGCCACGAAGTTGGTGGCCCACGCCAAGAGGGTCAGGGACAACACCCCGCTGACGGCCCGAAGCCAGGGGTTCGCGGCTATGCTAGACAGTAAATCCTGCATCGTGTTTCCTCAGTTCAACGGCTAAAAAGACTCAGACCTCAACCACCTTCGACTGTCGACTCGCCCCCGCCCTCCATCATCACCGTCCGGATCGGGAACGGGATCTCGATGCCTTCGTCGTTGAAGCGCTGATGCAAACGCTTGATGAACTCGTGTTTGACGGGACCCTGGCTTTGGAACTCACGCACCATCATGCGCATGTCGAAGTTGATGCTGGAGTCCCCGAACGTGTGGTAGCGGACGATCGGGTCTTCCCCCGCCACACCACCATCCACCTCACCGAGCACCTCCTTGGCCACCTCCAGGGCGACGACCTCCACGTGCTCCAAGTCGCTGTCGTAGCTGACACCGACTTCCAGAGTGACCCACAGCGCCTTTCTCGGCATCGAGAAATTTTTCACGATGGAGGACGCGAGCAACGAGTTGGGCACAGTGACGAGGTTCCCGTCGGGGAAGGTTTGAATGGTCGTGTTCCGGCCCTTCACGTCGGTCACCCAGCCCTCTTCCCCTGAAGACAGACAGATGTAGTTCCCTTGACGCACCTGCCTGGACAGGATGATCTGGACGCCGGCGAAGAGGTTTCCCAGCGTATCCTGCAGCGCGAGGGCAATCGCGATACCCCCGATACCGAGTGCGGTGATCAGCGCCGTGATGTCGATGCCGAGGTTTTGGAGGATGATGAAGAGGCCCAGCACCCCGACAGAGATCCGAGCCAGGTTGACCACCAGCGTCGGCGACTTGATCGTCCCGCCCGCGCGGCCTGATACCATCTCGACCGCTCCCCCCACCACGCGCATCACGGCGATCACGGCGGAGCCGAGTACGATGACCATGAGCACGCTTCGAGTCGTGTTCACCAGCAGCGGGTCCAGAGTGCCCACGTTGAGCGCAAGGTAGAGACCGCCAGCGACCAACCAGATGGTCCCCACCCCACGGATGGACCCGATGAGCATGTCGTCCCACTTGAACCGGGTCTGTTCGGCCAGTTTGTGTATCCGCCGGATGATGACGAACTCCAACAGGACNCCCAACACGAAGCCGCCGAAGACGAAACCGAGGCGTTGAACCCATGGATTATCGAGGAGTTCAGTCATGACGGGATGCGTGCGATCAGGTCGATTTCCACCGCGACATTCTTGGGCAAAGCCCCGGCCTCTACCGTCGCCCGAGCNGGACGATGATCCCCGAAATGTCTTGCGTACACCTCGTTCATCTCTCCAAAGGTGGCCATGTCGGCAAGATACACGGTGGTTTTGACGACGTGGTTCAGAGAGCCCGCCGCCTCACCGAGAACAGCAGCCAAGTTGTTCATGACGCGATCGGTCTGCTCCGCGACCCCACCCTCGACGACCTCTCCGGTAGACGGGTCTAGGGGAATCTGGCCGGATGCGAAGACCCACTCCCCCGCCACCACAGCCTGGGAGTAGGGGCCGATGGCAGCCGGCGCTTCAGATGTATCAATTAACTTAAAATTGTTCACGCGCTCGCAACTCCTAGCTGAAATACACACAGCATTTTAGGACTCACCGTACCCACCGACCTCTCGAGCCACCCCTGGATCCTCTACGCCGCCCGCGGCCTGCTCGTAGAGCTCGGCCCTCGTCACCGTGGCCACGCCGGGCTTGGACACCTGGACNGCTGCCGCGTGGTTCGCCATAACGGCCGCCTCGGACATCGACGCACCGAGNGCCAACGCGAGCGAAACCACTGCGGTCACCGTGTCCCCTGCACCGGAAACGTCGAAGACGGCTCGATCCGACGCGGGGAAAAGTGTGGTGCCTTTCCCGGTCGAGCACAACACCATCCCTTGCCTCCCCAGAGTCAGGAGGAGGTGATCGCAGTCCAGCCGGGAGCGTGCCTCCTCCATCCAATCGGCATCCCCGGGAAGGACGGGCTCTCCCAGTGCATCCTCCAACTCCTTGGCATTCGGCTTGAACACGGTGGCCGATCCGTATCCGAAGAATCGTCGACGCTTCGGATCCACGATCGTGGGTACTCCTTCCCCTCTCGCACCGTCGAGGACTTCTTCGATGATCTCGGGAACCAGCACGCCCTTGTCGTAAGTCCTCCAGCACAACCGAGGCACAGGCGGCGAGNCCCCTACGGGTTTCCTTTCGAAGCAGCCGAACGGTGTCGGTACTCACGTCGTCCGAGTCCTCCCGGTCNATGCGCACGACCTGTNGGTGCCCCGCCAAGACCCGCGTCTTTACCGTCGTCGGTCGCNCCCCAATCTCNACCAANCCTGCNATGCCCACGCCGAGTCCNCTGAGGCACTCTCGGAGCTCGTATCCTGCATCATCACTACCCACGCACCCGACCAGGTCACATTCGGCACCGAGNGCAACCACGTTGGCCGCGACATTGGCGGCNCCGCCCACGCCCACCCACTCCTTGTCCATTTNAACGACGGGTACCGAAGATTCCGGCGANATCCGCGTTACGGAGCCCGAAACGTATCGATCGAGCATGAGGTCCCCGACGACGAGCACCCGTGCCTGCTCAGAGCGCTCCAGGATGCCCTTGATACAGCCGGCCGACAATAGGGCCCCGCCCCCCTTTCCGATCNCCCTCCTAGTGTCTGTTCCAGGGCTTCGAGGAATTCCGCATCGCCTTCCGGAATCGGACCGATTCGAGCGAAGCGGATCACACCTTCCCCGTCGATGAGATAGGATGTGGGGTACCCCTGCGGCATGAAAGAATCCGTGCTCACCATACCCGGATCGAGCAGGATATCGTAGGTAACNCCCATCTCCTCGAGAAAATCATTCACCTGGTCGAGGGCGGAGGGAGAGTCAACGGAAACCCCCACNATCATCAAGCCGCGATCCTGATTCNCCTCATAAACGGCCTGGAGATAGGGTGTCTCGAACCGGCACGGGGCGCACCACGTGGCCCATAGATTCACGAGGGTCGTCTGCCCCGCGTAGTCGGCAAGAGCGACGGTACGGGTGCCGTCGAGCGACGTCGCCTGAAACTCTGGCGCCTGATCGCCGACTTGCGGTGGTGAGGGCAGATCGCTCGGGGCACANGCTGAAACCCAGAACAAGAGGGCTAGTGTCGCCCGCACCGCCGGGCTCATTGTAAATCCTCGCTTGTCCTTGCCACTCTCACACGTCCGCCATCGCCCGCCTGTGTCCACGCGAAAACCACCCGGCCCATGCCGTCTCGGATCATTTGCGGGAACCCACTGTCCCGAGCTGCAGATGTCGTGGTCACAAGCAAGTCCTCTCCTATTCGGCCGTCGGGCCACACCTGGCGCACCAGAATTTCCGCAACGCGGGGCCGCCGCTCCACCCACATGACCAGTGCTGAGCCATTCTCGAGCCACAGCACGTCGACCCGCCCGAGAGATGTGCCATCGTCAACGCGGATCGCTTCTCCGAAGTGTACACCGCCGTCGGAAGAAAAAGCCACCTGTGCCTTACGTTCGTTTCCGACACCGGTAAACCACGCGACTACGAGCTCGTCTCCTCGAGCCGCGACGGCCGGACCATTCACCGGACAGGCCGGAATCACCCAGCCGTCTCGATGGACGGGTGTACCCTCCGTCCACTGCCCATCAACCATGCGGGTGATGTATATGTCTCGCACTTCCCCCTCGGACCGATCCCGATAGACGACAACCGGGCCGGACGCCGAGATGGCCGCGTCCGTTTGACAGCAGTCACAGACGCGCTCGNCGAGNACTGATTCCAGACCCGGTACTCCATCCGGATCAAGGGAACGGTATCGTAGCGCCATCGCCCCCGGGGTGCCTTTCTGTCCGTCCATGTCGACCGAGTTCCGGGCGTCCAGCCAAACCAGGCCGGTCCCCCCATCGTTCAGGAGAAANTTCGAGACGAAACCATGCTCCGTGCGGGTCTCATCCGTATGGGGCCTCAACGGCTCGGTCCATGTAAGACCTCCATCCGTCGACTGTGCCACCCGAATACCGTAGTCGTATCCCCCGTCCGGGCCACGAACGAGCCAGTGAGCAACCAGTAGATCCGGCTCCAGGATTTCTACTGAAGCGAAGTCCGCCCAATTGACGAAAAATCCCCTCTCCTCCGTCGAGCTCGCGACAGTAAGCGCCGGACCCCAACCAGCATCATCGAGCATGGCCGTTTTAACNGTCCAGGCATCTCCGTCATCACTTTCTTGCCAGCTTAGTACAACCTTGTCCCCGTGGGTGGACAGTCCAGGCCATAGACTGCCCTCTCCCAAGGGCGGATTTAGTGGTTCGATCTCACCTGGATCGANCCCACGCGGACCCCCATCGAGGCAGGCCGTCGCGCTCAGACAGGTCGCCAATATCCCTATCCGAAAGGATATCATCGTTTCCTTGNTTGAAGACAAAAGCAGACANCGCTATGCGCCACCCTTCACNGGCAAGAATCTTGCANCGGCGACTGAGCGGAGTAAAGGGCCACCGGTGGAACCCGTGGGCCCGTACCGANGGTTCCTGGGTTGGNCAATNGAGTTGGAACNGCTCGGTGGATTGGTTCNCCGGGCGGTAAGGCAGTAACTTGGACGCAAGCGAAAGCANCGGCCAACAGAGGAATCACATGAATTTTCANACTCGTTCGCANNCGTCTGGCNCTGGAACCTCTCGCGGCCTCCTCNCTGCGCTGCTCTTGGCCCTGTCCGCTAGTGCACTCCCNGCCTCCGTATCCGCTCAGTACTTCGGGCGGAACAAGGTCCAGTATGAGACGTTCGACTTCAAGATCCTCAAGACCCCGCACTACGACATCCATTTCTATCCGGAAGAGGGCGAAGCGGTCGAGGACGCGGCGCGTATGGCTGAGCGGTGGTACGAGCGATTCGCGCGCATATTTCAGCATGAGTTCGAACGGCCCAAGCCGATCATTCTGTATGCCGACCACCCCGATTTTCAGCAGACGAATACACTCTCCGGTAACCTGAGTGAGGGCTTGGGAGGCGTCACCGAGTCGCTCAAGAATCGCGTGATCATGCCTCTGACAGGCTCGTACGCTGATACCGACCACGTCCTTGGGCATGAGCTGGTTCACGCATTCCAGTACAACTTGGCGGAAGCCTGGGCCGGGGCGGGGATACGCGGGCTGTCACTCCTTCCGCTCTGGGTGATCGAGGGGATCGCGGAGTACTTTTCTGTCGGGCAAGAAGACGCACTTACGGCCATGTGGCTTCGCGACGGCATTCGAAGGGGAGCGCTACCTACGCTCGAGCAACTGAGCTCCGGGGAGATCTTCCCGTATCGGTTTGGGCATGCGTTCTGGGCCTTTATGGGAGGCATGTTTGGTGATGACCGTGTCGCGGACATATTCCGGAGGGCACTCCGCATCGGATGGGAGCCCGCCCTCGCTCAGGTAGTTGGCATGGGCTCAGACAGTCTCTCGGCCAGGTGGAGAGAGGCCGTCGAGGCCGAGTACCTTCCCCTCATGGCCGGAAGGCAAGCTCCGGGTGAGTCCGGAGCGCTGCTCCTGGCCCCATCCACCGGGGCGGGGCGGCAGAATGTTGCTCCTTCGGTGAGTCCGGACGGGAGGTACGTCGCTTTTCTCTCCGAGAGAGATCTCTTTGGGATCGACATGTTCCTGGCCGATGCGCGGACTGGCGAGATCCTGAAGAAGTTGGTCAGCGCCAACTCCGACTCTCATTTCGATGCGTTGCGGTTCATCGACTCGGCGGGAGACTGGTCGCCGGACGGCACCCAGTTCGTATTCGCGGTGTTCGCCGATGGAGACAATGAGTTGGCGATCGTGGATGTGGAGAGCGGGGACGTCACCCAGAAAATCCCGCTCGAGGGCATCGGGGCCATTACCAGTCCGGCCTGGTCCCCGGACGGTCAATTCATCGCTTTTTCCGGGCTCACTGGGGGCGTGAGCGACATCTACACTTGGGATGTATTCACTGGCGCGCTCAGACAGCACACAGACGACAAACACGCCGACCTTCAGCCCACCTGGTCGCCGGACGGATCGACCATCGCTTTCGTCTCCGATCGGGGGGCGATTACGAACTTCGAACGCCTCCAGTACAGTGAGCCGCAGATCGCATTCCTGGACGTGGCCTCGGGCCGAGTATCCACGCTCAGTGTCTTCGGCGAGGTCAAGCACATCAATCCGCAGTATTCCCCAGACGGCCGTAGCCTCTACTTCGTATCGGATCAGGACGGCTTTAGCGATATCTACCAGTATGTGTTTGAGTCTCAGGACGTTCGCCGTATCACCCGGCTGCAGACCGGCGTGAGCGGGATCAGCGCAATTTCGCCGACTATGTCTGTGGCTCGAGATGCCGGAACGATCCTCTTCACCGTGTTCGACGCAACCGAATTCCACGTTTACAGCCTACAGGCCGGCGAGGCTGACGCGGGGGGCGAAGAGATCACCGTATCCTCTTCACCCCAGGCGG
>PAUA01000025.1 GCA_002712565.1 Gemmatimonadota bacterium | reverse complement strand
TCGGTACCGGCAAACATGGATCCCATCATGACAGCTTGGGCACCGGCGGCGAGCGCTTTCACCACATCGCCTGAGTAGCGGATCCCCCCGTCCGCAATGACTGGAATCCGATCCTGAACACCTTCCACAGCGTCCATGATGGCCGTCAACTGGGGGAGCCCGACACCCGTTACGACCCGGGTCGTGCAGATCGAGCCCGGTCCCACACCGACTTTGACGGCATCCGCCCCCCGCTCCATGAGGGCGACGGCTCCTTCCTTTGTGCCGACATTGCCCGCAACAATCTGCGCGTCAGGGAACTTCGCCCTGGTGCGATCCACTGCCTCGAGCACACCCTCGGAGTGACCGTGCGCGGTGTCCACCACGAGCACGTCCACGGCAGCGTCTATGAGCGCCTCGGCTCGGACGAGCGCGTCCTTCGATGCACCAATCGCCGCCCCCACGCGCAGCCTCCCATGCTCATCTTTACACGCTCTGGGAAAGAGTCGCCGCTTAAAGATGTCCTTGACGGTGATCAATCCCAGCAGGTTATCGCCTTCGTCCACAACGGGCAGTTTTTCGATCCGATGTTCGTGAAGAATTCTCTCGGCGGCCTCGAGCGTCGTCCCCTCGGGAGCCGTAACCAATCCCTCCGAGGTCATCACCTCACGGATCGTTCGATCAAGACTAGTCTCGAATTGCAAGTCCCGGTTGGTGACGATCCCCACCAGGCGGCCGTCACTTTCGACGATCGGAACACCCGAGATGGAGAACTTAGCCATGAGCTCGTGGGCGTCCCGGAGAGTCTTGTCCGGCGACAACGTGATGGGATCCAGAATCATTCCACTCTCGGAACGCTTGACCCGGTCCACTTCCCCCGCCTGCGTCTCGATGGAAAGGTTTTTGTGGATGACGCCGAGCCCGCCTTGCCGCGCCATCGCGATGGCCATTCCCGACTCGGTGACCGTGTCCATAGCGGCGGTTAGGAACGGGATCTGCAAATCGATCTTGGCCGTAAGGGATGACGTGACCACCGTATCCTTCGGATGCACAGTCGAATGCCCCGGCACGAGCAATACATCGTCGAACGTGAGGGATTCCTTGAGAATCACCGCCATGTAGTTATTCGATCCCCCATATACGAGGCGCCCGCCCACCCAGAATCCCCTCTCGGGACCCTCGATGAACAGGCGCGTTTTCTACTACCATGGACGATCATACTGAGGCCCGTCTCGAAGTCAACCCTCGGCGAGCGGTTAATCCTCCCGGGGGGGGAACGCCTCCTCCACGGACACCTTATCAACCGCAGGGAGGTCACCCTCAACGGAATCCGCATCCACCAGTGGGGAGTCGGAATCCTCATCCACCGTGGGCACGTCGCCCTTGGTAGAATCCTCGTCACCAGCCGGCGTGAGTTCTTCCACGAGCTTTCGCCCGGCGGAAGAAACGTTCGACAGAACCCGGTCCGCAGCGGAGAGCAGTTGAAACGCCTCGCGAAGCTTCGCAGGGCTCATCGACCGCTTTCTGAGCTTGTCCTCCACCGCCTCGGCGAAACGCCGGAGCCCCGACGCCTCCTCGCCGTCTTCCGCTCCATACTTGCCCTCGAGAAACTCGATGTAGTCCAGTGTCTGGTAGACCTGGTCCTCGGGCAGAGTTTCGATCTTCCGTATGAGACGTTCACGAAGTATGTCGTGCATGAAACGTAGATCCGGATCGGGTTTCTGCTCAGTTCGACCACTAACCGCAACTTAACACCGCTCGGGGTGTGGGTGCACGGCTTGCCCGACCGCAGAAAGCCCCTAACGTTTGGTGTCATCTAGGACTCTTCATTCCACTGTACAGCCTCGACACCCATGACGTTTCTACCAAATCGAGTTGTTGCGATCTCGGAGAACGCCGAACGCCTCTATGACCGCTGGCTCGACGCCATCGATGAACGCCTCGATGAGCCGGATTGTGACCGCTACGAGCTCTGCCGTACGGTCTTGACGGAGGTTTATTTCCCGCAGCTCAACGGCGTAGATCCGGAGACGCTTCCCATCTCGACGCAAGTCACGCTAGCACAGATGGACGCCAGAAATGTGACACTCGAACCCGAGTACTACGCGGAGATCGACCTGGAGCGGTACGAACGCGTCAAGCCGCTCATCTGGCTCTGGGAGATGTTCGACCGGAGTCCTCTGGCCGAAAACGTGCATCTCGGCGTGAAGTTCCGAAGGCTCCTGGCCAAGCGGATTTTTGGGCAGTGCGGCCGGAACTTCAAAGCATTCCCCCATGTGAAGATCTCGTTCGGCTATAATCTGGAAGTCGGAGACAACGTGGTGGTCCACCGGCACGTGCTCCTAGATGATCGAGGGGGCATACGCCTGGGGGATGGCGTCTCGGTCTCGGACTTCGCGAACGTGTACAGCCATTCCCACGGTGTCGTAGAGGGGCGGGACATCGCGACCCCGGTGACGGCCATCGGCGCCGGTGTGCGAATCACGTACCACGCCACGGTCATGTCTGGGGTACATCTCGCCGAAGGGACCATGCTCGGGGCATTCGGCGTCGCCACGAAAGACACCGAGCCCCACGCCATCTACGCAGGTATTCCAGCGAAGAAGATCAAGGACAAGCCCGATGAGTCACGCCGGCCCTCTACGCCCGACCCGTTGGCGGACTAGGACCTACCCCTCCTCCGCTTCGTACTGAGCTTTCAGCTGGTCCACTACGGTCGGATCGGCCAGGGTCGTCATGTCGCCCAGGGCCTTCCCTTCTGCAACATCCTTCAGGAGCCGGCGCATGATCTTGCCCGAGCGGGTCTTGGGAAGGTCGGCCGCGAAGATCACCATTTGGGGACGTGCGATCGCTCCGATCTTCTCGACGACGTGTTTCTTCAACTCCACCACGAGGTCGTCGCTCCCCTCCTGGCCTCCCTTCAGTGTTACGAACGCTGCCACGACTTCACCCTTCACGTCGTGTGATTGGCCAACCACGGCCGCCTCGACTACAGCGGGGTGGTCCACCAATGCGCTCTCCACTTCCATCGTTCCGATGCGGTGCCCAGCTACACTGAGCACGTCATCCACCCGGCCCAAAAGCCATAAATACCCGTCGTCGTCCAGTTTCGCGCCATCGCCGGGGAAGTAGATTCCATCCCACTTGGACCAATAAGTCTCTTGATACCGCTCGTCATCTCCGTAAATCGTACGCAGCATCGAAGGCCACGGCTCGGTGATCGCCAAGAAACCCGCCTTCACTTCAGTTCCGACGTCGTCGAGAAGCGTGACCGAGATCCCGGGAAACGGATGTGTTGCGCTCCCCGGACGAGTCTCGGTAACCGCTGGAAGCGGGGTGATCATGATGGCGCCGGTCTCGGTCTGCCACCACGTGTCCACAATCGGGCAACGCTCCTTGCCGAGAACACGATGGTACCACATCCACGCTTCGGGATTGATCGGCTCACCAACGCTCCCGAGAAGTCGGAGCTTTGACAGGTCATGCTTATCCGGCCATTCCTCACCCCACTTCATGAAGGCCCGGATCGCCGTGGGCGCGGTGTAAAAAATAGTCACACCATACTTCTCGCACAGGTCCCAGAATCGGTCCTTCTCAGGCCAGTCGGGTCCGCCCTCATACATGAGGACCGTGGCGCCGTTGGCCAGAGGCCCGTAAACGATGTAGCTGTGTCCCGTGACCCATCCAACGTCGGCGGTGCACCAATAGACGTCGTCCTCCCTCAGATCGAAGACGCACTGCGTCGTCGCGGCAACCTGAGTCAAATACCCACCGGTCGTGTGCACCACACCCTTGGGCTTTCCGGTCGTCCCGGACGTGTAAAGGATGTACAGCAAATCTTCGGCATCCATGACCTCGGGAGCGCAATCAGCGCTAGCGTCGGCAAGGAGCTCGTGATACCAGTGATCACGGCCTTCTCGCATGTTCGCGTCGACCTTGGCGGTGAGGTCCGCCCCTCTCGCCACCACCACCACGTTCTTGACCGTCGTGCAGGACTGTAGCGCCTCATCGGCGTTCCCCTTGAGGGGGACGATCCCCCCTCGCCTGTATCCGCCGTCCGCTGTGATCAACACCTTCGCACCAACATCGTTGATACGATCAGCGAGCGATTCCGGACTGAATCCACCGAAAACCACCGAATGGGGAGCGCCGACGCGCGTGCAAGCGAGCATCGTGATCGCGGCTTCCGGAATCATGGGCAGGTAGATGGCCACGCGATCCCCCTTCCCTACGCCCAAGTCCTTCAGCGCATTGGCGAACTGGCACACCTCGCGATGGAGCCTCTCGTATGTGTACTCTCGGACATCACCGGGCTCTCCCTCCCAGATCAACGCCGTCTTCTTCCGGCGAGGGCCGTCCAGGTGCCGATCTAGACAATTGTGGGAGACGTTGAGCTTTCCCCCGACGAACCACTTGGCGTGAGGGGGTTCCCATTCGAGCACCGTATGCCAGCGTTCGAACCAGTCCAGTTTCTCCGCCCACGATTCCCAAAAGGCCAGGCGGTCCGCTGAGGCACTCTCGTAGGGGCCGCGGTCCCGTACGATAGCCCCTTCCGTGAAGTGTTCGGGGGGTGGAAAGCGACGAGTCTCGGTGAGGAGAACATCCAGACCCTGACCCTTTTCACTCATTCGAGTCCCCCGTTTTCGATCTCCTCCGCCATGTGATGTTCTCCGTGCGTGTGTTGAATTCCCGCAGCCTTCAAGTGAACTGTCCGAGCGCAGAACCCACCTNAGAACTTATCTAGACAGCCGGCGTGCTCCCGCCAGAGTAGGGTGGTGGTGGAGCGGACGGCAACCCTGGACAGCCTTCTAGCCCGTCTCTGTCAGCAAAGATCTGAGGCCCTCGTGCGCCAANGATTGCTCGAAGGCCGTNGTTGTCGCCGACGCCAACGCAGACACTGCGCTCGCCCCAGCCTCCAAGGCTTCCGACGGGATGGTGAGCTTGATGCGGACCTCCGTCTGTGCGGCGGATGGATNGTCCTCCGGACCATCCATNCGCAGACGCACCACAAACGGAGTNCGATATCGATCGGGGAGACAGTCGGCGGTGACCTTGGCGAGGGCCGCGAGAAGGTCGGGCATAGGCTCCAGGAGCCCCATGTCCGGGCCGGCCACAACCAAGGCGAGGTTCCCCTTGAGGCCCTTCGTGGTCTCGTCCAGGAACACATCGATGCTCACGAAATCCGGACTCCCATCGTGATGAAAAAAGAGGTAGGCGCTCCGTGAGNTCTCCCCCTGCCACCGGCCCTCGAACTGGTGGCTGGTCGTCTTTTGGAGNCCNGAGAGCACCCAACCGGCACGTGTGACGCCGTCCTGAACCGCTTCGATGAACGGTTCCAAAGTCAGNAGTGGCTGGGCGTCATNGATCATGGCAAAGGCCGNGGTCGGGGGGTATATTGNAAAATTATGAAATCATNAGATGCGAAGCTCAATGATTTGGTGTTGCGCCGGACGCTTCAGGAGAACGGCCACCGCTATACCGATCAACGCGCCGCCGTCTTCCGGCTCGTNGCCCGCAGCAGGGTCCACCCCACCGCAGAGGACGTGTTCCTGGGTGTACGTACCGAAGTGCCCGGAATATCGCTCGCGACTATCTACAAGAGCCTCGAAACGTTGGTCAGNTGTGGACTGGCNAAAAAACTCAACCTCGACGACGGCTCGGCCCGGTTTTGTGGGCGGACAGAGCCCCACCATCACGCTCGGTGCCTGGCGTGCGGTGGGGTCTCGGACGTTCCCGGTGAACTCGGTGACTTGGAANNCGCCGCGCTCCGATCGCAGGCCNGCGGATTCCACNTGGTAGGATACGAGCTCGAGTTGANGGGGTACTGCTCGGACTGTGCGCCGGCGACGGGTAACGGGNCCGGCGCCTCCGCAAACTGACGGCATCACCCTGGGCGNGCCACTTCAACCCCCACGTGCAGTCTTCGATCCGCGTGTGATCATCCCGTGCTCGGATCAGGAAGGGCTTTGGCCTCAGNGTGGCGGTGTGTCATGAGCCNCTTCCCGGAGATCCGCTTCACCAAGATCCCCTTACCCAAGATCCCGAATTCCCAAGCCCTCCTCCAGTTGGNCGGTGCCAAGGCGGTTTNCCNGAGCTTGATCACTGTGCTCGTCCTGTCGCTCTGGACGACGGGANCCCGGAACGACGAGCCCGTGCCCCCACTGCCTGTCNTGGTCNCTGAAACAACCGTTCGCCCCNTNCCAACGCCGCCACCGAGTCGAGNCGTGCTCAGGCTACGCGAGGATCTCTCGGCCCTCTTGGATACACCTGCGCTGCGTAGCGCCGAGTGGAGCGTCCTCGTCGTCTCCCTCGACGAAAAGGACACGTTGTTCGCACGAGATGAGAATCGCTTCCTGGCTCCGGCGTCGAACATGAAGATCGCCACGACCGCNGCGGCCCTCCACTTTCTTGGGCCGGAGTTCAGGTACCAGACGTTTGTCTTCGCAGACGGGCCCATCGAGAACGGGGTCCTGCGAGGGGANCTGATCCTCTACGGCACGGGGGATCCGGGCATTTCCGATCGCTTCTACCGTGATGGCACGGAGGTGTTCGAATCGTTTTCCAAGCAGATAGCCGACGCCGGCATCACCCGGATCGAGGGCGCCGTCGTCGGAGACGCGACGTATTTCTCGGGGCCTGAGTTGGGACCGGAGTGGGATCCGCGAGACTTGAACGAGTGGTTCGCCGCGTCCGTGTCCGCGCTCTCCTTCAACGAAAACATCGTCACGNTCCAGATTCTTCCGTCGGCTCGCCTTGGCTTCCCGCCCCGGATTGAGACGATCCCGTTCGGATTTCCGCTCGATGTGAGTAATCAGGCCGAGACGGTATCGGGNCGTCCCCGTCCCAACCTCTGGTTGGAACGTGTAGAACCCACGGCGAGAATTCGCGTCGATGGGGAAATTCGGCAGGGAGGGNCCGATATTTGGCGCCGCCTTACCGTGCCGGATCCGGCGGTTTTCGCGGCCCGGGCTCTCAGAGAGGTGCTGATCTCCAACGGCATCGCAGTCAGGGCCCCCGAAAGAGCCGTCCATGACGCNGCCGAATCCAAGATCACGGGGCGCGAGTCCTGGGCCCCNCGCCTCATCGACGGTGATGAACCCNGCCTCCTCGCCCACCACACCTCGCCGGAGCTACTCCAGTATCTGACGGTCCTAAACCATGAAAGCCATAACTTGTTCGCCGANTCGATNATCAAGACCATGGGCAAGATCGTGACGGGAGAGGGATCCTTCGAGGGTGGCNCCCGCGCGGTTCAGGTGTTCGCCACGAGCGAAGCCGNGATCGAGGAGGATCAGATCATGGCGGTTGACGGTTCGGGCTTGTCAGAAAGCAACCGGACAAGTGCCGGGGCTCTGGTCGGACTCTTACAGCACGTGGCCATATCCGACAATTGGGACTCGTTCGTCTCTACTCTACCTGAAGCCGGGCGCCGAGACCTCCGCAGAATGTACGGGACTCGTGCTGCCCGTAATCTTCGAGCCAAGACCGGGACCATCGACGGTGTCTCCGCTCTCACGGGAATCGTCACGACCCGGGATGGNGAGACTCTACTCTTCAGNATTCTCTCGAANGAGCTCCGATCCACTGGTGCGGCGAAGCGNGTCGAAGACCGGATCGGTGCTCGTTTAGCTGATTTTNTCCGAAATGGGNCTCCCATCTCTTAAGAGCGCCTCGNCAGCCGTCCACCCTCCCNCGTGCGGACCGAAGTCTCTTTCGAAGCTCCACGCCGGACATCGTGGCCAGCGTGCTCTCNGCGGCTTGGTGACTGTTCCATTTCACGTCGAGAAGCTCCACGCCCTGGTCTGCTGCGCCTTCCGGGTAGAAATAGAGATGGTGCCGTCCCTTAAAATCGAGACCCTCCCGCGAGCGCACCGTAGCCACCCAGGCATCACCATCCGAATCCAGGAAATCCCTCATATGCAGTTCTTTATGGGAAACATCAACTCGGGTTAAATCGGCTGAACGGTGTCACGCGGGGTCGGCTAAAGCTAGGTTTGCCTCATCGGAAATACAACAAATCATCTACAGCCGCTTGGCCATCTCCGAGNTGGAAGGAGCACTTGGTGAAGGTCGAGGCTCGAGTGGCCGCCTCGAGGCCGCCACACCTGCGAACCGACCTGGCGCTCATCGTGTTGAGCGTGATCTGGGGTGTCAATTTCTCCGTGATCAAGGTCGGNCTGAGAGAATTCGATCCGCTGGCATTCAACGCNATACGATTCGTGCTGGCGTCGATGACGCTCTTCGTCTTTCTGCGTCTCAGTGGCCCGATACCGTTGCCCGAACGGCGACACTGGGGCCGCGTCGTTCTCATGGGTTTGCTCGCGAACGTCGTCTTCCAACTGCTATTCATTTACGGGGTCGACCGGACCCTTGCCGGTAACGCAGGATTGGTCATCGCCACGACGCCGGTGTGGACCCTGATCCTCGCGTCCGTTTCTGGGCAAGAGCACCACGGGTTGCCCGTCTGGGGCGGCGTACTGGCCACCCTNGGGGGGATGGTGCTCGTTGTTGTCGGCGGNGAAAGNGGCTTGGGAGTGGGCGAAGGCCAGTTGATCGGTGATCTTCTGCTCGTTTTGTCCGCCATCGCGTGGGCCGCCTACACAGTCGGCACGCAGGATCTCACTCGNCGGTACGGAGCCCTGGCCGTGACCTCGTGGACACTCTGGGTGGGNACCATCGTCCTGTTCGCACTTGGAGGCGCCTCTCTCTGGTCTACGGATTTGGGGNCTATTTCTCGGGTTGGCTGGTTCGGCGTCGTATACTCGGGAGTCCTGGCGATCGCCGTCGCGTACCTTATCTGGAACCATGNCCTGGAGCGTATCGGTGGACCACGGACCGCCGCGTTCTCGAACCTAGTACCGGTCGTNGCGCTCATTNCCGCGGCCGTCTGGCTCGGTGAGGATACCGGTCCCACACAGATCATNGGCGCAATCATCATCATCGGAGGGGTGTGGATCGCTCGTGTGGCCGGGGGGAAGGATCTATCCGGCTGACCCCGACTCCAGGTTGGGGCGGTGACGGAGCTCGGGAAATTCGTACACGATGATGCCCTCGTTCGTAACCTCCGAACAGACGCGCAGACCGTCGTCCATGGAGTCCAACACCCCTTCAGCTGCCGCAAGCGACACGTCCAACGAGGCGGCGACCTCCGTCACCGTCAACCTTCCACCCTGTTCGGTGGCGTGAAGAAGCACGCGCCGCTGAAGCCGGTCCATGATCGCGCGCCTTCTGGTCTCACGGGCCTGGAGCCCCCACCAGGCCGTCGAAGTGCCCGCGGCCCCTACCACACTCCCAAACACGACCAACCCAAGCTGCGGCTCAAGGAATCCGATCGATACCATGAGGGCCGCAAGAAGCACCATTGCGCCACCCAATACACGGCGCCCCAGTCCTCCCCCCGGGAGACTTTCCCCGGCAATGCTACCGCCGCCGACCGAATGCGTGTGCACCGGATCCGCAAGTACCGGACGATCGGTGGCGCCCGGACCGGGGATCCGGGCGTGCTGCCAGCCCAAGCCACACTGCGCACAGATCATGCGCTTCCGTCGAAGGAGGTAATACGCAAGGCCACCCAACCCGGATGCGAACCAACTGGCCACGGCAAACCCGAAGAGTACCCCTACGTTACCAATTCGCTGAAAATGCTTTACGCCGGTCCCTACGTGGCCGCATCGTGGGCAACTGCGCACCTCGAGGCCCACGGCCCTCACCGGGGGCCTTACTAAAACCGCCGCCCCACAAGTGGGACAGGCGGTTTCATACTCCCTCAGATCTTCACCGCACGTGGAACAGCGCATTTGGCCTCAACGAAATGGGTCCTCCCGAAGTAGACACTCCATACTACGCGTTCGTTCCGGAGAAGATTCACCCCTCCACTCGGCGCGAGAGCCTCCATCGGGCCGAAAAAACGATCACCCTCCTAGGGGATTCGTTCGAAGGAAAGCAATTCGAGAATCGGACTGCCCGTCAGGCGAGCCGACCCGGTCCGTACACGCCCGAGGACCCGAATGCGCTCGAGAGGGTCGAGCCGCTGAGCCTCTCCGAGCCGCTCTGGCGGTATGGCCACATAAACGAACGACTGGTCTCCGTCTCCCATCCTGGTCAGCAGAAACGGCTCCGTTTCGTAGAAGTCCGTTCGGATCTCTTCAGCTCTCTCCAGCGAAATGAACTGAAGATCCCACTGAACGACCTCGCCCCGGTAGTCGTCCGGTGCCGCCACCACGCTCGCGAGAGTCGCATCGGACACACCGGTGCCCTCATCCGCACCCTCTGGCAGCCAAATCCATCCCTCCAAACGAACCCGGGTCCAGTTCCCTTCCCTGGCGAGGACCTGGAGGTTCGTGCTCGACGCCAAGGTAGCCAGCGTGTCTCCATCGGGGGTGCTGAGAACTGGTGCGTTGGCCGAGAAGCCTTGAGCCCACTCCCCGACACCGACCGAGCTGGACGACGTTGTGAGGCCAGATCGCCCCGCGGAATCGCCAGATGGATCCGTCCCGAACAAAGCCACTGAGCTTCGCCATATCCAGGCCCGTCTATGCACGCGAGCCCAACCGGCAACCCGCTCCACGGTCTCGAGAAGCGTTCCTTGCTCCACGTGGCCGAGGATCTCTCCCCCAGGGCCGCCTCGGATGTTCTCGCCACCCTCAACGGACACCACTAGGTCGAACGATCCTCGATTGACCTCTTGAAGGGATCGGGTCCAGATCCATCCGTCGAAATCGAATTGCAGCCAGTCATCCGTCGCCTCGAGCACTTCCAGGCTCATACCGGCGCGGAGCTGACCGAGTAGCGTCCCGTTCTGCTGAGCCCGGAAGTTTTCATCTTTCGTCAACGTTCCCGACTGGCCCTCCACGAACTCGCCGAACGCGAATAGGGAGCAGAGAACGCACAGGAGCCAAAGAACCCGAATTCGCCGGGAGCGGACAATCATCTTACTGAAACGATCCTCGACAGACGGTGTTGAAAGGACGAACTTGGCGGCCTCAATACGCGGCGACTTTCCCTGACGAATGTGTTCGGGGAAGTGCCGATCGTCAATTCCCAACAACCGGATTTTGAACTCGCTTCCATGCCCCACNCTAAATTCCTCGCCCTATCGATTTTGTTTTCCATCGGGATGGTCCGTTCCCCAGCATCCGCCCAGACCATCCCGTCACCATACACGTACATCGAAAACCACCAGGAATTGGCTTTCTTTGTGGGGAAGAGCAACATCGATGCCGGCAAACTCGAGCTGGGACCACGAGACTCCGACACGTTCGGTGCACGCTATTCGGTCGGTCTCGGTGGCGCGATAAGTATCGACATCTCCGGAACATTGTTCAAATCGACGCGGTTGATCCAAGATGTGCGAAGGCCCATTGATGACCGCACCATCAATCGGGGCAACATCGACCTTCTCCTGTTCGACGCACGGATTCGCCTCAACCTGACGGGCCGGCGGATGTGGCACGGCTTCCAGCCCTTCCTAACGTTCGGCGGGGGGTTCGCCTTCCCTTACTTGGTGGACAACGGTGCGGAGGAGGTCGCATTCATGCGCTCCGAGGACCGGTACGTTTTTGGTGTGCGCTTCACCGGAACAACTTCGGGAGGCACCATGTTCCACGTTTCGAGAAAGCTCTCTCTGCGTGTCGAGGGCATGCTGAACCTCTGGCAGATCAAAACGCCAATAGGATGGTTCGCGTTGGAAAACGACCCCCTCCGTCTATTCTCCGAGAGCGAGTGGGTGACTGCCCAATCCATCATGCTCGGGGCGAGTTGGCGCTTTTGAGACAAATGCCGGACTTCGAGTCTAGAACCGGGGATTGGCTCCCATTCGACCGGGCCCTCGCACGTATCCTCAGCCACGTCTCGGCCCTCCCTCCGGAGACCGCACCGCTCGAGGAGGCGCTCGGTCGCGCGCTGGCCCTCGACGTCCTGGCGCCCGGACCACTTCCTCCATGGGACAACAGCGCCATGGACGGATATGCGGTCCGAGGCGACGACGTGGTCGGAGCGACGAAGGACCAACCGGTGGTCCTAGTGGTCACGGGAGTGATCCATGCCGGATCACGCTTCGAGGGCACCGTCGGCCCGGGCGACGCCGTGAGAATCATGACAGGGGCGGAGGTCCCGGGGGGCGCCGACACCGTAATCCGTGTCGAGGATACCGATCGTGAGGAGACCGAGTCCGGAAATCTCCGGATCTACTCTGAACGGGATCGGGGGCGCCATGTTCGACCAGCAGGTCAGGATTGGCCCGAGGGCGCTGTCACTCTGGAGTCCGGTACCGGAATTGGTCCCGGGCAAGCCGCCGTACTCGCGGCATCACGCGTATCCTCGGTCTCGGTCCACCATCGACCCAAAGTCGCCATCCTGGCGAGCGGTGATGAACTCGTCGACATCGAGAGCCAGGCTCTCGACCCCCACGGGATCCCCGAAAGCAACAGTCACCTTGTATCCGCGGGTGTCCGCGCGGCCGGCGGAATCCCCATGCGCCTGGGCATCGCGAGAGACGACCGGGCCGACATACNGCACCATCTCGCCAGAGCCGCAGACGCCGATGTGCTCGTGACCCTTGGTGGGGCCTCCATGGGAGAGGGAGACCTCTTCAAGACTGTCCTCGAAGACCTTGGCTTCGAGTTGGATTTCTGGCGCGTTAAGATCCGGCCAGGAAGCCCGATGAGCTTCGGGCGCTTGCCTTTGGAGGGCGGCGGTAGCCAAATGGTCTTCGGACTTCCGGGTAACCCGGCCTCCGCGTTCGTGACCTTCGAGCTCTTCGTCCGACCTTTCCTGCTGGCGCTAGCAGGCCACATCAAGCTCCACCGGCAGATCGTCACGGCACTGGCGGCCGGAGATCTCACAACGGCCGGGGATGTCACAGGATTCCTGCGTGTNTGCCTGGCCCGTTCAGGCGCAGAGCTCGAAGCCTCACTCACAGGTCCGCAAGGCTCCGGGCTCGTGGGCAGTCTAGGAGCGGCCGACGGGCTGGCAGTCATCCCGGAAGGTGTGGAGGTGATTCCCCGGGGAGCGCCGGTCGAGGTGATGCTCCTCGACGATCCTCGCAGCTGGTCCCACACACCGGTGGACGGGAGCCAGCGGATTCCTGGATGATCCGATCCGGTCCTCCAGGCGAATGCTGGCCACGACGGTAGTAATCTCAATGGTTGGATGCGGGCTCCCCCAATGGCCTGTCGAGGGACCGCTCATCGCACCGTTCGGACTCCGATGGGGGTCCAATGGCCCGAACATCCATAGAGGCGTCGACATCATCGTGCCCACCGGCACACCCGTGTACGCCATGTCCGGTGGAGAGATACGCTTCGCAGGCGAGATGACCGACTTCGGACTCGTTGTCTGGGTCGATCACGACGACGCCATTCTCACCATCTACGCGCACCTTTCTCAAATCCTCGTTGTCGNGGGCCAGAGCGTCGGNAAAGGTGAGTCATTGGGTCTCAGCGGAGCTTCGGGGAACGCAACGGGACCGCATCTGCACTTCGAGATCCGGGGTCGCGGCCACCAGGTCGACCCGGTGGCCATGCTTGGAGGTCCGCCCCGATCCTGAGGCCTGTGGCCCGCTACCCCTCAGAACGTAGCGCNGTGATTGCTGTGGTCAGCCTCGGAAGGACCTCGGAAGCGTCACCCACGATACCGTAGTCCGCCAGCGCAAAGATCGGTGCGTCCGGATCCTTGTTGATGGCCACGATCGTTTGAGACGTTCTCATTCCAGCGAGGTGTTGGACGGCACCCGATATACCCACGGCGAAGTAGAGTTTCGGCGCGACAGTCTTGCCAGTCTGCCCCACCTGTTCGCCATGCGGCCGCCATCCCGCATCCACGACAGCCCTCGAAGCGCCCAACGCTGTACCCGCACCCAGGGCGTCTCGCAATGCCTCTAAGAGGTGCCAATGCTCCGGACCCTTCATGCCCCGTCCACCGGACACGATAACGCTCGCCTCTGCAACGTCGACCGACCCGGTTTCAGCTGCCTGGAATTCCACGATCCGTGTCCGAACCGCGTCGGGAATGGCAGCAGTGAAGGGTTCGATCCGGCCCTCCGCTCGAGATTCGTTCGTGCCGAAGGCGTTCGNCCTCAAAGATAGGACCGCTGGGGANGCTTCGAACGCTACCCGGGCAATCAGTTTCCCACCGTAGATGGGCCGCATGGCTACGAGCCTGCCNCCCTCTATCTCCAGACGTGTGACATCGGAAGCCAGAGGCGCGTCGACCAGAGCCGCCACGCGCGGCGCTAGGTCCTTTCCAAGAGCCGTCGCCGAAAAGAGGACTGCCGCGTAGCCATGTGAACCGACTGCGTCGGCGATGATTGCCGCATGGGTCTCGGGCACACAGCTTTCCAGAGCGGGGTCCTCAGCAACGCGTACGACCTCTGCCCCGAAGTTCCCCAGGTCGCCGGCACCCTCTCCAACCGCGGTACCACCCAGGACCATCGCATGGGCCGAGCCTCCGAGCCCCTCAGCCACCGTGGCGGCCACCGTGACCACCTCGTTGGCTACCGGACGGATCTTCCCATCTCTCTGCTCTGCGATGGCGAGCACGTCGCCCATGTCACCCTCTCCTAATGTGTGGTGTCAGAGGACGTTCGCTTCGTCACGAAGGAGCTGAACCAACTCGGGCACTGCGTCAGCCCCTTCACCGAGGATCCACCCTTCGGCGCGCTCCGGCGGATAATCGAGCCGCTCGACTGAGAGCCGGCTTTCCGGCAGATCAACGTCCTTCACATCCAGTGGTTTTCGCTTTGCCGCCATAATCCCCTTGAGCGAGGCGAAGCGTAGCTCGAAGGCTCCTTTTGTGAGCGTCACCACCGCCGGAAGGTCCAGCTCGACTACCTCTGTGCCCCCCTCCACGTCTCGATGACACCGTAGCATGCCCTCTCCCACCTCGAAGCTCGTAACGTTCGATGCGCATGGGCGACCGAGCAGCGTCGCCACCATCGGACCGACCTGCTGCTGATCGTCGTCTCCGGCTTTCACNCCGAAGAGCACGAGCTGCTCCTCTCGGGTTTCCAGCTCCGCCGCCAAAGCCTTGGCNGTGGCGAGTCCGTCCATGGTCACGGCCCCCTGCGCCCGTAGCAGCACAGCCGCATCGGCCCCGGCCGCAAGGGCCGCTCGCAGCGTCTCCTGGGAATCCTCATTGCCGAGTGTCATTACGGTGACCTGGCCCTCTTCTGTCATCTCGGTGGTGCGGAAAGCGGCCTCGAGGGCGAACTCGTCGTAAGGACTCACGATGTACTTGATCCCTTCCGGTTCAATCACCGTGGACCCTTCAGAGAAACGAACGCGCGTCTCAGTATCCGGAACCCGTTTCAAGCAGACGATGATATCCAAAACTCACTCACTCCGATCGGTTGGAGGACTCCCTCAACAGCCTTCTAGGCAACGACACCTGCACAACTCAAAGGGACCGCTCGAGCCGCAATCGACCGGCGGCTCCGGGACACCGATGTGTTACCTCGAACGAAAAAGCGGAGCGGCCAGTCCTGCGCCGCGCTGACCCCGACGCGGGGAGACACGTCAACCGACCCGGGTGGGATCGNCCAGCCGGGAAGGAGCCTCAGTGGAGCCGACGAGAAGTCGTGCATATCCAANGCATCGGTGACTCCGAACGCCTGTCCCACACGCCCCGGGCCCGACGCCAGATCCTGCTCGCGGCCCCTTCGGGCGGCCATGATGCCCAGGCCCTCGATCGGATCGACGGCCCGCAGGAGCACTGCACAGGGGTCACCTACCGGTCCTGTAACCACGTTCAGGCAACAATGGAGGCCATAGCTGAGGTATACGTAGGCGGTTCCCGCGGGCCCGAACATTGACGCGTTGCGTCGTGTCCGACCGATGCGGGCCGCCGCGTGGGAAGCAGGATCACCCGGACCCGTGTATGCCTCGACTTCAACGACGGCACCCATCGCTCGTCGCCCGTCCACGGTCGACACGAGTCGTGCCCCCAGTAAATCGAGGGCTACACTCTCCGCGGGTCGATCGAAGAAAGAGCGGTCGAACGTGCCCGGCCCGGGCGTGCCGCTTCGCCAGCCTTCTATTCGTCTGAACCGGAAGAAGACGGACGCCTCGGACTCCGTCGTGTCCTGCGCCGAGCCCCGCCGGATCTGGGCTCCACACTCTCCACACCCAATCCGGAAATCACGTCCAATGATCCCGTCTCTGGGGCTTCTGCTGGCCCTCTTTCAGGCTCCGACGCTCCATCAAGCTCGGGCGCATCCGCTTACTCATTCCCTGACTTTTCGGACCGTCGGGCAAAATCGGCCCGCCACTCGGCCAACACCTGAGGGGCCCGGCGAGGAACGATCTCAGCTATCCGCCCGGGCTCCGTCTCGAACACGACAAAAATATCCGCTCCGAAGGCCTCCACCAGTGATTCAGCGGTCTTCTTACCTACACCGCCGTAAGAGTTGGTCAGGTAGCTGACGATCGCCCGCTCGTTCGTTGGNAAGCCTAGCCCACCGATATCGATATCGTTTCCGGCCGAAGAACGATCCGGCGTTTCACCTGTGTCGCCCACGATCTGCCCCTCAAGAAGCACCGGTCCGTCGTCGACTTCTCTTCGACCCCCGGAACCTCCCCGAGGCCCCAATCGCCCGCCAGAGCTAGTCCCTCCACCCCTCGATGCACTCTCTCTGGCTGGCGTCTCTGGCGTTGATGGCCGCTCCCCGGATTCACTTGCCCGATCCGCGGCAACGGACTGCGAACCCCCGCCCACGGAGCCCGCCAGGGAGACACGATAGTTGCCCCTCTCAGTCTGTTCGAGGGAGATCACACCATGCTCCTCCGCTTGGAGGAGGAACCGGCTGAACTTACCGAAACCAAGTTCGCCTTCATCGAAGCTCGCGTCGGCGGCCAACATTTTTCGTTTGACGTCCGAGTCACGAGCCGAACTCTTTCCCATCTCCTGGAGATTCTGCAGGCACCGCGCCATGAGATCGTACGCCGAACGGAGCGGCTCGCTCGCTGGTCCCCCCTCGGGNTCTCCAGCCGGACTCGAAGCTTCAGGCGCTGCTTTGGCCTCCTCCAGTCCTNCATCCCTACTCNCGGCGCCGTCGTCACCACGCGCCTTCCGGCCTCTCGGCGTCCGCGCCAGCCTCCCTCTTCGCNCGGCCGGCCGGCTCCGCTCCTTTGGTTCTTTGGCGGAAGCCGAATCGTCGGCCCCTTTCCGCTCGGAGCCAGGGCGAACCTCGTACTGCCCATTTTCGAGCTTGTGGAGCCGGACAAGACCTCGGTGCGCAGCTTCGCCGACGAATTTCGAAAANTTGCTGAAGCCGAAATTCCCNTCACTGAACCTAGCGTCGAGCTCCAACATCACCTGTTTGAGGCGGTCAGACCGCATGACGTCGCCCCGCGTGGTCATGCGGCTCACCGCCCTCTCCACGAGATCCCACGGGTCGTTAGTCTTACCGGAGNTCTCGGTCGTCTTTCGAAGCCCGGTGAGNCTCGTGTACGANTAGTACTCGTCACAGTTTTGAACCAGGATGTCCGAGCTGGACTCCTNGATTCCTACACCGATCACATACTTTCCGTANTCCTTGAGCTTGAGGACCAAGCTCGAAAAGTCCGAGTCACCGGTGAGCAGAATATACGTACCGATTTCAGGTCGGATGAAGACCAACTCCACCCCGTCGATCGCCATCCGGATGTCGGTCGCGTTCTTCTTCGAACTCCCGTAGGCGGGAGCGAANATCAAATCGACGGACGCCTCNGAGAGCGGGACGATATACTGCGGATAACGCCGCCAGTCGGCATAAGCCCGCTGGACGGTCACCTTTCCGCGGATGACNTCGGATTGTAGTAGNCTCTTCAGTTCTTTGGAGAGGTCACTACGCATCCCCATCGTGACGTTGTCGAAGTCGATGAGGAGGGCCGCGTTCGGAGCATCGGCCGGTACTCTACTGGCCCCCTCTACATGGGGGGCCTGGGTNTACTGATTCATTTTTTTCCTTCTCGCGATAGTTGTTGCCGGCCCCACTCGCGAGACCTCCCCACTCGTTCCAGTCNTTGGCGCCNCGNCGCGGCGTCTCGGGCCTGGAAGGAGTCGGGGGGGTCACTGATTCGAGTGCCCGGCGATCCTTCATGTCTTTGATTCTGCGTGCGCCGCTCGAATGAGGNGCGACAACTCGCCCCGCTGGACCTTTCCGGTCCCCGTCAGCGGGAATTCGTCCATGAACCGAACGACGTCGGGTACCTTGTAATCGGCGAGTGTAACCGAGCACCAATCTTGTATCTCTTGGCCGGTCACGATGGCCCCCTCCTCAAAGAGGACGCACGCGCAGATGGCCTCTCCCAGAAGCTCGTCCGGGACTCCTGCCACCATGGTCTCACGTATCGCCGGGTGCGATTGAAGTCGATCCTCAACCTCCCGAGGGTATACGTTTNAACCACNCGGAATGATAACCTCTTTCTTNCGGCCAACCAAATNGATGTNGCCTTCTTCGTCCTCTNTTATCCCCAGATCGCCGGTACGAAAGTGCCCGTCCAGGTCGAGCGAATCGGATGTCTTGNGTGGCTGTCGGTAATACCCCCGCATGACCCCCGGACCCCGGACCACGATCTCCCCCACACTCTCCACCGGCGGATCGTCCAGGCTNGCCCTCCTTCGAACTTGGAGGTACCGGGACCGAATCCGAGGCGTTCACGCTCTAGGCTGTTGCTTCAGGCTTGACGAGGCCGAACACGGCGTCCTCATCGACAGGCTGACTCCACGACCCATCGGCAACGTGGACGGCTCCAATCTTGGAGAGAAATACGAACCGGATAAGTCCGGAACGGACCTTCTTGTCCGAGGAAAGATACGTCATGATGTCCTCTGGCGTGGCCCCATCCGGAACATCGGTTGGAAGTCCAACGCGCCCCAGGACTTCTGCAAGGCGCTCGACGACGGCCGGGTCGGTCACCCCCAACGAAACTCCAAGGCGAGCCTCCAGGATCATTCCGCACGCGACTGCGGTCCCGTGGGGCAGAAGAAAGGAACAGGCCACTTCGATCGCGTGGCCAAGCGTATGGCCGAAATTCAGGATCTCCCGCCGGCCTGCCTCCCGTTCGTCCTCCGATACCACCGCGGATTTCAGCTCTACCGACCGCGCTACCGCCCGCTCAAGCAAGGCGGCGTCTCCGTCCAGAAGCGCCGGCATCTCTCGGTCGAGTTCATCGAAGTAGGCGTCATCCAAAATCGCTCCGTGCTTGACGGCCTCGATCATCCCCTGGGCCCGCTCGCCCCTCGGGAGAGTCGCCACCACGTTCGGATCCGCGACGACGAGATTCGGAGCGTGGAACGCTCCCACCAGATTCTTTCCGACTTCGACGTCGACTCCGGTCTTCCCACCGATAGACGCATCGATCATGGCCACCAGGCTGGTGGGTACCTGCACGACCGGGATGCCTCTCATGTACGTCGCCGCAACGAAGCCGCCGAGGTCACCCGTTACACCTCCGCCCATCGCGATCAGGCATGAGTCCCGGCCAAATCCGGCATGGAGGAGGCGATCGGTCAGATCGGACCACACGGCGCGGTTCTTATTCTGTTCACCGGCCTGGAACGTGAAGAGTTCGGCATTCAAGCCGGCGTCCTTCAGCTGAAGGATCGTCGACTCCCCGTACAACAAGGCCACGTTGGAGTCGGAGACCAGAGCGTAACGATGGGCCGGCGCGTGTTCCTTCAGAAGCACAGCCAACGAGCCCAGCAGCCCACGGCCCACAAGCACCTGATAGGGCCCCGTGGCTCCGCGTGTCGTGACAGCGATCGGGGCTGCTTTATCGGTCATTCTGCGTCCAATCCTCGACGGACGCGGTTACATCGGGCACGTCCCCGACCAGCAGCCGTGTTCCGGGAAGACCATCCACCTCCAACGCCGTCAGCGATGCCTGATGAGGGAAAGCCGACAAGCGCGGCTCCAGCGCACGGACAAATTTTTCGCGCTGAGCCGATGTGTCCCAAACGCCAAACCAGGCGAGCGAGCGATGCCCGTCTCCGTCATCGAGGAGGACCCAACGATCGCCTCCCCAACCGAAGGCCGACGTCCGAGAGGCGCCTACCGTCTCCAACAGAATGCCGAGCTCCAGCTCTCCCAAAGTGTCCTCGTATAGACGGGTCCACCCCTCGCCCACCGACACCTCGATCCTTCGAGGGACATCCTGCTGCCCCCGCGCGAAATCCTCGGGGTGGAGGATCTGCTCCGTCGAGCCCGGGAGGTCGGAACCGAATGGTGGCGGCCGGCCCCCTCGCTCTCTCCAAAGAGCCTCCACAAACGTGACTCCGCCTTGGTATGGGAACAACACGGACTCCTGCAAGACGAGGGGCACCCCAGCAAGAGCCGGAGACTCCATCCTGGCGGCGGCCAAAGCCGGGCCCAAGCGTGCGGAGAAGTCCGGGACGTCCGCAACGTCCGACGCCCCCTGCCCCTGCAACATCAGAAATTCGAACATCACCAGCGTCGCATGCCCCTCGATCGCCGCCTGCGCGGCCACACGACGGTCGTTGTCCAGGCCGAGAGCGGTGATCGCATTCAGATCCGTATTCTGGTCCTGGATGGCATGAACCAATTCGTGGACCAGGAGAGACTCGATGGCCTCGTCTGGCTGGTCGTCCAGTACGAACAGCGTCGTGGAGTCGGGATCGTAGAAGCCGGCGACCTGTTCCAGATAGAGGGTCTTGAGCGTGCTCTTCAAGTCCATGTCACTGGGAACGAGGCCCAGCAGCCCGTAAGCCTCGGAGACCAACTCTGCGCGCCCCTCCGGAAACTCCTCTTCGATCTTGAACTCCAGGTACCGTTCGAGCTCCGCCCGGGAGCGGCGTTCGACACGGACCGGATCTCGTAGTTCCATTCCCGAGCGGGACGCGAGGTCGGGTAAAATCCGAACCGCAATGTTTTCGAGCCTCGGATCGGAGGACGTCACAAGCGCGCTGCCTTCAGAACCGCCGCACGCCAAATTGCTGAGGAGAAGCGGCAGAGCAAGCGACGCCGTCATGCAGCGAACCGGACCCCGGACCGCACCTGCCGGGACGTCACCCATCGGCTGGCGTTCTTCCATACCGATCCTCCAACCGAACGACGTCGTCCAGATGGGGGGTCGACGCCTCGAGAACGTCACAGTCCGTGATCGCGATCATACGGTGCACGGTGCCCGTTGAAACGTGAAAGCTCTCACCGGCCCGCAAGTTGATGTCTTCGAGGTCGCTCACCGAACTTCCCGCGGAAAAGNGCATCTCGCCCGNGAGGAGGTGAATCGTTTCGTCCTTCTGCNNGTGNTACTGCAGTGAAAGGGNCTCACCCGCCTGAATGTGCAGGAGTTTGCCNACGTATTCGTTNGTCTCGGCCCAGATGAGTTCGTAGCCCCACGGTTTTTCGACNCGTCGAGGAATATGCTTCAAGTTCAGATTCCGTTGGTGGAGGGTACCGNGGGCCGACCGAAGGGGAGCGTTCGGAGCGNCCCGAGNAAATGACGTTGACGAACCGCGCTACCAGGGTCAAGGGTCAACAACCGACGTGGGGCTGGCACGAAAAGTGCGTTAGCTTGGTATTGAGACGNAATGGGTACNACGTGACGACACCAACGGTGGAGCGTTCGAATGACCGCGGTTCGCGTGGATGGACCCAGNGGGCNTCTGATCGGTACGTGGACGGTGTCACAGCGTCGGGCGAGTGGGCTCTCCCTCGGTAGCATNAAATCGGGGGCGNCCGCGAAACAACCGGAGGATCGATGTCCGTGATCAAGATCCTGGTGGATCCCCGCGTATTGGTCCTCAGTACGGTTCTTTTCCTGGGGCTCGGCGCCGGGGCGGCCTGGGGTACCTGGCAGAACGTCTGCGCAGACTGCCCGTCCATCGCGGAAATNCGAACGTTCGAACCCCAACAGGCCAGCAAGCTCTACAGTCACGATGGACGCCTGCTCGCTGAGCTCGGGATCGAAAGCCGGACGCCCGTGNCCATCAACGCACTCCCNGAGTACGTGTCACAAGCGTTCGTGGCCGTGGAGGACAAGCGCTTCTACAGTCACAGCGGCATCGATCTGCGCGGGTTCACNCGCGCGGTCGTAGGCGTTCTGACCGGCCAAAGCGGGACGGGNGGAGGAAGCACNATCACGCAGCAACTCGCTCGCAACATGTTCGAGACATCCGTCGACGCTCGAATCCGGTCCGGGTGGGGGGTCGTCGTCCGCAAGATCAAAGAGTTGCAAGTGGCCTTCGCCCTCGAGCGTGCCTACACAAAGGATCAGATCCTCGAAGCCTACATCAACGAGATCAACTACGCCCACGGGTGGTACGGAATCCAGACCGCATCGNGAAACTACTTCGGGAAGAACGCCACGGGCCTCAACCCGGCGGAGGCCGCGCTTCTGGCCGGTATCATCAACCTTCCGGAGTACTACAGTCCGATTCGGAACCCTGAAAACGCCGAACGGAGGAGGCGCCTCGTGCTCCGGCGGATGGTCGANCAGGGCATCATTCCCTCCGCGGACTTCGAACGTTACGCGAACGCACCGATTCCCACCGAACGTGCGGTCGATGGCGGGACCATCGCACCCTACTTCGTGGAACATGTCCGTCAGATCTTGCAGGACCGCTTCGGAAGCCANCTCTACACAGCGGGATACAACATCTACACAACGCTCGACCTACGCATGCAACGGGCGGCGGAGAAATCCATGGAGGACGGCTGGGATGGGATCGAGGCCCGGCCCGGCTTCAGGCACATTACNTATCAGGCGTACCAGGATTCCCTCGCCGCGGGGGTNGTGTTGCCCGACTCGGTCAAGTATGTGGAGGGACTCTTCGTCGCGCTGGACCCCTGGACCGGATCGATCCGCGCCATGATCGGTGGCCGGGACTTCGGCATCTCGAAGTTCAANCGCGCGACACAGNCNCTGCGCCAAGCCGGATCGGGCTTCAAACCTTTCGTATACACCGCGGCCATCAACAGTCGAATNCCCCCGACCTACGTCGTCCTGGACGGCCCGTTTATGGTCCCGCAGCTCGACGGAACCGAGTGGAGGCCCTCGAATTACGACAGAGAGTTTCTNGGTCCGATGACCATTCGCACGGGCCTGATGAAATCTCAGAANATGATCGCCATCAAGCTGGCTGACGAGATCGGACTCGAGAGCGTGGCTCAAACAGCACGACGAATGGGGATCCGAAGCGAGATCGAACGTTACCACTCCACCGCCATCGGAGCCGTGGAGGTGATACCCCTGCAGATGGCCGAGGCCTATTCNACGTTCGCGAACCNGGGCACCAAGGTGAAGCCCTTCCCGATCCTACGGGTGGAGGACGNCGCGGGACGAATACTGTGGGACCCACAACCGGAACGTACGGAGGTCCTCGACCCTCTCGTGGCCCGTATCATGATCTCCATGCTTGAGGGGGTGGTGGCAGGCGGCACCGGATACAATGCTATCAGATACGAGTACGGCCCCGTAGCACTCCCATACGAAGTGGCTGCGGGTGGCAAGACGGGTACGACCAACGACGGCACGGACATTTGGTTTAATGGCTTTACGCCGAACCTGCTCGCGACGGTCTGGTTCGGGATGGATCTTCCCCAGGAGATCTGGCCGAACGCCACCGGCGCCGGCGCCCCGGCACCGGTCTGGGGCAACTTCATGAAGCGCGTCTACTACGGGGACCCAGACGCTCTAGACCCGGAATTGCGGGAGCCTGTGATTCCGATTCCCGAGCCGTGGGCGATCTCGGACGGCCTCGTGACGCGACTCATCGACGCTTCCACGGGGAAACTCGCCTCGCAGTGGTGCCCTCAAGACGAGCAGAGGCTGGAGATGTTCCTGCCGGGCACCGAACCCATGGAGTACTGCGACCGCGACGACTTTGGCCTGTTCCGAGCTCCGGCGAACTGAGGCTCAGTCCCGTCTCACCACAAAACGCTTGCGGGCACCGCGCACGGCGTCGTCTACCTTATCCTTGACGTCCTCGGCCAGATCGTCCCAATGATCGCCAGCGGAATCCCTCAACTCTCCCGCGACCCTTCGGATCCTCTTGCGCGTCCTGGTGCCGGCCTCCGGGGCCGCAAGCAAAGCGATACCCGCGCCCACCATCGCACCCNAAATGAAGCCCGACACAANCGCCATGGGGTGCGCTGCACGATCCTCATCCATTACTGACCCCTCTTCACGGTCTAACCGTTCCACATGNCCCGCTTCGGTATGCNCGATACCCCCGACTGGACACGCCCAAATTTCGCTAAGACGTCCGGGGTCCATTCGGGTATATATTCAGCCAGGCTCTTGGACGTTGAATAATAATCTATCTGAACCAGCACACAGGGGGATATGCGCGTTCTGGGAATCGACCTCGGGGAACGACGCGTGGGCGTCGCGGTCAGTGATCCCACGGGTTCCATCGCCCAGCCGCTGCCCACGCTCCGAAGGCGAACCGGAAAACGTATGCCCCTCTCCACACTTCAGAACCTTGCGGCACAGTATGAAGTCCAGGAAATCGTGATGGGTCTTCCGTTGGCACCTTCCGGGGGTGATACCGAGTGGACCCGAACCGTTCGCGAAACCGCAAGTAAACTCGAGGAGCGTTCGGGCCTACCGGTTCACTTGGTGGACGAACGGTTCACATCAAAGGCCGCGGAGCGCGCCGTCCGTCATATTGGGCTTCCGAAGAAGAAAAGAGAGGAAAAGGGACGCGTGGACGCTGCGGCGGCCGTCCTCATTCTGCAGAGCTGGCTCGACGCTAGAGCGCGCGTATGAGAGACCTTCAGCCACGGCCGACTGGACGCCTCACCGCCCTTGGCCTCATCGCCACGAGCTGCGTCATACTGGGCGTCGCGTTTTACGGCACGGACGAACCTCAACGAACGATCGAGGTGACCGTGCCAGCGGGCAGTACCTTCGANTCGATTTTGGATACGCTTGTCACGCGAGGAGTGGTGAACGGAAGGCGCAGGTTTCGGTTGTATGCCCGCTTGACCGGCGCCGACCGGCAAATCCGGTCGGGTANCTACGAGCTGGTCACCGGGANGTCCTGGGGAGAGATCCTCGAGACGCTGACCANGGGGCGGGTNGTCACGTCCGAGATGACGATCCCGGAAGGCTTCTCGATCGCCGACATGGTCGCGCGCGTGGCAGAGACCGTCGAGCGCCCCGNCGATACGGTCAGGGCTCGACTGACCGATCCCGATGCCCACCTCCGGTGGGACCTGCCTGGACCCGGACTCGAAGGATACCTGTTCCCCGATACATATCGGTTCGCCCCCGGGGTCGCCCTNGATGTCGTGATCGAAACGATGGTTGAGCGGTATCGTGCTGCCTGGACTGCCGCGCGCATCACCCGGCTTGAAGAGCTGGACATGTCCGAGAACGAATTGGTCACGCTGGCGTCCATCATCCAAGCCGAAGCGCGCCGTGTCGAGGAGATGCAGACGATCTCCGCGGTGTACCACAACCGTCTCCGACGCGGTATGAGGCTCCAGGCCGACCCGACGGTCCTATATGCACTCGGGGGGCGCAGAGAGCGGCTCCTCTACNCGGCGATCGACTCGGTGGCCGACAATCCATACAACACCTACACACAACGAGGCCTCCCTCCCGGACCGATCGCCGCGCCTGGTGAAGCGGCGATCCATGCGGCCCTCTACCCGACAGAGGAGGGTTACCTCTACTTCGTGGCGCGCCCGGACGGCCGCCATATCTTCACCCACAGTCTTGAAGAGCACAATCTCGCTCGGGAGATCGCCCGCAGCGAGCGGAACGCCGCCGCCAGGCCTTAGGAAGGCTGTATCAAGCTCGCCGACCGGCTACGCTTGACCGTCATNACCGACGAGGTGTTGGCACGGCCTCGTGCACTCTCCGATGTCGTCCGAGAGGCACTCGCCGCCGGCGCTCCCACCATTCAGCTTCGGCTCAAATCAGCCAGCGCCCGTGAGCTACTCGAGGCGGCCCAGACGCTCATGCCCATCGTCCGGTCAGCGGGAGCGCTTTTTATCGTGAACGACCGCCTTGATGTCGCGCTGGCTGCCGGCGCAGATGGTGTGCACNTCGGCCCCGACGACCCCCCCGTCAAGGACGTTCGGAGAGTGGCGGACGCCCGAGCAGTAACGGGCACCCGAGCGGTAGACGTGGACGCGCGCGCCGGCGTGGCAGACACATTCATCGTCGGATACTCGACGGACACCACGGACGAAGCCGCCCGGGCAGAAGCGGAGGGAGCGGATTATCTCGGGGTCGGCGCCGTATACGCGACGGCCAACAAGTCCGACGCTGGAGACGTCATCGGCCTCNAGGGCCTCAGGCGCGTTGTGAAGGCGGTCTCCATCCCGGTCGTGGCGATCGGCGGCATCACGCCGGAACGAGCGCCAGCCGTCGCCAAAACCGGGGCGTGCGGATCTGCGACCATCGGCGCGGTCATGAGTGCAACAGAGCCAGCCGAAGCGGTNCGGGAGCTACTCCTGCCGTTCGGAGGAACGCCCTGACATCCCTCCTGCCTCNAGCAATTCTCCTACGTCCTCCTCTGTGACAAAAAAAGTGCCGAGGGCATGCCCACGCTCACCGTCATGCCAATCGGAACCACCGGTCATGAGAATGCCCGCCGCCTTGGCGGCTCGCTCCAGCTTCCTGATGTGACCCGCAGTCGCACGAGGCCGATACACTTCCAGGCCCTTGAGCCCAGCCCCGATGAACGTGGGCAAGAGCCGGGTCAGCNCATGCATGGGCGGATGGGCCCACACCGGAGTCCCCCCCGCCTCGAGGATCAACCCGATCGCCTCTTCGGGTGTTGCCAGCCCTGTTGGCACGTACGCCGGGTGACCGTCTCCGATGAGCCGGTCGAAAGCGTCGACCACCGAACTCGCGTGCCCCTTCACCACGAGCGCCCGAGCCAGATGGGGACGGGCGATGGCCGATCGATCGGGGCCGGCCGCATCGAGGACGTCGGACATCTCGATGAGAAGCCCCTGGCGGCGGAGGCGATCCACCATCTGGTCCATCCGGCTCTCACGGCCTCCCACAGCGTGCCGACCGTGNGCCTGGATTGCATCCGACTGTGGGTCGACGAAGTACCCGAGGATGTGGTATTCCGCACCCTCNTGGGTACTGCTCACTTCGATGCCCGGGATGAGCTGGAGGGAGGTATTGGCCGCAGCCTCTAGAGCGGCGGGGNNCCCCGCCACTGTNTCGTGGTCGGTGATGGCCAAAACATCGAGGCCGCCGTTGGCGGCGAGGCGGACGACTTCCGCAGGACTCGACGAACCGTCCGAGGCCGTCGTATGCACGTGGAGGTCGAGCCTCATATAGAACCTTCAGCCAGAACCTAGGTGCTCTGGATCGCCTCCAGAATCTCGCCCACGTCGACCTCCGCACCGGGGGGAAGCTCNTCAGGCACCTCAGTGCCACCGTACTCGACGAGGATGATCAGATCANCGCCTTCGACCTTGAGCACCCCGCCTGCTACGAACAAGCGCTCGCTGCCACCCCCCCCCTGATCGATGGACAATTCCCCGGAACCCAAGAGAGCCATCATCGGCGCGTGCCCGGGCAAGATGCCGATCTTGCCGTCCCAAGCCGGCGCAACAACGGACGCCGCCGGACCGTCATGAAGCACCGAATCGGGCGAGACGACACGGACCTGAAGTTGCGACATCAGCCCGCAAGCTCCTCAGCAGCCGCAACGACCTCCTCGATCCCGCCTTTCATGTAGAACGCCTGCTCGGGCAAGTGGTCGAACTCACCCGCCGCCACGCGCTCGAAGGANTCCACGGTTTCGTCCAGTTTCACATACTTCCCGGGGATATTGGTGAAGGTTTCGGCAACGTGGAACGGCTGCGAGAGGAAGCGCTCGATCCTACGGGCACGGTTCACCAGCACCTTGTCCTCTTCGGTGAGCTCATCCATGCCGAGGATGGCNATGATGTCCTGCAGGTCTTTNTACCTCTGAAGGATACGCTGCACCTCGGCCGCGACCTCATAGTGNCGCTNCCCGAGGAACTGGGCGTCGAGGATCCGCGAACTCGAGTCNAGCGGGTCCACCGCCGGGTAGATCCCCTTNTCCGAAATCGCCCTNGAGAGCACCGTCTGAGCGTCCAAGTGCGTGAACGCNGCAGCCGGCGCGGGGTCGGTCAGGTCATCGGCCGGAACGTAGATCGCCTGGACCGACGTGATCGATCCTTCACGGGTCGAGGTGATCCGCTCTTGAAGCTCACCCATTTCGGTGCCCAGCGTGGGCTGGTAGCCCACGGCGGAGGGCATCCGGCCCAGGAGCGCCGAAACTTCGGAGCCCGCCTGAGTAAACCGGAAGATGTTGTCGATGAAGAGCAGCACGTCCTGCTTCTCCACGTCACGGAAGTACTCGGCAATCGTCAGTCCACTCAAGCCCACGCGGAGGCGGGCTCCCGGAGGCTCGTTCATCTGGCCATAACAGAGCGCGGTGGACTCGAGCACACCCGACTCCTTCATCTCGATCCAGAGGTCGTTCCCCTCACGGGTCCGTTCACCCACGCCGCAGAAAACGGATCGCCCGCCGTGCTCCATCGCGATGTTGTTGATGAGCTCCATGATGATGACGGTCTTGCCGACACCAGCACCGCCGAAGAGACCGGTCTTGCCACCTTTGACGTACGGAGCCAACAGGTCGATGACCTTGANGCCCGTCTCGAAGACTTCGGTCTTCGGCTCGAGTTCGTGGAACGCGGGGGGTGACCGGTGGATGGGCCAGCGTTCGACCTCACCGTCCTCGGCCACGANCGGGCCCTGCTCGTCGACCGGCTCGCCGAGCACGTTCAGGATCCGCCCAAGCGCNGGCGGGCCGACAGGAACAGTGATCGCACTCCCCGTGTCGACCACATCCATTCCGCGGGTCACACCGTCGGTCGAGGTCATCGCCACCGNGCGCACCATGCCTCGGCCNATGTGCTGCTGCACTTCGACGATGAGCCTGACGTCGCTCCCGTTGCCCCCGGAGGATTCCACGGAGAGGGCGTTGTAGATGTCAGGNAAGTGCTCTGGATCGAACGCGACGTCCAATACCGGCCCGATGACCTGTACGACTTTACCAATATTCGTTTCTGCCATGGATTCTTATCTCCCGTCGGTGTTCGGCGCGTCCCCCTACTCGAGGGCGGCTGCTCCACCGACGATCTCGGCGATCTCCTGGGTGATTTGACCCTGACGGGCTCGGTTATACGAACGCGTGAGGTAGTCCAGCACGTCGCCCGCGTTATCGGTTGCACTCTTCATGGCACTGCGTCTGGCCCCCTGCTCGGCGGCCACGTTCTCGACCAGCGCCCGGTATGTTGCATTACGGAGGTAGGCCGGAAGCAGCCNCTCCAACAGAATCTCGGCTTTCGGGGTCAGGATGAAGTTGTCGAGTCCACGCGACTCACTCCCTTCCTGGATGGGCAACAAATCCGTGACCCTCGGGGGTGTCGACATGGCCGAGANGAACTCCGAACTCACGATGTGCACCGCGTCGACGCGGCCCACAGCGAAGTCCTCNCGCAGGCCCGCGATAACCGACTCCGCATCCTCCATCGAAGGGTTGTCCCCGATATCGATCCGTGTCGATGCGATAGCTTGACCGCGAAAGCGGAAGTACGCGATGCCCTTCTTGCCCACGATGTGGAGGTCGGTCTCAACGCCCTCCTGGGCGAAACGNTCCAGGAGAAGGCGTGTCTCCTTGATCAGGTTCGCGTTGAAGCCACCCGCCAACCCCCGGTNCGCCGTGAGAAGCAGCACGGCCGCCCGTTCCACTTTCTCGGGGAGTCGCAGCAACGGAAATTTTTCCGAGAGTTCCGGCGCATACAAGCTCCCGACGATGGACGCCAACGCGTCGCTATACGGCGCGACAGCACGAACCCGATCGATGGCCTTCTTCAACTTCGAAGTCGCCACCAACTCCATGGTTCGCGTGATCTGCCGGGTGTTCTCCACCGACTTGATCCGCCGTTTGACGTCGCTCTGGCCCGCCATCGTCTAGTCTCTCTCTCTCTCAGCACTCATTGGAATCAGGTCGTAGCCTCGGGGCTGGCCTCAGCGGGAGCCTCCGCCTCCACTTCGGCTGCGAAGATCTTGTTGTATTCCGCGATCGCAGCGACCAGGTCGGCGGTGATTTCGTCCGTGAGCACTCCCCCATCCCGGATTCCCGACAANACCCCTTCGTGCTGGGTTCCGAGGAAATCGTGGAAACCGCGCTCCCACCGCCTCAGGTGNGCAACCTCGACTTCGTCCAGATGGCCCTCNGTGGCCGCGAAGATGACGCAGACCTGATTCTCGGCAGGCATAGGCTGGTACTGACCCTGCTTGAGCACTTCCACGGTACGTTCGCCCCGAGCGAGTTGGGCCTGCGTCGCGGCGTCGAGGTCGGAGCCGAACTGAGCGAACGCCTCGAGTTCACGGTACTGCGCGAGGTCGAGCCGGAGCCGACCGGCCACCTTCTTCATGGCCTTGATCTGTGCGTCTCCGCCCACGCGAGACACCGAAATTCCAACGTTGACCGCTGGGCGGACACCGGAGTTGAACAAGTCCGGCTCCAAATAGATCTGTCCATCCGTGATGGAGATCACGTTGGTCGGAATATAGGCGGAGACGTCGCCGTCCTGNGTCTCGATGATCGGAAGTGCGGTCATCGANCCCCCGCCGTGGGCGTCGGACAGCTTGGCCGCCCGCTCGAGCAGCCGCGAGTGTAGATAGAACACGTCTCCCGGAAACGCCTCGCGTCCCGGCGGTCGGCGAAGAATCAGTGACAACTGCCTATACGCCGTGGCTTGCTTGGAGAGATCGTCGAAGACGANCAGCGTATGTTGGCCCTTCCACATGAAGTGCTCGGCGATGGCCGACGCGGAATAGGGTGCGATGTACTGCATCGGGGCCGGATCGGACGCGTTTGCGGCGACCACCACCGTGTAGTCCATGGCGCCATGTTCCTTGAGCGTCTGGACGACACTCGCCACCTTTCCGGCTCGCTGCCCGATGGCGCAATACACACAGATCACGCCGGTGCCCTTTTGGTTGATGATCGCATCGAGCGCAATCGCCGTCTTTCCTGAACCCCTGTCACCAATGATGAGCTCACGCTGGCCGCGGCCAATCGGGATCATCGAGTCGACCGCCTTGAGGCCGGTCTGGAGCGGCTCGTGGACCGGTTGGCGCATCACGATCCCGGGAGCGACCACGTCGATCTGCCGGTTTTCCTCAATGGGCTCGATCGCCCCCCTTCCGTCGATGGCCTCGCCCAACGCGTCCACCACCCGGCCGATGTACCCCGGTCCGGCGGGAATATCGAGCACGCGGCCCGTCCGCCGGACCTGATCACCCTCGTGTAGGGCAGTCCAATCGCCCATGATGACGGCGCCGATATTGTCCTCTTCGAGGTTCAGCGCGAGCGCAGTCACCGGCTCGTCGGAATCTGACGGCATGATCTCCAGCATCTCACTGGCCATCGCCTTTGTCAGTCCGTAAATCCTTGCTATTCCATCTTTTACCTCAAGTACTTCACCTACCTCTTCAGATTGGAGAGCTTCCCCGTAATTCTCGATTTCCGAAAGGAGGACGCCCTTAATCTCGCTCGCCCGGAGTCCTGAATCGTTAGCCATTGCCTAGTCCTGTTATTCCGTCAGGAAGGCCGGTGTGGGCCGGCCGGATATGTTATCGTCAGACCTCACCCAGTGTCGGGAGGTCGGCCCTCAGTAACTTTCGGCGCATGCCGTCGAGCTTGCACCTCAGTGATCCATCGTAGATCGTGTCGCCAGTCCGGAAGATCGCTCCCCCTAGGATGCCCGGTTTGATCCGGACGTGTGGGATCGCGGTCTGCCCCAGCGCCGCCGTCAGCCGCTTCTGCATTTCCTCGACCGAATCGTCGTCCAACTTGCGGGCCAAGGTCACTTCTACGTGCACCCGGTTGAAGTGTTGGTCCAGGAGGCCGTTGTACTCCCGCGCGATCACCCTCAGAAGGCGCTGTCGCCTCTTATCGAGGGTGATCAGTATGAAATTGACGAGTTTCGCAGGTAACGTCTCACCGAACACCTTACGCACCATTTCCTTCTTCTGCTCCACGGCGATCCTGGGCGTTTCCAAAAACCGGCGGAAATCGTCATTCTCGTCAATGAGGACCGCCACGCCCTCGATGCCCGTGCCGTAGGCCTCGACGCCTTCGTGGCGTTCGGCCAACTCGAAGAGCGCTTCGGCGTAGTTACGGGCGACGGTTTCGTCCCTCATGCCTCGATCTCACTCCCGCCACTCAGTTCCTCGATGAAGCCCATCACGAGCTCACGGTCCTTCTTCTCGTCGAGACTCTCGTGAACCAACTTGGCCGCCGCGGCGAGCGCCAAATCCACGGATTCCTTGCGGAGCTCCTGGAGCGCAGCATCCTTCTCGCGCTCGATCGACTCCCGTGCCCGTTCGATCATCGCGTCGCCCTCGGCTCGGGCCTTTTCTTCGATGTCTTGCCGNACCCGNTCGCCCGCCTCCTTGCCCTCCGCGATCATCTGCTGGGCCTGTCGCCGGGCGTCGGCCATCTGCTCTCGGTGCTCCACTAGCAGCTTGGCCGCCTCGCCCCTCTCGTTGGAGGCCTGGTCGAGCGTGCTCTGTATGCCGTCCTCACGATCCTGAACGGCTTTCAGGATCGGCCCCCACGCGAACTTCCACAGAATGGCGAGCAGCCCAAGAAAGACGAACGTGGTCCAGAGCGACAAACCCGGGCTTACGTCGAGCATTCCAACCTCCTCACGCGCAGAATCGCGCTCAGGTGGAGGATCAGCGCGTGCGCCCCGAAGCCCGCAAGGTTTCGCCTGAGCTTCATCGACCCATCAGCAGAAACGCGAGGACGAGGCCGAAGAGTGCGGTGCCCTCGATGAGAGCCGCGAAGATGATGGCCGCCGTCTGAATCTGCGCGGTGGCTTCTGGCTGCCTCGCGATCCCTGAGGCCGCGGCCGATCCGATGGGGCCGATTCCCAGCCCCGCACCGAGCGCGGCGCCCCCGATCGCGAGTCCCGCGCCGATGAGACCAATGCCCTGGGTTGCCCCATCCGCGGCAACTTCCTGAACTACGGTAACGAGTGCGTGCAGCATCGTGTGTCCTTTGTTAGGTGACGGTGACTAATGAGCGTGACGTATCAGTCCGATGAAGACGGACGCGAGCATCGCGAAGATGTAGGCCTGCAAACAGGCCACGAACAACTCCAGAATCATGAGCACGCTGCCCATCNCAACCGCCGCGNCGCCCATGTAGTAGCTCTGGAGCACAAAAATCATTCCCATGAGAAGCAGAATGAGTGTATGGCCGGCCGTCATGTTGGCCATGAGACGGATCGTCAGTGCGAAAGGCTTCGCGATCTTCCCCATGGCCTCAACGACCGTCAGAATGGAGAGCATTGGCAGTTTCATGAAGCCCGGCACACCACGAGGGAGGAAAAATATTGTACGAGCGTACCCGGCCGGCCCCAGTGCCCTGAACCCGGCACCCTCGATGACAACAAGCGTGACGACGGCCAGTGCCGCGGTCACGGAGACGTTCGCCGTAGGCGTGATCCCAAGAGGCGTGAGTCCGATCAGGTTCATGCCCAAGATGAAGAAGAAGAGCGTGAGAATGAACGGCGTGAAGGCGTCGGCGCCATGCCCGATGTTCGCCCGCACCACGTCATCACGGAAGTAGATGATCAGCGCTTCCATGGCATTGGCTAAGCCGCTCGGAGCCTTCTCCTTGTACCTCTTTCGGAGCGCTCCAGCCAGCGGAATGAAAGCCAGCATTAGAAGAACGGCGACCGTCACCATGATCACCATGTGACGTGTCGGTGACAGGTCGATCGTCAGTGGCCCAAGGTCGAACGCGGGGATGCTCAAGAAGTCGAGGTTCCAATGCCACCACAAGAACTCGATCTCCTTCGCATCGGCGATGTGATGCGAGGCAAAATCCGCAAGCTCGCTCATGGGCATGGCGCCCGACGACTCGGCACCATGCTCGCCGGCGGCCTCTGCCACTTCCTGGCCCCGCCCCCGAAGCACCCTGAGTAGACTCATTGTCTCTTCTGTCAATCTATCACGTCCCTATCTGCGCCCTTGAGAAACGCCGGCTCGATCAGCAACAGACCGAAGAAAAATCCGGCCACGGACAGCAGTAGGACTTCAGCTCCAAGGGACTCGATGCGTAAGGCGATGAGCCCGATAATGATGACCGCTCCGACCCTGACGGCCACCCCCGCTCCCCACCAAACAAAGAAGCGCGAGGGGNCTCCCCGGACCCGCAACAGCAACCCGAAGGCCACGACCTGCACCGGGTAAGCGACCGCGGCCGCAATTAAGATCCCCGTTCTCCCATCATCGTCCAGAAACGGGAACAGCGCCGCAACCGCCACTGCAATCATCAAGAGTCCGGTCAACGCGTACCGACCCAGGGCTCTCAATCCTTGTCACCCTCCTCGTGGCCCTGTTCTTCGCGGGACCTTATCACGACATGGGCATAGAGGCTGTAGAAGCCGACCGTTCCCCCAAAAAGTGCCCCGAGAATCGTGAGTGGCGACTCGGCCCCAATAAACGTNCCGACCTTNAATCCGATCCATCCAAAGAGAGCCACCGAAGCGGCAAACGTCATGCCGAAACCCAAGAATTGGGAAGAAACACGTATGACGTCGCNGCGAGACTCTTCGGCCGGTTTTCCTTCCTCACGCATCGGTTGGAACTCCGGTGTAAACCCAAACCCTACAAAAAATTTAATGCTTGTGAAAAAAAGCGCAAGCGCCAGTTTATGGGGTAAGAAAAGGGGATTTCAGGACCCGCCCACGCTTGACGCAAGGGCGGCCCGGAGTCAACTTCGCGGCGTACGATGAGGTCCTTTGGGGGACCTCCACACTTGGACCCAGGCGCTATGTAGCGGGTAGGGTGCGTGGTCGTCGGCCGTGCCAGATTTGTCGCCCAGCGCGGCCATGGCATTCCTTCAAAGACGCCGGAAGCAATTGATGACGTCATCAACAGAGACGGTTGTTCAGGATCGGGACATCGAATTACTCCAGCGTGTGGCCCAGGTCGCCGAGGAGCTTCGAAACGAAATCGAAAAACGGATCGTAGGCCAACACGACGTCGTAGAGGGTCTTCTGACGTCGCTCCTGGCCAACGGGCACGCGCTGCTGGTAGGTGTGCCCGGCCTGGCCAAGACGCTTTTGATCAGTACGCTCGCCGAGGCACTCGACCTCGAGTTCAGTCGCATTCAGTTCACGCCCGACCTCATGCCCACGGACATCACAGGCACGGAGGTGATCGAAGAAGACCGCTCGACGGGTAGGCGCGTGTTCCGCTTCGTCCGTGGACCCATCTTCGCGAACGTCGTGCTCGCCGATGAGATCAACCGTACGCCGCCGAAGACCCAGGCCGCTCTGCTCCAGGCAATGCAGGAGCGTGAAGTCACTGCCGGGGGCGAAACCTTTACCCTCGATCCCCCGTTCTTCGTACTAGCGACGCAAAACCCTATCGAGCAGGAAGGCACGTACCCACTTCCCGAGGCCCAACTGGATCGGTTCATGCTGGAGTTGCCGATCGGATATCCCTCCAAGACGGAGGAAGAGGAGGTGGCGATGCGCACCACCGGCGAGGAGGACCCGCAGGTCCACCCCATTGTGGCGGCGGCGGAGTTGATCGAGCTCCAGCACCTGGTACGCCGCGTCCCTGCGTCCCCTTCGCTGGTTTCCTTCGCCGTCCACCTGGCCAGGGCCACCCGCCCCGATTGGGAGGAGACTGCCCAGGTGGCCGATAAGTACGTCAGTTGGGGTGCCGGCCCCCGGGCNTCGCAGTACCTGGTGCTCGGTGCCAAGGCGAGGGCCGCCCTCCGTGGCGACCCGATCCCCTCGTACGATGACGTGCGGGCTGTGGCTCCCGCAGTGCTCGCGCACCGAATCGTTCTCAATTTCGAAGCCGAGGCGGACGGGCGGGTCACACGAGACGTGATCGCTGAGCTCCTTCAGGAGTCGGCTGGATGGACGTAGGCCCTAGTACCGAGGCGGGCGAACGCCCGCCGAGTACACCAGGCGTTCCGGGCAGACCGGGGCATCGCNACAGCCTGGGCCTGCCCGAACCACCGAGGCCCGCATGATCTGGCTGTTATCGGGANCCGCCGTGGTGTCGATCCTGACCTCCGCCCTGTGTTCGGCGTCGGAGACCGCCACGTTCGCGATCGGTACGTCGCAGCTTCGCACCATGGAGGAGGAGGGGTTCCGCGGGGCCAACGCCCTCGCCGAGCTGACGACCCGGGGCAATCAGACCCGTGCGGCCGTGGTCTTCTTGAACACACTCTCTAATACGCTGGCCGTCGGCATCATGGTTCTCTTGGGATACGGGATGTGGGACACATCGGGTGGGTGGTGGGGACTGCTCACCGGCTCCCTCGCCGTCCTGATCTTGGGCCAAGGAATCCCCCGCCTTCTGGCGTCACGACACCCGACTCGTTTTGCCCTGGCGGCCGCACCGGCTGTCCTNANGGGTGTAAAGGGGCTCGCGGCTGTCACCAAGCCCGTCCGTAAGCTCGTTGGGGTGGGGCGGGCCAATGGGCCGGACGTGCCGACTCAGGAAGAGCGCGACGTCCGTGAACTCGCGCAATTGGGGCAAGAAGAGGGGCTGGTCGGAGAAGACGAGCACCTCCTGATCGAGCGAGCCTTCCGCCTNGACGAATTGACCGCGTGGGACGTCATGACACCACGCGTGGACATTTTCGCGTGGAAGGACTCGCTCACGCTCGAAGAGATCATCGGGGAACTCAAGTCGGTTCCGTACTCACGGGTTCCCGTATANAAGGATACGACCGACGACATCTCGGGCATTCTGTATGTGCGGGAAGCCTACGCACATTACGTCGATGGCCGGACNACGATGATGCTGTCGCAATTGGCCCGGGATCCCTTGTTCGTCCCTGGATCGCTCCCGCTCAACCAGCTGCTCCATCAGTTTCAGGCCCGACGCATGCATATGGGGATCATCGCCGATGAGTTCGGAGGCACAGACGGCCTCGCCACGCTCGAAGACATCCTTGAGGAACTGGTGGGGGAGATCGTCGACGAAACCGACGTCGACGAAGAGATGCTGATTCGGATTTCCAAGACACAGGTTTTGGCACCCGGAGGGATCGACGTACGTGAAATCAACTACGCGTTCAACGTCGCGCTACCGCAACTCGGGCAGCGCTCGCTCAATGGATTCATCCTCGAGGAGTTGGGGTACGTGCCTGAGCAAGGTGAGACCGTGGAGCGGGCGGGCGTAAAGATCGAGATTCTGACNGCTTCGGACACGCAGGTCCTGACCACCCGCCTCACCAAGCTCGGCCTGGCGGACCGGGAAGAGCCGGAATAACCCAGCCGACTTCCGCACATGGCGATCCTCCTTCCCTTCCACGGCAAGCGGCCACGAGTGGCCGAATCCGCGTTCATCGCGCCCAATGCCGTGCTCATCGGTGACGTTACAGTCGAGGAGAACGCGAGCGTGTGGTTCGGTGCTGTGGTGCGAGGGGACGACGCCGAGAACGGCATCGTGGTGGGCGCAGGCTCGAGCGTGCAGGACAACTGTGTTGTACACGTCGGCGATTGGGCGCCTACCATCATCGGCCAGCATGTCACGGTAGGCCACGGAGCCAAGTGCGAGAGTTGCACGATCGGCGACGGCACGGTGATCGGCATGAATGCCGTAATCCTGCAGAACGCCCGAATCGGCTCGGAGTGCGTAGTCGCGGCCGGTACCGTCGTGCTGGAGGGTGCGCAGATCCCCGACCGTAGCCTGGTCGCGGGCGTGCCCGGCGAGGTGAAGAAGCAGTTGGACGGCTCCGCCGCAGAGTGGGTCGCCCGAGGTGGACGACATTACATCGAGCTAGCCAGGACCTACCGCGAGCAAGACATCGGAGAGCCGAGCGCTCCCGTGTGCGAGCTTTGCGGCGGCCCAATCGTGGAGCGCCATTGCAAGGTCGTCTGCCTTTCGTGCGGCTTCCAGCGAGACTGTTCAGATCCCTAACAATACCGATGCAGGTGCTTCCACAGTGCCCCCGTGGGTGCTCCCACGGGGGCGCCCTACGCGGCTGGGGGCAAATGCAGAATGTTCGTCAAATACCAGTCGATGATCTCGGATCCAAAGCCATAGGTTATGGCCGCGGCGGCCGCGAGGAAGATCCCGAAAGGCACCAGCTTCTTCGTCTTGTAGGAGATGGGCCCGAAGATCACGGCCCCCAGTAGGGCTCCTAGGAAGACCGTCAAGAGCACACCCGCCCATCCCAAGAACGCTCCAACCATGGCCATCATCTTGATGTCCCCGAGGCCCATCGCATCCTTCTTTAACATCCATTTTCCGACGACCGCGACCGACCCCAGAAGGCCGAATCCGACGATGGCCCCAATGAGCGCATCGAGTGCATCGATTCCACCGGGCAGGAAGGCGAGCCCGAGTCCGAGGACCAGCCCGCCCAGAGAGAACTGATCGGGGATGATGTAGAAACGTGCGTCGGTGAGGGCGATTCCGAAGAGGATCGTGAGGAGGAGGGTGCCCCTCAGCGCCTCGAACGAGAGTCCCGCGTAGCTGAACATGCCCGCCCATACGAGCCCCGTCGCCAACTCGACGAGGGGGTACTGCAGGGAGATCGGCTCACGGCATGCCCGGCAACGCCCGCGCAACAGCACGTAGCCCAATACGGGAACGTTGTCATACCAACGGATTGGCTCTCCGCATTTCGGACAGTGGGAGCCGGGGAACACCACGGATTCGTCTTCTGGCCAGCGGAGCGTACAGACGTTCAAGAAAGAACCGATNATCAATCCGACCAAGCCGGCCAGAGCAGAGACGATCCAGGCGTCCGAGAAGACGTCGATCAAAGCGCTACACTCCCACGGGTAATCAGACTATGAAGCACCGGTCAGCAGACTATGAAGCACGGGTAAGCCAACTATCGCGTAAGCAGGCTATAAAGGAGGATTGAACCAGCGACCCCAGCATTCAAGGATTCCGCGTTACCCGGCATCGGGATCGCGAAGCGTTTCGTGGATGCCGCCACGATGTCGGGCCGCAGTCCGGCACCCTCGTTGCCCACCGCCAGAGCCCAGGATCCNGCGGTTTGGAACGAACGAACATCGTCGCCGGACGGATCGGCGGCCAGAATCTCGATGCTCTGTTCTTCCATCCACAGCCGTGCCTCGGCCCACACCGCCCGGGTGATCTGTGTACGGAAGCTGNCCCCAGCGGCAGCACGAACGGCTTTCGGATTCCACGGGTCGACNGACCCATCCAGGACGATCACCGCGTCCACACCAAAGGCCCTGGCAGCCCGGATGAGTGTGCCNAGGTTACCGGGGTCCTGCAACCCATCCAGGAGCAATACCGTGGCCGGGGTGCCGATCCGGAGCTGGGCGAGATCGAGGCTCGGCTCGCTGCATACGCACAGGACACCCTGCGGGTGCTCGGTATCCGAGAGGTCGGCCAGCTCGGCATCGGCCAGTTCGACATCGGTNAATTCGGTCACNGCCACGCCGTCCGTCTGCAGCTCCCGCCCCGTCAGCGCGGAGGCGAGGGTCCGACCGGCCTCGGTATCGAGCAGTCGNGGCGACCGGACCACAAACCGGATGTCGGCCCCAGCTGCCAACGCCTCNGCCGACGCACGCACGCCCTCGACCAGCACGAGTCCTTCGCGCGGCCGACCCTTGCGCGTCTTGAGCCGCTCGATGAGTTGTCGTCTATTCTTGCTCAACATCCGTCTCACTCGGCTTTCGCGTTCCGATCAATATGGACTCCATGGATAACCCATCTCCCATAGCCCTCACAATCGCAGGAAGCGACAGCGGAGGCGGGGCCGGTATCCAGGCCGACCTCAAGACGTTCCATGCGTTCGGCGTTTTCGGCTGTAGCGCACTCACTGCGGTNACCGCTCAAAACACAACAGAGGTCGCTGCCGTGTACCCTCTCCCCNCAGAAATCGTCTACGAGCAGATCCTGGCGGTGGCCACGGACATTCCGCCTGATGCGTTCAAGACTGGCATGCTCGCCAGCGCTGCGTTGGTGGAGTGTGTGGCNCACGCGATCGATGAACATGGGCTACCCAACTACGTGCTCGACCCGGTGATGATCTCTACGAGCGGACACCGTCTCCTCGATAGCGAGGCTGAGGATACCATCCGGCGCAAACTCGTGCCGCTGGCCACCGTCGTGACCCCAAACCTGGATGAAGCGCGCATNCTGACCGGTTTGCCGATCGAAGNTCCGAGCGATCTCGCGGACGCGGCCCGGGCGCTCCTCGACCTCGGTGCTCGTGCCGCCCTCGTGAAAGGCGGGCACTTCGAGGGNCATGAGGCCGTCGATCTGCTACTGACCCAGGAGGGCGAGCATANCTGGTCCCGGCCCCGTCTGCACACGTCCGCCGGGCACGGCACAGGCTGTACGCTCTCCGCAGCGCTGGCGGCGGGCCTGGCGGCGGGANGGCCGCTCCTTGATGCGGCCGATGCGGCCGTGGACTTCGTTGCCCGGGCGCTGGCTAGCGCACCGGGATTGGGTGCGGGGCGCGGGCCGATCAACCACTTCGTGCAAGCTCGTCCAGATTCCCGTGAGNGCTCGGAGTGATGGACTCGATCCCCTAATCCGGGGCGCCGGNCCAAGGACCTGCCGTTTTGACATGCATCCCCCGAAAGGCCGCCAGTTTGACGGCTTTCAGGCNTTTTGGTCCGGCATGATGATTGCAAACTCNCGGACCGGAACGTATTGACGACGCCCAGGACCGCCAAGCGGACCNGTCGCCCGTCTTCTAACCATCTGGCCGTAGCGGCCTTGGCGCATTCGAGGAGCAGACATGGGAAAGGTTATCGGGATCGATCTGGGAACCACCAATTCGGTCGTAGCGGTCATGGAGGGCGGAGAGCCTGTTGTGATCCCCAACTCGGAGGGCGGCCGGACCACACCTTCCGTGGTAGCGTTCACTAAGGACGGTGAACGGCTCGTGGGCCAAGTGGCTCGCCGCCAGGCGATCACCAATCCCGAGAACACCATCTTCTCGATCAAACGGTTNATGGGCCGNAAGNGCGANGAGGTTACCGCGGAACAGAAACTCGTGCCCTACCANGTCAAGACCGACTCCAAGGGACGTGTGGAGATCAAGGTCCCGAACGCGGACAATACGTTCACGCCCCCCGAGATCTCGGCGATGATCCTTCAGAAGATGAAGCAGACCGCCGAAGACTACTTGGGCCAGACGGTCCANCAGGCGGTCATCACGGTGCCGGCCTACTTCAACGACGCTCAGCGCCAGGCCACCAAGGACGCGGGTAAAGTCGCGGGCCTCGAAGTACTTCGTATTATCAACGAGCCCACCGCCGCCGCGCTGGCTTACGGCCTCGACAAGAAAACCGACGAGAAGATCGCCGTATTCGACCTCGGAGGTGGCACGTACGACATATCCGTCCTCGAGCTGGGCGACGGCGTTTTCGAGGTGAAATCGACCAACGGAGACACGCACCTGGGTGGTGATGACTTCGACCAGAAGGTCATCGACTGGCTGGTCACTGAGTTCAAGAAGGACCAGGGGATCGACCTCTCCAAAGACCCGATGGCGCTTCAGCGCCTGAAAGAAGCGTCGGAAAAGGCCAAGATGGAGCTTTCGTCGACCCAGCAGACCGACATCAACCTGCCCTTCATCACTGCGACCCANGAAGGGCCAAAGCACCTCAACTATTCGCTCACGAGAGCGAAGTTCGAGCAGTTGGTCGATGACCTGATCCAGCGCACGCTGCCGCCGATGAAGCAGGCGCTCAAGGACGCCGGGATCGAGCCGTCGGCCATCGACGAGGTGATTTTGGTCGGAGGTTCGACGAGGATCCCNAAGATCCAAGAAGTGGTCGAGGNGTTCTTCGGTAAGGAGCCCCACAAGGGTGTGAACCCCGACGAAGTCGTCGGCGTAGGTGCGTCCATCCAAGCCGGTGTTCTGTCCGGAGACGTGACCGACGTNTTGCTCCTGGACGTCACNCCGCTGTCACTGGGCATCGAGACGCTCGGCNGCGTGATGACCCCGCTGATCCAAAGAAACACCACGATCCCGACCGAAAAANCCGAAATTTTCTCGACGGCCGAAGACAACCAGACCACGGTCGAAATCCACGTGCTCCAGGGNGAGCGGAAGATGGCACTCGACAACAAGACCATCGGCAAGTTCCAACTCACGGGCATCCCGCCGGCACAGCGTGGTATGCCCCAGGTCGAGGTCACCTTCGACATCGACGCCAACGGGATCCTACACGTGAAGGCCAAGGACAACACCACGGGCAAGGAGCAGAAGATCCGTATCGAGTCGTCGAGCGGCTTGAGCGACAGCGAGGTCGAGAAGATGGTCAAGGACGCCGAGGCGCACGCCGGAGAGGACGAAGAGCGCCGGGCNAACGTCGAGGCACGTAACCAACTCGACTCGCTCGTCTATCAGGTCGAGAAGGATTCGGCCGAATGGAGTGACCAAGTCTCCGAGAGCACGAAGGAACGGCTCGACGAAACCNTGGAAAGCGCCAAGGAAGCCCTCAAGGGAGAAGATACGGAGGCGTTCAACACCGCCCGGGACGAACTCATGCAGGCGTTCAGCGCCGCCGGCCAGGAAATGTATCAATCACAAGCCGCCGAGGGCGAAGGCGACGAGAGCGCGGAAGGGGAAGCCGACGCCGAAACGGACGCGGAGGACGAAGCCGCGGACGAAGAGGTCATCGAGGCCGACTACGAGATCGTCGACGAGGAGGGCTCACCCTCCTGAGAGACAACCCTGCTCGACTTGAAGTTGATCCGAGNGGGGTGGATGTTTAGAGTGGACCACGAGGTTCTCGTTTGTGTAGTAGGTGCNGCGTCGTGGGTTCGCCCGCCTATTCGTTCCAACGGAAGCTGAGGAACATGTCCATTTACGATCCGTTTCGCGCCAAAGTGAAAATAGCCTTCCTTACGGCAACTGCCTCTCTCATGGGGCTCGGAATCGCGTCCGCCCTTGGGTGGGGGGGCGTATCATACGTCATGCCCGAGATTGGGACCGAGCCGCAAATCCCGATCGAGGCCGTGCAGCCAGCNCTCGACCTCAGCGACGCGTTTGTCAACGTCGCCGGNACCGTCACACCCGCGGTGGTACGGATCGAGGCTCGCCGGAGATCTCCGGCGAGCGCCCCGCGGCGGGCAGACCCCCTCCGTCAGGACCAGGGTCCGCAGGATCGACCTGACCGCGTGTCCGGAGGAAGCGGGTTCATCGTCTCCGATGATGGTTACATCCTTACCAACAACCATGTGGTCGATGACGCCGATCAGCTCACGGTATTTCTCCAAGATCGGCGCTCGTTTCCGGCGCAGGTCGTGGGACGCGATCCGTTTACGGACGTGGCGGTGATCAGGATCGACGCCCCCGGTCTGACCAAGCTCAACTTCGGGACCTCCGCCGACCTCCGTGTAGGAGAGTGGATCGTCGCCATCGGCAACCCGGGCTTCAGCGGCGGTAGCGGTCCCCTGGACTACACAGTGACCGTCGGGATCGTCAGCGCGCTTGGACGCCCCCTCGATTTGCTCCAGCGTGGGCTCCAGCAAGACGGGGTATCTTCCAGAATCAGCGCTTACGCCATCGAGGACTTCATCCAGACCGACGCCGTGATCAACCCCGGAAACTCGGGAGGGCCGATGGTCAACCTCAGGGGCCAGGTCGTCGGCATCAACTCCGCGATCGCCAGCGAAACGGGATTCTACCAAGGGTACGGATTCGCGATCCCCATCGACCTGGCGCACCGCGTCATGGAGGACTTGGTCGAGTACGGACGAGTACGTAGGGCCCGGCTCGGCGTCGGGATGAGCGCGATCGACGACATCTCGGCCGAGAAGTACGGCCTGCCCACGGTTGCCGGTGTCGAATTGACCACGCTCACCGAAGGAGGGCCGGCGGAAGCCCAAGGCCTTCGCATCTACGACGTGATCGTCGAACTCGATGGCGAGCCGATCGAACGCTCGGGACAGCTGCAGCAAGTGATCGCGATGAAACGACCGGGTGACGACGTCAGCGTCGGTGTGTACAGGGACGGCAGATTCGTAACGGTGGAGGTCCAACTCGACGAAGCCAACCTTCAGGCACCCGCTCCGGTCGTGGCCGCCGCACCATCCGTGCGCGATGAAGTCCGGATGGACGATAAGCTCGGACTCCGATACGAAGACATGGACCNGATGAGCGCCCAGGAGTACGGCTTCGATGAAGCGGCCGGAGTGGTGATCACGGACGTTCAGATCAACGGACCCGCAGCACGTCGAAGAGTTACCCCCGGCTGGAAGATCCTCGCGATCAACCGGGAGTCCGTCGATGACCGATCGGACGTAGAGCGGATCATGAACCGCGTGCAAGAGGGGGAAATCGTGACGCTGCAACTTGCCTTGTACGACGGCAGACAGCAGATCGTGCACGTACCAGTTTCGAGATAACAAGTTCGAGATAACAAGAAAGACGGGTCGAGTAGGGCTTTAGGGCGCGTTGCCTCCGGGTGGCGCGCCCTCGGCGTTTAGGTAGCACTCCTTGTTGATGGCGTTTTGGGGCTCGGTTATGTTTCCTAGGCTGGGTGCCCTCCCGATTCCATGCCCCACATTTGCGAAAGTGGCGGAATTGGTAGACGCGCAGGATTTAGGATCCTGTGGCTTCGTGCCGTGGGGGTTCGAGTCCCCCCTTTCGCATTCAAGACCTACTGTACTCCTTTAGCAGCCTTCCTGAAAACGGGCGCAAATGGCGATAGAGTTTAAATGGCGATAGAGGGAGCCGAACTCCAGATCTCCGTCGAAGAGGGCGAACGGTGGCGCCGGACCATGAACGTCATTGTGCCCTCCGGCGTAGTGGATTCGGAGCGGCGCCGGCTCACCGGTGAACTCGCTGCGCGCGTAAAGCTTCCGGGATTCCGGAAAGGCCACGTCCCGTCTTCGGTAGTCGAGAAACGCTTCGGTCAATCCTTGAGCCGGGAAGCGCTCGACAAGCTCATCGGGGCCGCATACAGGGAGGCACTCAGCCAGCAGGAACTCAACCCGATTTCCGAAGGTGAAGTGGACAACGTGCAGTACGAGCCGGACCATGATCTCACGTTCTCGATTTCCTTCGACGTACGTCCGGAAATCGAGCTCTCGCGGCTCGGCGGGTTCAGGGTTGAACGGCCCGCGGTCAACGGCCTGGAGGACAAACTCGAGCAGGTTCTGGGACGGCTCCGGGAGGAGAAAGGGACCTGGCACCCGTTGGAGGAAGGCAAGCCAGAAGACGGCAATCTGGTCGAGGTGGAGATCCAGCGGATGAACGACGGTGAGGTCGGAGAGGCACAACCGTACCAGTTGGTTCTCGGACAGGGAGACGCGACCCCAAACATCGAGGAGGCGATCAAGTCGCTCGAGATCGATGGATCCGGCGACTTCGTGGTTCGTTTTCCGGACGACTTCCCCAATGAGGAACGCCGGGGCCAGGAAGAGCATCTCCACATCCGGTTGGACTCTCGGCAACACCTCGTGCTGCCGGAGTTGGACGCCGAGTTCGCCAAGAGCCTCGGAGAGTTCGAGGGCGTCGAAGACCTGAACGAGAAAATCCAGGCTGACTTGGAGAAGGAAGCGGAGGAACAGGCCGAATCCGTCGTTCGGGGTAAACTCTTGGACGCGATTCTGGACGCGAATCCCTTTACGGTGCCGGTTTCAATGGTGGACCGTTACGTCGAATCGGTGTTGGGCAATCCCGAAGGAGTGCCCCCCGAGAAATTGACCGAAGCCAAGGAACAGCTGTCGCCTCAGGCCGAGCACGCGGTAAAGCGGATCTTGGCCATCGACCGCCTGTCCGAAATACAAGAACTTGGGGCAACCGAGGAGGAACTCGACGACAGGATCGAAGAAATCGCCGAGAAGAGTGGGGACACGCCCGCAAAAATTTACGCCAACCTCCAGAAGGGCGAGAGGCTCGAAGCGCTGGAGCGAGAGATCACTGAAAGAAAGGTGTTCGACTTTCTCAAGGAACAATCGGAAATCACTGAAGCCTGACCATAAGGGAGCAACCTGCAGACTATGCCGATCTACCCCCCATACGTCATCGAGCGGACGAGCCGTGGAGAGCGGAGTTACGACATTTTCAGCCGGCTCCTCATGGACCGGATCATCTTCCTCGGCACCGGAATCGACGATAACGTTGCCAACATCATCGTGGCTCAGCTTCTGTTCCTCGACGCCGAGGATCCGGAACGCGACGTCTATCTCTACGTGAATTCGCCGGGCGGTGGAGTCTATGCGGGCCTCGCCATCTATGACACGATCCAGCACATGAGGGCTCCAGTCGCCACCTTCGCGGTCGGCATCGCGGCCTCCATGGCCGCTGTGCTCGTCGCCGCAGGGGAAAAAGGCAAGCGAGGCGCCCTTCCCAACTCGCGGATCATGATCCATCAGCCCTCCGGAGGCTCGCAGGGCACGGCGGCCGACATCGAAATCGCCGCCAAAGAGATCCTGTACACACGCAAGCGGCTGAACGAGATTTTGGCTAAGCATACAGGTCAGACGATGGAGCAGATTCAAGACGACGTGGACCGCGACCGTTTTATGAGTCCGGACGAAGCAGTCGACTACGGCCTCATTGATCGGGTACTTGAAGGTCCCGTCGCGAACGGCCTGAGTCCAAAAGACTCACACGCCAAACTCGAGCCGTCAGGGGAAGAGGAGTGAGACGATCCGCGAACGAGCAGAGGAGTCGCTAGAGGAGCCGCTATATGTCCAGTGACAAACACCTACGTTGCAGTTTTTGCGGAAAGTCCAAGGAAACGGTCAAGAAATTCATTTCCGGCCCCTCCGTGTACATCTGCAACGAATGTATTTCCCTCTGTAATGAGATCCTCGCCGAGGAAGAGGACCGCGAGGCATCAGAGTCCATAGTCGAGAGTCCGACACCACAGGAAATCAACGAAGCCTTGGATCAATACGTCATCGGGCAGGAGGGCGCGAAACGGGCGCTCGCCGTTGCGGTCTACAACCACTACAAGCGGGTCAACAATCAGGGAGTGCTCGACGACGTCGAAATCGACAAAGCCAACATTCTTCTGATCGGGCCCACCGGGGTCGGTAAGACGCTGCTCGCACAGACGTTGGCGCGGATCCTCCATGTTCCGTTCACCATCGCCGACGCGACCACGCTCACCGAAGCGGGTTACGTCGGCGAAGACGTTGAGAACATCTTGGTTCGGCTGCTCCAGGCCGCCGATTTCAACGTGGCCGAGTGCGAACGCGGAATCGTCTACATCGACGAGATGGACAAGATCGCGCGGAAGTCCGAGAACCCGTCGATCACGCGAGACGTCTCGGGCGAGGGTGTCCAACAGGCTCTCCTCAAGATCCTAGAGGGAACGGTGGCCTCGGTTCCACCCCAGGGCGGCCGAAAACACCCGCAGCAGGAATACATCCAACTCGACACCCGCAACATCCTGTTCATTTGCGGAGGCGCTTTCGACGGCCTGGAACAGATCATCGAGACCCGCCTCGGCAGGCGACGTATCGGTTTCGGTGAGAAAGCGAGTGGAGAGGAACGAGACGAGCTCCTGCCGTTCGTCGAACCCGCGGATCTCAAGCAGTTCGGGCTCATCCCCGAACTCGTGGGGCGTCTCCCGGTCGCGGTCCACTTGAGCGATCTGGACGAAAATGCTTTGGTGAGGATCCTCGAGGAGCCGAAAAACGCGCTGGTCAAGCAGTACCGGAAGATGTTCGAACTCGAGGGTATTGGCCTTACCTTCGACAAGGAAGCGCTGCGCACGATCGCCAAAAAAACGCTGGACCGCGGCACCGGCGCGCGAGGCCTGCGTTCCGTGATNNAAGATTTCATGCGCGACGTCGTGTTCGAGATACCGTCTCGAACGGACGTCCGAGAGGTGGTCGTCACGGCCGACTGTGTCGACAAGGACGTGCCACCGCTNCTGGTACTCCATCCGGAGACGCAGAANAAAGAGGCCTGATCCGGCCCAGCCCTTCCCCACGGTGGTTTCCCAGCGTAGGATGCCCCGAATGGCAACACTGATTCGGGTCGACGAGACCTGCGAGATCCCAGACCGGCTGCCCGTCGTTGCCCTTCGGGACCTGGTCTACTTCCCCTACATGGTCTTGCCCCTGTTNATCGGTCGACCTCCGTCGCTCGCAGCGCTGGAGGCCGCCGAGAAAGGCGCAGGATATATCCTCNTCCTGGCGCAAAAGAACGTGCANGTGGAGGATCCGTCCAAGGACGACCTGCACCGCGTCGGGGTCGTTGNGAAGGTCCTGCAGGTGTCGCGCCTCNCGGATGGGAANGCACGCGTCGTNCTCGAGGGCATGGGACGCTGCCGGGTTCGTCGCTTCCTGAAGTCCGAAGCAGGTTTCTCCGNATCGATCGAGCCGTTCGTCGCGGAGGAACGCGCCGCCGAGCAACAGGAGCCGAAGGAAGACGAGGCCCTCGCGCGAGGCGTCCTGCGGCTNTTTCACGAGTACGTCCACCTTTGTGATCGTGTCCCCGACGATGTGTTGACCTCCGTTTCCCTCGAAAGCGATCGAGTTCGCTCCGCCCATCTGGTTTCAGGACATCTGTTGGTGTTTCCCAGCGAGAAGCAAGAGCTTCTCGAGTCCTCCGACCTCGCGCACTACTACGGCCTCCTCCGCGAAATCCTCGTGAGNGAACTGGAAATTCTGCGGATCGAAGAGAAGCTGGATGCTCAGATCCGCATGCAACTGGACTCGGATCAGCGCCAGAGCTACCTCCAAGAGCAGCTGAAGGCCATTCATCACGAGCTCGGGACCGACCCCGGGGACGAGTGGTCGGAGCTCGCTGCCTCGGTGGTGTCCGCTTCCCTCCCCCCGCACGCCCGTGAGCGGGCGGAGCGCGAACTCAATCGCCTCGAAAAGTTGAACACGNTCGCCCCCGAAGCCNCAGTGATTCGAACCTACCTCGACTGGATCCTGAGCCTACCGTGGACCGAACGCAGAAAGGACAATCTGCGAGTCGAACATGCGTCCGCTGCTCTCGATGAGGCCCACTACGGGCTCGACGAGGTGAAGGATCGTATCCTCGACCATATCGCTGTGCTGTCGCTGGTCGGTGAACTGAAGGGACCCATCCTTTGCCTGGCCGGGGCACCCGGCGTCGGCAAGACTTCTCTCGGCCGCAGTATCTCCACGGCGCTCGGCCGCGAGTTCGTGCGTGTCAGTTTGGGGGGCATCCGAGACGAAGCCGANATCCGGGGTCATCGGCGCACCTACGTCGGTGCCTTACCCGGGAGGGTGCTCCAGGGGATGCGCCGTTGCGGGACCACCAACCCCGTGTTCCTGCTCGATGAGATCGACAAACTGGCGCGCGATTTCCATGGCGATCCCGGCGCCGCCCTCCTGGAGGTTCTGGACCCGGAACAGAATAAGACATTCACGGACCATTATCTGGAGTTGGAGTACGACCTCTCCGACGTCCTTTTCGTGGCCACCGCGAACACGCTCGCTGGGATTCCGGAGCCGCTTCGGGATCGCATGGAAATCATCCGCCTCCCGGGATACCTGGACACCGAGAAGCTCGCGATCGCCCTGCGTTTCCTTTGGCCGCACCAGGCCCAACGCCACGGCCTCCCGACGGACGCCAACCTGACCGAAGATGCGGCCAAAGCNATCATCCGGCNGTACACGCGGGAAGCGGGGGTCCGGGAGTTGGACCGCCGTATCTCCCGNGTCGCTCGCAAGCTCGCCCGGGGGCGGGCCGAGAAGAGCCCAGCGACCGNCGANGGGGTCGGAGCGCCCGTGGACGATCGAGTGATGGAGCCGCTCACTGTCGGAGAGGCCGACCTGAAGGCTCTTTTGGGCCCGCCGCGCTACCTGGAACGCAACCAAGACGAGGGTGAGCGGTTCGGAATGGCCAACGGNCTGGCGTGGACTGAGGNGGGAGGTGAGGTACTCGACGTCGAGGTTGCGGTGGTNCCNGGNTCGGGCCAGGTGCAACTCACNGGNACNCTCGGAGANGTNATGAAGGAGTCCGCCTTTGCNGCGGTAACNTACGCNCGTTCNCGNGCCGCNNGGCTCGGNCTNGATCCNCAGTTCCACGAGAAGGTGGACATCCATATCCATATCCCGGAGGGGGCAACCCCGAAGGATGGCCCGTCCGCCGGAATCACCATCGCCACCGCCCTGATTTCGGCGCTGACCGGGACGTCGTCCCGGGCCGATGTGGCCATGACAGGGGAGATCACATTGAGAGGGCGAGTTCTGGCCGTCGGTGGGGTCAAGGAGAAGGCTGTGGCCGCTCTCCGGGAGGGGTTGAACAAGGTTCTGTTGCCGGCGGCCAACGCCCCCGAGCTGGAGCTCTTGCCCGAGGAGGTGATCGCCGGCTTGGAGTTCGTGCCGGTCCACACCATGGACGAGGTCCTGACCGAGGCCCTCACATCGATGCCGGAAGCCCGGCGAAGCCTCCACGAGGGTGGGAGTGCAATCGGAACCCACGTTTCTCAGTAGCGTGAAGGTCCGGACCGTCGAGTTCTCCGGGAGCTTGTTCGAATCAAGCGCGCCCCTCCCTGGCGATCTTCCACAAGTCGCATTCTCCGGTCGCTCGAACGTCGGCAAGTCGTCCCTCATCAACGTGCTTCTGAGGCGCACGCGGAAGAAGCTCGCACACGTATCCGCGACACCGGGAAAGACGCGGTCCCTCAATTTTTACCTGGTCAACGACCGGTTTTTCCTGGTCGACCTCCCTGGGTTCGGCTTCGCAAAGGCCTCCTCCCGTGTGAGGAAGTCCTGGAAGGCACTCGTCGAAAACTATCTCGTGGGCGAACCCAAACTCCGGGGCGTCGTGCATCTGGTAGACGCCCGGCACGACCCCACCGTCACCGACCTCGAGATGGTGGAATTCCTCGCAGAGAAAGGCCTGCCGACTTTGGTGGTGCTCACGAAGATGGACAAGCTCAAGCACAGGGCCCGAGAGAAAACCGTAGCAACGGCCGTGGAGCAGATGAAGATCGATGAAGATCAGGTGCTCAGTTGCTCATCGAAAACCGGCGAGGGACGTGAGGAGTTGCTGGCCGCACTCGACGATCTGATCGGCGCGGACGAGGCCTGACTAGCTTGATTCCTCTTCGTCCTCGTCGATTTGGTACGCCTTGATCTTGCGGTAGAGTGTGCGCTCGCCAATGGCGAGCATCTGGGCCGCTTTCCGGCGGTTCCCTCGGACCTCCACCAGGACCGCAGCGATCGCCGCCCGCTCGAGATCGTCCATGGTCATCCCCGACCGATACACGACCGCCCCGTCCCCCGGTGCGACCTCGGGCGGTTCCTCCACTTCCCACGGCTCTTCCGAGACGCCCGCAGGTGGTCGGACACTGATCTCGACTCTCCCTTCGCCGACCGGATACGTCTCCACGGCACCGGGAGTGCCCGGCTGTGGGGGCCGGTAGGCGTCGAACTCCTTACGGAGGTCATCCACGTCCATTCGCAAATCGACCAGTGTCCGGAAGATGAACTGCAGTTCGGGCCTGATCCTCTGAGAACTCGGATCTTCCAACGCCAGGGAGCTCCCCTCTCCCAAGGGAACAAGAGCAGCCGTAGCCGGAGCAATCCCGCGGACGTCCGAGGGGATATCCTCCGGCAAGACCTGCCTGCCGGGGGCGAGCACCACCATGCTCTCCACCAAGTTCTCCAACTCACGCACGTTACCGGGCCAATGGTAGTCCTGGAGGATTTCCATGGCTTCGGGAGAAATTCCCTCAAACCGATGGTCTTGCCGCCTACTGGCATCCCGGATGAAGGCATCAATCAGCAGGGGAATGTCCTCTCGCCTCGAGCGGAGGGGAGGCAGTTCGATATGTAACACGTTCAATCGATAGAAGAGATCCTTCCGAAACCTACCGCCCGCCACGAGTTGTTTCAGGTCCTGGTTGGTGGCCGTGACGATGCGAATATCGACACGGATCACGTCCTCGCCACCTACACGACGGAACTCGCGCTGCTCGAGGACCCGAAGGAGTTTGGTCTGGGTGGCCAGCGGCATCTCCCCGATCTCGTCGAGAAAGATGGTCCCCTTATCCGCCAGCTCGAAGAGCCCACGTCGAGAATCGATTGCACCCGTGAACGCTCCCTTTTCGTGTCCGAAAAGCTCGCTTTCCAGGAGTGTCTCGGAGAGGGCGGCAACGTTCACGGCGATGAACGGTCGATGGCGCCTCGACGAGAGGTGATGGATTCCTCTTGCGACCAACTCCTTGCCGGTTCCCGATTCACCGGTGATCAGCACCGTGGACCCTACCGGCGCAAACTGCACCACACGCTCCAAGGCCTCTTTGATCGCGTCGGTTTCGCCGACGATGCCCGCCAAGGCTTGCAACCGGCGGCGCTCGATGAGCGAACGCGCCACGAAAACGACGTCATCCGCGTGAGCAGCGTCCGAGAATACTTCCACGTAATCGGCAGCCAGGCCGGGGATCGCATCAGCGTTTTCCACGATCGCGAAGGCCGGGGCCTTGGAATCGGCGTGTGCGCTCCGGACCAGAGTCTGGGCTGAGACGGAGGCCGGGGACCCGGTCACCACCAGCAACTCGATAGGCGCTCCGCCGCTCACGTCTTCATCGGGGGGGACCAACTCCACCTCGTATCCGGCGCCCTTGAACGCCTCCCGGAGCTCGCCCGCCCGCTCCAAATGATGGGTCGAGACAAGCACCCTGCCTTCGTCGCTAGCGCTCATGAGGAATCCGGCGGCGGCGCGGGGGCCGGATGTCCCGTGGCCTCACCGCGTAACAATTCCACGACGTGTGGAAGAAGCTCCTCGATCGCCTCGAGGCCATCGCGTACGCCGCCGGGGCTCCCCGGAAAGTTGGCCACAAACGTACGGCCCCGTGACCCGACGAGTCCTCTCGACAACACCGCGGTCGGAGTGGCGGGCAACCCCTGCCGCCGAATGGCATCCGCCAACCCGGGCGCCTCTTTATCCAGCACGCTTCTTGTGGCTTCCGGCGTCACGTCGCGCGGAGAAAAACCCGTACCCCCGGTCGTCAATACGACGTCGACGTCCCCGGAATCGGCCCAGTTCAGCAGCTGCGCGATGATCTGATCGGTCTCATCGGGCACGACGCTTCGGTGCACCAGTTCGTACTCCGAACGTGCGCACCACTGCACGATCAGCTCACCACTCCGATCCTCCCGCTCACCGGAAAAGCACCCGTCGCTCACCGTTAGAACCGCTACACGCATACTAGAGGCCGGTGGAGGAAGTGGCCGGAAGGCCGGTTGAAGAAGCGGCCGGAATCATCGTCGAGCCGACCCTTGGGTATAGAAGGGCAGCCGGACGACCACACCCGGAACCACCTTGTCACGGATGCGAACACCGACTTCGGTATCCGGGCCGACCAGTTCGGGAGGCAGATAGCCCAACACGATGCCGTAGCCGAGACTCGGGCTCACGGTTCCGCTGGTAACTGATCCAGCCACGTTCCCGTCATGAACGATCAGGTATCCAGGCCGCGGAAAACCCCGCTCCGTGAGCCGGATTCCGACGAGTTTGTGATGTGAACTTTCTTCCCGCTGCCGAATCAGCGCATCCCGCCCAGAAAAGTCTCCCTTGTCCAACTTCACCACCCACCCAAGCCGGCTCGCCAAGGGAGTGTGCTCCTCGTCGAGATCGTTGCCGTACAGGGAGAAGCCCATCTCGAGACGTAGGGAGTCCCGGGATCCGAGTCCGCACGGGAGTAGGCCCGACCCCTCACCCTGCTCGACAACCGCGTCCCAAACCGCAACCGTATCTTCCTCGGTCACATAGAGCTCGAAACCGTCCTCCCCCGTATATCCGGTACGGCTGATCGTCGCCGGACACCCGGCGACCGTACCTTCCGCGAAATTGTAGTACGCGACGTCATCCAAGATCAGGTCTGTGACGGGATCGAGAATTTCCTGGGCACGGGGCCCCTGGAGAGCCAGGAGGCCGATGCCATCCGAGGGGTCCTCCAGGGTTACCTCGAAACCCCCCGCACGCTCTACAAGCCACGCCCAATCCTGGGCCCTCCGGGAGGCGTTCACCACCAGCATGTAGTGATCGTCCATGTGATACACGATGACATCGTCACGGACACCTCCGTCTTCCGCGCACATGACCGAGTACTGGCACTGGCCCACAGCCAGGCCCGCCGCGTCATTCACGCTCACGAACTGCACCAGATCGAGCGCCTGAGGGCCAGAAATCACGAATTCGCCCATGTGAGATACGTCGAAGAGGCCAGCCGCACGACGTACGGCACGGTGCTCCTCTGTGATCCCGGTCGGGTACTGGATCGGCATCTCATATTCGGCGAACGGCACCATCTTGGCCCCAAGACCGAGATGTACATCATAGAGGGGGGTCTTCTTGAGGGTGTCGTTCATGGGAGTGAAAAACTACCACCCCACATGCTTCATTGGTAGGGGGATTCCGCCATTATGGCAGATTTCACGGCGGGAAGGCGCCGGGTGTTAGAGGATATAGCGCCTCAGGTCAGCGTCGTCCACGATCGCTGAGAGGTTGTCGCGGACGAAGTCACGATCCACGAGGATCTTGCGAAGGTCGTCCTCAGGAAGTCCGTAGAGCACAGACTCGAGCAGCGTCGTCAGCACCGTCTGTAACCGGCGAGCCCCGATATTCTCCATCTGGTCGTTCAACACGGCGGCGAGTCTCGCCACTTCCGCGATCCCCTCTTCGGTGAACTCGAGGGTCGCACCCTCGGTCTCGACCAACGCCGTGTACTGATGAACCAATGCGTTCTTCGGTTCCTGCAGAATGCGGACGAAGTCTTCCTCGCCGAGGCTCTTGAGCTCGACCCGAATCGGGAAACGTCCCTGTAGCTCGGGAATCATGTCCGCAGGTTTTGCCACATGGAATGCCCCCGCCGCGACGAAGAGCATGTGATCGGTCCGCACGAGCCCGTACTTGGTCTGGACCGTCGAGCCCTC
>PAUA01000024.1 GCA_002712565.1 Gemmatimonadota bacterium | reverse complement strand
CGTCGCTCAACGGATAAAAGGTACGCCGGGGATAACAGGCTTATCGCCCCCGAGAGTTCACATCGACGGGGCGGTTTGGCACCTCGATGTCGGCTTATCACATCCTGGGGCTGGAGAAGGTCCCAAGGGTCGGGCTGTTCGCCCGTTAAAGTGGTACATGAGCTGGGTTTAGAACGTCGTGAGACAGTTCGGTCTGTATCCGTCGTGGGCGTTGGAGTGTTGAGGAGAGCTGTCCCTAGTACGAGAGGACCGGGANGGACTGACCCCTCGTGTACCGGTTGTTCCGCCAGGGGCATTGCCGGGTAGCGACGTCGGGAAAGGATAACCGCTGAAAGCATCTAAGTGGGAAGCCCCCTCCGAGATGAGCACTCCCAGAACGTAAGTTCTCAGAAGGGCCGTGCGAGACTAGCACGTTGATAGGCGGTAGGTGGAAGCGTGGCAACACGTGTAGCCGAGCCGTACTAATCGCCCGAGAGGCTTGACCAGTTCTTTTCTTTCCTCACTTCAAACTGACACACGCTTGGACATAAGTTGGACCCCCTTGAGGTCTGTCTCTTCTTTTCTCTACCCTTTGCTTGCTCGAGGCCTATTTTTCGGCNTCCATGCTTGTTGCTGGTGGTCTTAGCGCAGAGGATACACCCGTTCCCATCCCGAACACGGTCGTTAAGCTCTGCCGCGCGGATGGTACTGCCGAGGNGACTTGGTGGGAGAGTACGTCGCTGCCAGCACATATGTTGGGCTCATCCTTCGGGGTGGGCCCTTCTTTTTTNTGCTCCGATCAGGGTGTGGGCCCTTCTTCCTTGCCACTGAAATCGGGAACTNGTCTGGACGTTGGCCACGCGCATTGAAGAGACCACGGAACTTCTCGTCACCGCACTNCGCGGGATAAATAATCGTCCCCTCGGTATTCAGACCGCTATGTCGCATCATCTTGAATAGTTGTTATTGNCAAACACACCCNTTCTGTTTGTAGGCCATGTTTCCACTTCGTGACGAAAATCCTACCACGCTATCACCGCTGATCACCTTCGCTGTNATCGCGGNATGCACAGGTGTTTGGGTGTTCCTGCAAGGGGCCGGAATGTCAGANGAGACATACTACAGTTCGATTTGCAANCTTGGAGCGATTCCGGCTGAGTTGACTGGAAGTTTCNACATGAGTGAACAGCAGGGCCCATGCCCGACAGGCGGCCTCGGTTGGCCAACCCTCTTCACATCCATGTTCTCGCACGGAAGTTGGATGCATCTGATCGGAAACTGTTGGATGCTCTGGATCTTTGGCGACAACATTGAAGACTCCATGGGACATCTACGTTTCTTGGCGTTCTTCGTCCTGACCGGTCTGATTGCCGNTGGCGCTCACACCTTTATGTCGCCTGATTCGAGCATCCCGATGGTTGGTGCATCAGGCGCGATTAGTGGAATCATGGGCGCGTATTTCATTCTGTACCCGAAGGCGCGTATCAAAACGCTTGTCGTGTTCTTCTATTTCATCCGCATCATGCCCATCCCAGCTTGGGTATTTCTCGGGATATGGATCGCTATGCAGTTCCTGGGCCTGGGAGCTGCAGCAGCAGGGGACGGCGGAGGTATCGCCTACGCGGCGCACCTCGGTGGGCTCTTCGCTGGACTCGGTCTGGTTTTCTTGTTCCGTAAGACGAAACCAGCAACCGCCTGGATTTGAACTAGTTCCCCTCTTCTGGGGAGGTCCGCCGAGCCTAGTTCCACGGTTCAATCGCCTTAAACACACACGCTGCATAATGACCGTGGTATCCGCGAGTGCGGGATCTCGAGCGACGATCCTGCCGACGATCCGAAACGTCCCGGTCTGGAGCTCGGGCATGACCCGCTCGCGGTACGGTAGCCCTTGATCGGGCTGCACCGTCTCCTGTCCCAGGACCTGCGTGAAGTTTCTCCCCGCGCTTCAGGCTGTCGGTTATGGCACCGTGCCCCCCCCAACACGCCGACGCTTCCGCTCACAAGTTCCCTGGATTGCCCCACGCTCCCGGAGAGTGTGATCTTTCGTCCATGACTCTCGAAACGCCCCCCTCCGACGCGAATGCGCCAACCCGCACGGGGTATGTCACCCTCCTCGGCCGCCCCAACGCGGGCAAATCCACACTCATGAATCGCTTAATTGGGCAGAAACTCAGCATCGTCACCGCCAAGGCTCAGACCACATGGCAACGTATTACGGGTATCCACACTACGGGTCACATCCAGGCTATTTTCCTCGACACCCCAGGCCTTCTCCTGGCCAAGGATCTTTTTCAGCATTCCATGCTCGAGGAGGCTTTGGACGCGGTACGGGAGGGAGACGTCATTGTTCTTCTCGTGGATGCAACCGATCCACTTCACGAAGCCGAAAAAAAGGCCATAGTTGAGGCACTCTCACTGTCGACTGCTCACTTGCTTGTGGTAATCAATAAGATTGACGAAGCCGAGCCAGACGAGATCGCCAGAATCTCCGAATGGGCCAGCTCCGAACTCCATTGTGAAGCACGTGGGATTTCGGCCCTCCACGGTCCGGGAGTGGAGGCGCTCTGGTCGGAGATTACTGAGGCTCTCCCAGAAGGGCCCTTCCTCTATCCACCGGATGACATCGCGGCCGCTCCAGTCCGATTCTTCGTTGCGGAGTTCATCCGGGAGACGGTCTTCGAGCAATTCCGGGAGGAGGTACCGTACTCGGTCTTCGCGGCGGTCGACGAGTTTCGTGAGGACCAAGACCCCGTCTATATCAAGGTGAATCTCTTCGTGGAAAGAAACTCGCAGAAGGGGATCCTGGTCGGGGACAAGGGGGCGGCGATCCGAGAGTTGGGTCGTTCGTCTCGCGAGAAAATCGAGGAATTCATCGGACGACGGGTTTACCTCGAACTCCGAGTCAAGCTACGCCCGAAGTGGCGACGGAGGGAAAAGGACCTCGGTCGTTTCGGCTTTAGAGTACCCGTGGGGAAGTCCGGCAATGACGGCAACTGAGGCGTTTACGTGCCTCGGAAGGTGAAGATTCCGTCGGAAGATGCGGTGCTCGACTACCTCCGCCATTCTCGCCGGGGCCCGATAAAGGCCAAGGAAATCGCAAAAGGGATGGACGTAGCGCCCCGGAATTTTCGGGATTTTCGGCTCGTCCTTCGTGGCATGCTCGAGCGCGGGCGCCTCTATCGTGTGAAAGGGCAACGTTACGCCGTGCCCGAAAAAGCCAACCTTGTCGCGGGTCGCCTTGCGATCACGCAAAAGGGCGATGGCTTCGTTGCGCCAGACACGGGCGGGCAAGACGTCTTCGTACCCGGCCTCTCCCTGGAGTCGGCGATGGACGGGGATCAGGTGGTCGTGCGTGTGGAGGGGCGCCCGCGTGGGCGGAGCCCCGTTGGCCGAGTGATCAAGGTACTGGACCGAGCGCACGAAACCGTGGTGGGCACCTTTCGGCGGTCCGGTTCCTTCGGGGTGGTTCACCCCCGGAATCGTCGGATATCCCGCGAGATTTTGGTGGCTCAGGGGGACCAGGCGAAAGCTTCGGAGGGTGATGTCGTAGTTGCCCGCATCACGACGTTCGGTAGCGGCAAGATGGGGCCGACGGGCCGAATCGAAACGGTGCTCGGGAAATCGAGTGATCCCGGTGTCGACATCCTGTCTGTGATCCATGACTACGGGTTGCCGCTGGCTTTTCCCGAGAGTGTCGTTTCGGCGGCACGGGACGCCGTGTCTCAACGGAGAAAGGACCCAGGAGAGCTTCGTACGGACCGACGGGACCTCCACGTATTTACGATCGACCCAGCGGATGCGAAGGACCACGATGACGGGCTGTCTATCCGGCCTCTCGAAGACGAATCCTGGGAGGTCGGCATTCATATCGCGGACGTCTCTCATTTTGTGCGCCCGGATGATGAAGTGGACCTGGAAGCGTTCAAGCGGGGCACGAGCGTCTACCTCGTGGACCGCGTCATTCCGATGCTCCCCCACGAGCTATCCACCGATGCCTGCTCTTTGCTCCCAGACACTGATCGATTCGCAGTGTCGGTCTTCGTCACCGTGGACCCTGTGGGCCGCGTCCGAGAGGCCCGTTTCGAGCGCACGGAAATCCGAAGCCGGCACAAGCTGAGTTACGAAGAAGCGCAGGCCGTCCTGGACAACAAGAAGTCGATCGATCGGCAGACGGACGAAGCTCTTCGCGCCTTGGCGGCCCTAGCCGAAATCTTGCGCGAGAGACGAAAGGATCGTGGCTCTCTGGACTTCGATCTTCCGGAGGGACGTGTGTTGCTGGGCGAAAAAGGGGAGCCCGTCTCGATCCGTGTGGTGGAGAGGCTCGAAAGCCATCGCCTGGTCGAGGCCTTCATGTTGCTGGCCAACGAGATCGCGGCACGGGAGGCCGCACAAAAGCGGTTGCCCATCCTTTACCGAGTGCACGAGCCGCCTCCGACGGACAAGATGCGAGATCTGCGCACCTTACTGGGCCGCCTCAGCCATCGTGTTTCGAAGGGAAACATCTCGCAGAAAGACCTGCAAGCAATCCTCAAGCAAGTCGAGGGGCGGCCAGAAGAAAAACTCGTCTCGACGGTGATCCTCCGGTCCATGAGCCGGGCCCGGTACGATGTCCGAAACCTCGGCCATTACGGACTCGCGTCAGACGGATATACCCACTTCACGTCCCCTATTCGGCGGTATCCGGATCTCTGGCTTCACCGGGTTCTCGTGCACACGCTCGTCGAGGGTCACGCTGTTCCGGAACACTGGGAGGGACCGGGTCTCAAGGACAGAGCCGAGCGTTGCAGCGTACGCGAAAGGGTCGCCGAGGCAGCCGAAAGAGAAAGCGTGGACCTTAAAAAGGTCGAATACATGGAGCGGCATCTCGGAGACGATTTTTTCGGCACGGTTTCCGGCGTCACTTCCTTCGGGATTTTCGTTCTCCTCGATGACGTATTCGTGGAAGGATTGGTCCACGTGAACAGCATGAATGACGATTATTACATCTTCCGCCAGGACCGATACCTATTGGTCGGAGAACGGTCCCACCGTACCTTCCGTCTTGGGGATCGCTTGAGAATACGGGTGGCCCGGGTCGATAAGGAGGAACGTTTTATCGATTTCGTCATTGTAGATTCGACGAAAAGGGCGAAGAAACACCTTCCATCTCCCTAGTCGCAAGGCGGTATGTCCGCACAGTCGATTGTGTACAGAGGCTCGTGGCCCGGAAAGTGGTCTGATCTAGTTTCCCGGTTCTGCGCACGGCACGAACTTCACCTCGAGACGGCGGAGGGAGCCGAGGAGGTGCACGCGTTCGTAAACCGTGCGTTCCCCTCCTGTCTGGTGTTGGAGGGCACGAGCGATACTGAAGAGGCGTTCGCTCTTTGCTCCGATCTGAAGAAGGACCCGTTCACCGCAGTGGTACCGATTGTGGTGCTCGTTCTAGCCGATCAGGTTGACCTGACCTCCGACTGGCTGGCGGCTGGGTCCGACGAAGTGGTTTCTGAAGCCCAGTCGGAGCGGGAACAAGACCTTCGTCTCGAGTTGGTCGTCCGGCGCGCTCGACGGGATGTCTCCGTGCATCCCACGACTCGGCTTCCAGGAACTGTCCAGATCGAGCGAAATATCGGTTTCCGTCTCAGTAATCATGAGGAATTCGCTGTGTGTTACGCGGACCTGGACAACTTCAAGGAGTTCAACGATCGGTACGGATACAACCACGGAGATCATGTAATTTTACTGCTGTCGCGGATCCTCAGGGACGTGGTTCGCGGGCTTGCTCCGGATGGATTCGTGGGCCACATCGGAGGAGATGACTTTATTTTCATCGTCAACATGAAACATCTTGAAGGATGTTGCGATGAAATCATCTATCTGTTCGACGAACTGATCCCGTATCAGTATACGGCGGAGGACCGTCGCGCAGGTTATTTTCTGGGGAGAGACCGCCGGGGCAGCATTCGGCGAGTCCCGTTGATGACACTTTCCATCGGCGTCGTCACGAACCAGATACAACCATTTACACACACGGCTCAGGTGAGTGAGTTGGCTGCGGAAATGAAGACCTACACGAAGTCGCTACCAGGGTCTGGCTACGCAGTGGACCGCCGACGGCTGTTCAAAGAAGAAATCGAGCAGCCATGACCATCACAGTTTGATGCCCCTTTCGGGCACTGAATATGTTTTCTGGGGTTCTCCCCGGGGTCGTCCTTGCGGACGGCCCCTTCTTGCGTTGAACAGACGTGACACCGGAATAACGAGAGAGCGGCGACGATGAGCAAAGAAGGACTCCAGCGGCTGGACGCGGTCTCCGGACGTATCTCCGACCTTCGGGGGTACCTTTGACGTCGTTGGAAAGACCGCTCGGATTGAAGTGCTGGACAAGGAGATGGCTGGTTCGGGGTTCTGGGATAATCAGGATCAAGCGCGCGAGGTCATCGTCGAGTCGAATCGCCTGAAGAGTTGGGTTGACCCCTGGAAAGAACTGGACGAGAAGTCCGCGGAGCTCGTTGAACTTGGAACGCTCCTGGAGGTAGAGTCGGACGATGATCTCGAGGCGGAATGGCTCGCCGAGATCGGGGAGGTCGAACGCCGGAGCGAGGCGCTCGAGGTGCGCACGATGCTCCAGGGATCCGACGATCATCGGGGCGCCCTGCTTACCGTGCACCCAGGTGCGGGCGGCCTGGAGTCCCAGGACTGGGCCGAGATGTTGACTCGCATGTACATGCGGTGGGCCGAGCGTCATGGGTACAGTGTGAACGTGCTCGACCTACAGCCCGCAGAGGAAGCAGGGATCAAGAGCGCAACGTTGGAGGTGTCAGGAGACGACGCCTACGGTTATCTCAAGGCGGAGAAGGGAGTGCACCGCCTCGTGCGTATTTCGCCCTTCGATGCCCAGTCGCGGCGGCACACTTCGTTCGCGAGTGTGTTTGTATATCCTGAGGTCGATGACACGATCGAGATCGAAATCGACGACTCCGATCTGCGGGTCGATACGTTCCGTGCCTCTGGCGCAGGCGGGCAGCACGTGAACAAGACGGATTCGGCGATCCGGATCACTCACATTCCCACGGGAATCGTGGTCTCTTGCCAGCAGGAGCGGTCCCAGCACAAGAATCGTGCGACGGCCATGAAGATGCTCAAAGCCGGACTCTACGAGCGCGCTCTGGAAGAACGAGAAAAGGAGAAGGCTGAGCTCGAATCGACGAAGACGGAGATCGGCTGGGGGAACCAGATCCGCTCCTACGTTTTTCAACCGTATACCATGGTCAACGATCACCGCACCGAATTGAAAGTCGGCGACGTGAGCAAAGTGATGGATGGCGACCTCGATCCGTTTATCGAGGCCTACCTGAAGCAATCCACCGGGCAGGGAGCCGCAAAGTGACCGAGGCTTCGCAGGGCACCGAGGTGGAAGGACTCGCGTCCGAAGAGCTCAGCCAGGTGAGACAACACCGTCACGACAAGCTGGAGGCGATACGAGAGCGGGGCCTCGAGCCTTACGCCTATAGCTACGACCGGACCCATCTCGCGGGGGAAGCCGTTTCGCTCTTCGGTCAGGCGGAGCAGGCAGGCGCCCTCGACGAGAACGGACAGGCGGAGCTCGTTTCGGTCGCCGGACGTATCACGAGCTACAGGTCCCACGGGAAGAGCGCGTTCGCACATGTCGAGGATCGCTCCGGCCAGGTCCAGATCTATTTTCGAAAGGACGTGTTGGGGGATGAACCGTTCGGGGCGCTCGAGCTACTCGACCTTGGCGATTGGATCGGCGCGGAGGGAGTACTCTTTCGCACGCGCACTGGGGAAGTCACGGTAAGAGTACAGGACTGGACACTGCTCGCTAAATCCTTGCGGCCGCTCCCGCTCGGGAAGACGGAGACGGATGCGGAGACCGGGGAACGGAGTACGTTCAGTGGGTTCTCAGACAAGGAAATCCGGTACCGTCAGCGCTATGCCGATCTCGCAGTCAATCCCGAAGTCCGGGAGGTATTCCGCACCCGGGCCAAGATCATTTCGAAGCTTCGGAGCTTTTTGGACGGTGAGGACTTCTTGGAAGTTGAAACACCAGCCCTTCAGCCTTTGTATGGTGGGGCGGCAGCGCGTCCGTTCCTCACGAAACACAACGCATTGGACCGGACGCTTTACCTTCGGATTGCCGACGAGCTCTACCTCAAGCGCCTCATCGTGGGGGGCCTGGAACGTGTCTATGAGATCAGCAAGGATTTTCGAAACGAGGGCATCGATCGACTCCACAACCCCGAATTTACGATGCTCGAATTCTACCAGGCTCTTATCGACTATGAAGGCTTGATGGACTTGACAGAGCGTATGTTGGCGGAAGTGATCCAAGCCGCGACGGGTTCGCTCGAGGTCGTCTATCAAGGTCAAGAGATCGACTTCACGGGACCCTACGAACGCGTGCGCATGCTGGGCAGCCTCTCCGACGCCCTGGGCGCTGATGTCGCGGTACTTTCCGCCGACGATCTGCGATCCCATGCCGAGCGTCTGAAGGTTCCTGATCTCGAGGGGGCGGGCTGGGGCAAACTCATCGACAAACTTTTCGGGGAGCTCGTGCAACCGAACTTGATCCAGCCCACCTTTGTGATGGATCACCCAAAGGAGCTCAGTCCCCTCGCCAAGCCTCACCGAAATGACCCCGACCTCACCGAACGTTTCGAACTCTTCGTGGCGGGCGAGGAAATTGCCAACGCGTTCTCGGAGCTGAATGACCCCATCGACCAAAGGCAGCGCTTCCAGGACCAGGCCGGGCTCGAGGAAGCTGGTGACGATGAGACACATCCGATTGATGAGGACTACGTGAGGGCTCTCGAGTATGGGATGCCCCCGACCGGTGGGTTGGGCATGGGGATCGATCGGCTGACCATGCTCCTCACAGATCAACCGTCGATTCGCGACGTGATCCTCTTCCCTACACTCCGCGACGCGTGATGTCTTCCCGTGCTCCGAGGCGAGGGCTGGAGTGGTACGTCGCCCGGCGCTACCTGTCGTCCAAGGGCGGCAGCCGCCTCTTTTCCCTCATCACCTGGATCGCGCTGGGTGGGGTGACCGTGGGCGTCAGTGCGCTCGTGGTCGTGATTGGCGTGATGTCGGGGATGCAGGAAGATCTGCTGGGCAAGATCCTCGAGTCTTCTCCTCACGTGCTGGTGCAGCAGGCCGGTGGCAGCCTCCGAATGGACAATTGGGAGACGGTCGCCGATCGAGTCCGGAAGGTCGAAGGTGTCGTGGCAGTCGCCCCCTGGCTCCTCAGTTCGGTCACCGTGATGCGGGGAGACTATTCCCAATCTGCAGACATGTTCGGTGTGGCCCTCGATCCCGGAGGCCCCACTGTGACCGAAATGGAGACCCAGATCCAGGAGGGCGTCCTCGACCTAGGCCCTACAGCGTCGGGGCTCCCGCCCGTTGTGATGGGAAATCGGCTAGCGGCGCGCTTGCGGATGCTCACTGGCGACACGCTCACGCTGATCGCTTACGAGAACACCAAGTACGACCTGATGGGGGTGCCCACCCCCGCTACACGTCCGTACGAATTCACGGGAACGTTTACGACCGGCATGTACGACTACGACATCAAGAACATCTACGTGCCGATCGAGGCCGCGCAGGAGCAGTTGGGCATCCTGCAGGGCGACCGAGTTGGTGGACTCGGAGTGCGAGTCTTTGATCCCAACGAAGCGGGACGGGTGTCCGATTCCATCCAGGTTGCTCTCGGTTACCCCGAGTTCGTGTCGACCAGTTGGAGCGTGACGAACAGGGCCCTCTTCTCGGCTCTCGAGCTCGAGAAGCTGGCCATGTACCTGATCCTCACGTTGATCGTCGTGGTCGCCGCGTTCAACATCGTGAGCACTCTGGTGATGGTCGTGGTGGACCGTACCCGAGAGATCGGCATTCTCAAATCCATGGGCATGACCGACCGGATGATTCTCCGGGTTTTCATGATCCAGGGGCTCTCCATCGGAGTCATCGGTACGACCGCGGGTGCGATTATCGGATTGGTCGCCGCATGGGTGTTGGACACGTTCGAGATCATCAAGATTCCCGCGGAAGTGTATTTCGTCGAAAACCTACCGGTCTCGATCCACGCGGCGGACATCGGTATGATCGTGGGCGTCAGCTTTCTGATCGCCTTGCTGGCCACCATCTATCCCGCCCTGCAAGCTTCTCAGCTTCAGCCGGTCCGTGCGATTCGGCATGAATGAGCCGGACATGGTGGCCGGCGGTCTGGCTTCCCCCGCCGTTGAAGCCCGGGCTTTGTGTAAGGTGTTTGTAGGCGGAGACGGCCGTGAACTCGAGGTATTGGCAGGGATAGATCTTCGGGTCGAGTTGGGGGAGGTTGTCGCGATCGTAGGAAGTAGTGGGGCCGGGAAGTCCACGCTTTTGCATTTGTTAGGTGCACTCGATCGTCCGACTTCCGGTGGTGTTTTCCTCGGAGGCCGTGACATATCGGAGGTGAACGGAGACCAACTCGCACGGATGCGAAACGTCGGTGTGGGCTTCGTGTTTCAGTTTCATCACCTCCTGAGAGAGTTTACGGCGCTGGAGAACGTGATGATGCCTTGTTTGATTGCCGGACGACAGCGAAAGGCTTCCGAGGCGAGGGCCCAGGAACTCCTGACTCTCGTCGGGCTCAGCGAACGTATGTCCCACCGCTCGAGCCAACTTTCAGGTGGGGAGCAGCAGCGCGTCGCGGTCGCGCGGGCTCTTTCCGCCGAACCGCCGCTACTTCTGGCCGATGAGCCCTCAGGTAATCTCGACACGCAGACGAGTGAGGAACTACACAATCTTCTGTTTCACCTCCAGGAGAGCCAGCGACTCGGCATGGTCCTCGTAACGCACAACCCGGAATTGGCTGGTCGGGCCGACCGGATCCTCGAACTGAAGGACGGCCGGCTTCACGAAGTCGGTCGAGCTTGACGAGCGATGGAAGGCAAGGAGTCCAAGAAATCCTGCGATCAGTGTGGCGCCGACGACGCGGTCGTACATCTCACACAGATCGTAAGCAACGAGATGAAGACCTCGCATCTCTGTGAGAAGTGCGCGGCCGTCAAAGGGGTCGAGGGGATCGAGGGGCCCGTAAACTTTCCTCTCACAGGATTTCTGGCTCAACTCACGGATGCACCGGGCTCCGAGGATCCTCCTGAGGCGCTTGGACCGTGTTCCTTCTGTGGCCTTACCTTTGAAAACTTCCGCGAGGCGGGCCGGCTGGGTTGTCCGCACTGCTACACGACCTACGAATCCTATCTGAGAGGCCTCCTCCGGCGTGTGCACGGAAGCACGCAACACTTGGGTAAAGTCTATCTGCCTCCGGATCCGGCGGCATCGGACGTAGAAAAACAAGTGGAGGTTCTTCGCCACAAGCTCCAGCGTGCAGTCGACTCCGAAGATTTTGAGAGGGCGGCAGGGCTTCGTGACAAGATCCGGGGGATGGAGCCGGCGGGGACCGATCACATACCATGAGTGACCTTCACACGCTTCCCAACCATGGCCTAGGATGGCTCGACGCCAGTGGAGAACATGCCGGCGTCGTGCTTTCAACTCGGATCCGGCTGGCTCGAAATCTCCAAGGACACGCGTTTGGACCACGAGCACGGGTCAACGACCGCGAGGCGGTTCTCGAGCAGACCCGTCGGGCGATGGACAAAGTTGAACTCCTTGCTGGATCCACCTTACTCGCACTTCCGGACCTGGATCACCGAAGCCGGGGGATGCTTCTCGAGCGGCGACTCGCTTCCCGGGAGTTGCTCGGCGATGTGAAGGTGGGTCCATCCCGCGCCACCGCTGTGTTGCTCGCCGCCCAAGACCCACTCAGCGTGATGGTGAACGAAGAAGACCACCTTCGCCTGCAGGGGCTGGTATCCGGGCTTCGTCTCAAGGAGGCCTGGGACCAAGTCGATCGTCTGGACGAGGAACTGGGTCAGGAACTCCCATTCGCGTACCATCACGAATTCGGTTTCCTGACCAGTTGCCCCACCAATGTCGGAAGTGGGCTTCGCGCATCGGTTCTCGTGCATCTTCCCGGCTTGGTTCTGACCAAAGAGATCGGAAAGGTGCTCCAGGGCCTCGGGCAGGTCGGTCTCACCTTCCGGGGCCTGTATGGCGAGGGCTCCGAGGTGGTTGGAAACTTCTTTCAATTGTCGAACCAGACGACATTGGGGAAGAGCGAAGAAGAACTCGTCGAACACCTCGACAAGATCGTCCGGCAGGTGATTCAATACGAAGATCAGGCGCGGCAGGTGCTACTGCGGGATGCGCCCCAAGTGACGGAGGACAAGATCTGGCGTGCCTATGGCCTTCTGCAGTACGCTAGGTCGCTTCCCTTTGAAGAATTGATGAATTTGTTGTCCGGAATTCGTCTGGGTGTTGGCCTGAAACTCCTGCCAGAACTCCGGGTATACACGCTCAACAAACTCATGATTTTCACACAGAAGGCTCATCTCGAGCAGGCCGCTGGACGCGACCTTTCGCCTGGGGAATGTGACGCACACCGGGCGGCTTATGTGAGAAGTGTCTTGTCGAAAGAGGGGCCGGCAACGCCGGAAGAAGAGATCGAACAGACCGATTCGCCCACGGAGGGGTAAGCGACTCTAAGCATGAATTACAATTTCACCGACCGTGTCCGGAAAGTGCTGGCGATGGCCAGGGAAGAGGCGATCCGCCTCCAGCACGACTATGTGGGCACCGAGCACATCCTCCTGGGCCTCATCCGTGAGGGCGATGGGGTTGCCGCGGCCGTGCTCACGAACCTGAACGTCGATCTCGACCAGATTCACGAACAAGTCGAAGAATCGGTAAAGAAGGGGAAGGCCACGATTGCGCTCGGTGAACTCCCCTACACGTCGCGGGCCAAGAAAGTACTCGAATTCGCGATGGTCGAAGCGCGGGAGCTCAGCCATTCATACGTTGGCACGGAGCACCTCCTCCTCGGTTTGCTGCGGGAAGAGAAAGGGATCGCGGCGCAGGTCCTCAACTCATTAGGCATCGGGATGGAAGAGGCCCGCTCCGAGACGCTCAAGGTGCTCGGGTCCGACGCGGGTCCGGCGCAACCGGCGGGAATCGGGGGTGGTACGTTCACGCCACCATCCGGAAAAGGAGACAAGAAGTCCAAGACCCCAGCGCTCGACCACTTCTGCCGGGACCTGACTGACCTGGCGCGCCAGGGCAAGCTGGATCCCACTATCGGCCGCGTAACCGAAATAGAACGTGTGGTGGAGATCCTTTGTCGTCGCAAGAAGAACAATCCGGTGCTCATCGGGGAGCCAGGTGTCGGCAAGACCGCCATCGTGGAGGGGCTGGCCCAACTCATCTCCCGCAATGACGTGACAGACGCCCTGAAGGACAACCGGGTGCTGGCGCTCGACATGGCGGCCGTGATCGCGGGCACGAAGTACCGGGGTCAGTTTGAGGAGCGCCTCAAGGCCGTGATGAACGAGATCTCACAGAATCAGGGCGTGATACTGTTCATCGACGAGCTGCACACATTGGTTGGAGCCGGTGCTGCTGAGGGCGCCATCGACGCGTCCAACATGCTCAAGCCGTCGTTGTCTCGCGGGGAGCTGCAGTGTATCGGCGCATCGACGCTCACCGAATACAGGAAGTACATCGAGAAGGACGGCGCTCTCGAGCGTCGCTTCCAGCCGGTCATCGTGGATCCGCCGTCTGTCGACGAAACCGTGGAAATTCTTCAAGGCCTGAGGGATCACTACGAAGACCATCATCGGATCGTGATCCCAGACGAGGCACTCCGGCAGTCGGCGAAGCTTGCCGACCGTTACATCACCGACCGCTTCCTCCCCGACAAAGCCATCGATGTCATCGACGAGGCGGGTGCGCGGGCGCGCATCGCGGCACAAGTGCCACCTCCGCAGGTCGAAGACTTGAAGGAAGAACTCGCCGAGATCGCCGACCTGAAGGAAGGGACCATCCGAGATCAGGATTTCGAACGGGCCGCCGAACTTCGGGATCAGGAGCGCGCGCTTCAGGACAGGATCCGAGCTGAGCAAGAGCAGTGGGAGGAAGAGCGTAAGCAGCACCGTCCCGAAATCCAGTCCGAAGACGTCGCGTTTATCGTGGGGCGCTGGACCGGGATCCCGGTGACCAGACTCCAGCAGGCTGAGACCGAGCGCCTGGTCCACATGGAGGACGAAATTCACCAGCGGGTGATCGGCCAGGACGATGCCATCCTGGCGATCTCAAGAGCCATCCGAAGAAGCCGAGCGGGTCTGAAGGACCCTCAGCGTCCGATTGGATCCTTCATTTTTTCCGGACCGACCGGAGTGGGAAAGACGGAACTCGCTCGGGCGTTGGCCGAATTTCTTTTCGCCGACCGCGAAGCTCTCATTCGCGTGGACATGAGTGAATACATGGAGAAGTTCTCCGTGTCGCGGTTGATCGGTGCGCCACCTGGATATGTGGGTTATGAGGATTCCGGAGCCCTTACGAAGGCAGTCCGGCGTCGTCCGTACTCCGTGGTCCTCCTCGACGAAATCGAAAAGGCTCATCCGGATGTGTTCAACATTCTACTCCAGGTGCTGGACGAAGGGCGCCTTACGGACAACTACGGTAGAGTGATCGATTTTAGGAATACGGTCCTCATCATGACGTCCAATCTCGGGGCCAGAGAAATCTCCAAGGGAGGCAGTCTCGGCTTTCACGACGGCGAGCGACATAGCTCATACGACGTGATGCAGGCCAAGGTACGTGACGAGATCGAGCGGGCCTTCAATCCGGAGTTTCTCAATCGGGTGGACGAGACCATCGTCTTCCATACTCTCGACCGCGAGGAGATCGGACAGATCGTCCACATCCTCATGAAAGAGATCGATGAACGGCTGGCTGAAGAAGATCTCACCTTGGCGCTCTCTGGGGCCGCCACAAGCTTCCTGGTGGAGAAGGGCTATGACGAGAAATTCGGAGCTCGACCTCTGCGCCGTGCTATCCAGCGATACGTGGAGGATCCGCTCTCCGAGAAGATCCTGACCGCGGAGTTCTCCTCGGGTGACGAGATCGTCGTGGATGTCAACGAAGACGGTAACAACCTCACCATGGCGGTGGCATCACAGTCGAAGACGTGAGCGTCGGTACCAGAATAGTGTTTCAGTCGATCCGCTCGAATCCCCCATGTTGCACTCCTGCTTGTGTTGTCCTGTTGTTGGCTACCCTCCTTCCGGCAACGCAGGTGGGCGCCCAGCAGGCGTCCGCGAGCTTTGACCCCGTCGTCATCGATTCGGTTGACGTGGAAGGAAATATCCGTCAAGCCGACCTCACGATCATAGCGATGGGGGGCCTGAACCGAGGTTCCGCCTATACGATCTTGGACATCCAGCGGGGCTTCAAGGCGATGTGGGCGACCGGGCAGTTCCAGGACATTCGCGTTCGAGTAGAGGGCGATGTTGGTAGTGGGACAGTGACCTTGGTCTGGGAAGTCGACGAGCAGGATCTGCTCCAAAACGTCGTCGTCACTGGCTTGACCAGCGTCGATTCCAATGACATCACCGACACGACAAGNGTCAACGCCGGATTTCCGTATTCGCCGGCAGCGGTGGGAAACGTCATGGCGTTGATTCGATCCGCGCTGTCTGAGAAAGGAATCCCCTTTGCGAACATTGTGGAACGCATCGAACGTGTGCCGGATCGTGGGAAGGAAATCATCCTTTACCTGGACATCGAAGAAGGTACGCAGGTCACGGTGGCCGACGTCACGTTCAGTGGCAATNGTGTTTTCACGGACGCCGAACTGCGTGGAGCCATGTCGGTGCAGCCCGAGGGGTTTTGGTGGTGGAGATCGGGTCTGTACGATAGAGACAAATACGANGAAGATCTCGTAAGTGGTCTTCCGAGTTTCTACGCCAATGGGGGCTATCTGGACTTCGCGGTGGTGGGAGACTCCTTGATCATCGATCCCGCTACCGGAAAAACNCGACTCGAGATTGCGGTCGACGAAGGNGNGCAATACCGGCTCAGAGAGTTCACGGTCGCCGGCAACAATGAATTCTCGACGGAACAGCTCCAACGGATCTTCCGGCCCGAGCAGAGTGGTCTTTTTGGGGGCCCAGATTCAGATGAAGTAGAACTTCCCGTCTTCGACAACGGCCGCTTCCAGGAAGCCACTCAGGAGGCGGGTCTACTTTACCAAAACGAGGGCTACCTGTACTCCAACGTCGTCCCCTTCGTAAGACAGAACGAAGCCGTGGACGGTGAGGGGCTCACTGTGGATATCGGGTGGGCGATTGAGGAGGGGCCACAGGCTTATATCAANCGGGTCAATATTGTAGGAAACGAGTACACGTATTCGAGGGTGATTCGAGACAAGATCTTCATCCTTCCGGGGGACGTATATTCTCAGGAACGAATCATCCAAAGTTTCCAGAGCATATCATCGCTGGGCTACTTCGAGCCGATGGAACCCCCGGATATCAATCCGAACCAGGCCGGGGATGTGGACGTCACGTTCACGGTGACAGAGAGGCCGACAGGGGCGATCAACTTCGGTACTTCGGTCGGTGGTTACGGCGGCGGCCTTTCCGGGTTCATAGGGTACGATCAACCAAATCTGTTCGGCCAAGGTAAGTCTGGAAGCGTGCGGTGGGATTTCGGTCAGTACCAAAACAATCAAGTTCTGAGTTATTCCGACCCAGCGGTATTCGAGTCCCTCGTCAGTGCTAGGATCAACTTGTTCAATTCGCGGGACCAGTTCCAGACCTTCCGCTCCGGCAGACGAAGGCGCACCGGCTTCGATGTCCGGCTTGGTTTCTTGATCCCAGGAGCTCGATTTACCCGGTTCTTCGCTGGGTACGGGTTGTCTAAAACCACGTTGACGCAACAATCCGGCACCGACTTCTCACTGTTTGGAATGCCGGCGGCCACGCAGAGCACGGTTTCGGCAGGCATTACACGGACGACGCTGAATCACCCGCTGTTCCCGACCGTCGGTTCGCGCCAGTCCGCCAACGTCGATTTCACCGGGGGTCCCCTCGGGGGAGATGGGAAATTCGTCAAGTATACGGTGGATGGAAGCTGGTGGCTCCCGATTGGCGTAGCGGGTGGAAGTGACACACCGGGCACTGGAACCACCTTCGCGATCGGCATGACCATGCGCATGGGCGCCCTCCAGGGTAACAGTCGCTCCTTCCCATTCGACGGATTCTGGATGGGTGGTGTGCAATTNGGTCAACAACTCCGCGGGTATAGCGAAACCACGGTCACCCCGCTCGGGTATTTCGACGAGGATGCGAGAACCATCAACGATATCGCTCGGGTCGGACACGCGTTCTACTCCATGACGACCGAGGTTGCAATGCGTCTCGGCGCCCAAGCGTCCGCCTCGCTATTCATGGACGCTGGAAACGTTTGGGAAAACGCCGCCGACATCGATCCGAGTCAACTCTACCGAGGTGCGGGTATCGGCGTCCAGTTGGTCACACCGTTTGGCCCCATCGGGTTGGACATCGCCTATGGATTCGACAAGCCGGACCCTGGCTGGCAGCTGCACTTCCGGCTCGGACCTGGCATGTAAATCCTCGGTCTTCTACAGATCTCTCATGGGAGTTGTGCAGACTATGCAACGCGTGATTCTGTTTTCAGGTGTCTTCGCCGTCNTTTGGGCCCCGGCAGTCCAAGCGGCGGCTCAAAGCCCGCTCAAGATCGGCTACGTCAACTCTCAGGCGATCATCGCGGAGAGCCCGGCTGCCACGGCGGCGCAAGAGCAATTCCAGCGCGAGATGGTGCCCTTCGAGAGTGAACTGCAGGCCCTCCAGGTGGAGATCAGTGGTTTGATGGCCCAGTATCAGGCCCAACAGGTCACGCTCACGGCCACCGCCCGCAGGACACTCGAAGACGAAATCTCTCTAAAGCAACAGGCTTATCAGGACCGTATGGCCCAGATCGAGGCCGAAGCTACCCGCCGCCAACAGGAGCTGGTACAGCCCATCATGGAGCGGATCAACAACATCATTCAGGCGATCCGCAGCGATAGTTCCTACACCTTCATTTTCGATGTTGCTGCTGGCGGCCTGCTCGCAGCGGACGAGTCGTTCGACCTCACCAGTGAGGTCATGCAGAGGCTGGCGGCGGGAGCGCCATAGATGTTCCCCGAGCCNNCCCCACCGAAGTCGGGTGATGNCCGNCCGAAGTCGGGTGGTACGTGGCTCACTCTAGTCGAGCTNGCAGCCATGGTGGGAGGACGGGCTGAAGGCGACCTCGACAAGCACATTGCCGGGGTCACGTCGCTCGCTCAGGCAGGACCCTCCGATCTAGGGCTCCTGGTCGACTCCCGTTACTCACGTGCCGCGGGTGAAACCGCTGCAGGGGCCATCCTGGTATCTCCAAACTTGGAGGACATGTTGGATCCGGCTCAAAGCCGGGTCGTAGTGGAAGATCCTCGCAAGACGCTCCCCACAGTCCTCGAGTACTTTTTTTCAGATCCTCTCCCTCGGCCGGGGCTCCACGAAACGGCGATCATTGCCGAAGACGTGAAGTTGGGTACAGGCGTGTCGGTGGGACCGTACGTAGTCATTGAAGACAATGTCGTGATGGGGGAGGGGACCACCCTACACGCCCACGTGGTTGTCCGTAGCGGAGCACGATTGGGACGGGATGTGACCCTTCACCCACACGTCGTGGTCTATCCACACGTACGTTTGGGCGACCGGGTCGTGTTACACGCAGGCGTACGCGTAGGGGTGGATGGGTTTGGGTACGCCCACTCTGAAGGGAGTTTGGCCCGCATTCCGCATGTCGGCGCATGCATCATCGGTGACGACGTGGAGATTGGTGCCAACAGTTGTGTGGACCGCGGCTCTATCGGACACACTGAGCTGGGGGCACACGTGAAATTGGACAACCTGGTTCATATCGGGCACAACGTTACAGTGGGTCCCCGAACGGTCATGGCGGCGCAAGTGGCGATCGCCGGATCCACCAAGGTCGGAGCCGACACCATGTGGGGCGGGCAGGCCGGCGCTATGGATCATATCTCCGTCGGTGACGGTGCGCGTATCGCGGCGCGAACGGGCCTAACCGAAGACGTTCCGGCGGGGAGCACGATGGCGGGATTTCCGGCTCGACCGCTCACCGATTTCCTCAAGGCTCAGGCTCTTCTGTTCCGTCTCGACTCGCTCCGCCGCCGTGTTCGTGTCCTCGAACGTCTTCGCGACTCCCGAGAGGAGGGAGCCGCTTCTACCCCGATACCGAGCCGCGCGGCTGTCATCACTCCGCCCGGGAGCTAGGACCGTGGCATCCGTAACGCGACCCACCGTACTCTCCCAGGAGTCTTCCAGACAACGCACTCTCGCCGGTATGCATACGCTCGAGGGAGTGGGCGTTCATTCGGGAGAGCACGCATCATTGACCATGGGGCCTGCCCAAGCCGGCGGTGTGCGCTTCCGGCGCACGGACCTCGAAGGGTCTCCTGAGATTCCCGCCGACCTCGATCACGTGGTGGGATGTGAGATGGGAACGAGCCTGGGCGCGGGCGACGTGAAGGTCCAGACTGTCGAACATGTCATGGCCGCCCTCTACGCCGCGGGCGTGGATCATGCCGTCATCGAGTTGCGAGGACCTGAGGCGCCGATCCTCGACGGTAGCTTCCAACGTTACTTGGCCGCGGTCTCGGACACGGGCACGGTGGAACTGGACGCGCCGGTTGAAGTGCTGTCCGTGCGGGGCCGGCTGACCGTGTCTACACCTTCCGGGTCATCCTACGTCGTAACGCCGGCGGACGCTCTTCGTGTGTCCGCTACGATCGACTTTGAGCACCAGGCGATCGGGCGGCAACACGGTGCCCTCGACATGACCGAGGAAACTTTTCGTCGTGAAATCGCCCCTGCCCGCACGTTCGGGTTCCATCACGATGCCGAGGCGTTGAGGGCCCGAGGGTTGGCTCAGGGGACATCTCTCGAGAACACTGTCGTTCTCGACGACGATGGAGTGTTGAACGGCAGCCTTCGGTTCGAGAACGAGTTCGTCAGGCATAAGATCGGGGATCTGATCGGAGATCTGGCATTGATCGGTCGGCACGTGCGGGGGCACATTGTTTCCGAGCGCCCGAGTCATGAGGGGAACATCAAACTCGCGAGGAGTCTCTTGAAGCACGCCCAAACAGATTCTCACGACCTTCCCATCGAGGTCGACCGGATCATGGAGCACCTTCCGCACCGGTATCCGTTCCTTCTGGTGGATCGGGTCGTGGAGTTCGAGTCCCAGAAGAGGATCGTGGGACTCAAGAACGTCACGATCAGCGAACCCTACTTTCAAGGCCATTTCCCGGGCCATCCGGTCATGCCCGGAGTCCTTATCATCGAGGCCATGGCCCAGGCGGGCGGGCTTCTCCTGATGGACATGGTGCCCGACCCCGAAAACAAGATCGTGTATTTAATGTCCGTGGATAACGTGAAGTGGCGGAAACCGGTCATTCCCGGAGATCAGCTCGTCTTCGAAGTCGANATGGTCCAGTTCCGCCGGAACGTGTGCAAGCTTCGAGGTGTCGGAAAGGTGGACGGGGAACTAGTCGCCGAGGCGGACATGATGGCGGGGATTGTCGATCGATGAACACCAGTCCNTGGAATGCGGGAGGGGAGGTCGAGGCCCTCGTCCACCCCACGGCGATTATCGATCCCCGCGCGAATGTGGCTCCGGGTGTGGCANTTGGCCCGTACTCGATCATCGGACCCGGGGTTGTGGTCGGACGAGGCACGGTGCTTGGGCCACATGTACTTGTGGAGCGGGATACGACGCTGGGCGAGCAGTGCCAGATCGCGAAGGGCGCCGTCATCGGAGGTGATCCTCAGGATCTCAAGTACGAAGGTGAACCCTCCCATCTGTTCGTGGGCGACCGCACGGTGGTGCGTGAGTACGCCACACTCAATCGTGGAACGCGGGCCTCGGGCCAAACGGTCGTCGGGAGTGACTGCCTGATCATGGCGTATACGCACGTGGCGCATGATTGCGAAATCGGGAACCACGTCGTTCTCTCGAACGCAGTCAACATGGCCGGCCACGTGGTGATCGAAGACTGGGCCAGTGTCGGAGGCCTGACGGCGATCCATCAGCATGTGCGTATCGGAGCCCATTCTTTCTGTGGGGGCGGATCACGAGTGCCGCAGGACATACCGCCTTACCTCAAAGTGGCCGGCAACCCTGTCAAACTTTACGGAATCAACACGGTCGGATTGGAGAGACGGGGAATNTCCGACGACGTNAAGCGANCCTTGAAGAAAACCTATCAAGTCCTNTTCCAATCTAAACTTACGCTAACTCGNGCCTTGGANCTGGCTGAAGACCAGGTGCACCAAATCCCTGAGGTACGGCACCTCTTGGCGTTCATTCGCTCCAGCGAGCGTGGGGTCACTACGTGACGTGGTTCACCACGTGAGCGGCTGCGGTGGGACACCGCCACGGAAAGGAGGGCCATGTCGCTGATACGTCTCCGCCGAGAGCGGAAGAAGCAATGGATCGATAAGAAGGCGGGCTGGTCTCCCCGACGGCTCACGATCCTTCTTATCATGCTCATTGCCGCGATGTGGTATTTAGGTGTCGGATTCTGACCAGTCAGGGCCNGAACCGACCATCATGGTACTCGCCGGCGAGGCCTCCGGTGACGAGCATGCCGCACGTGTTGTCGCAGCCCTGAAGGCTCGGTGGCCGAGGAGNCGATTCCTCGGCATCGGCGGCNAGAGAATGAAAAACNAGGGTGTGGAGTTGTATGCCGANCTCGACGGGTTGGCAGTGATGGGGCTCGCCGAGGTCATCCCGCGGCTCCCGTTTTTNTACCGCTTATCCCANCGGCTCGTCTCCCTCCTGGACAGNGGAGACGTCGACCTCGTGATTCCNGTCGACTATTCCGGATTCAACCTTCGGATCGCCAAAGCCGCCCACCGNCGTGGGNTGCCGGTCCTCTACTATATCGCGCCGAAGGTCTGGGCCTGGGGCGCCNNCCGCGTAAGGAAACTGGCCACATACACCAACCGGTTGGCATTGATTTTNCCNTTCGAGGNGGAGGCCCTGGTACGGGCCGGAGCGAACGCCACCTTCGTGGGGCATCCGCTCCTGGAGACGTCCGCGGCGGAGCCAGACCGACGCGCGTTTTGCCGTAAGTGGGGTCTCGATGCCCAACGCCCTATTCTGGCGCTCCTCCCGGGATCTAGGCCTCAGGAATTGCGCCGTCACCTGTCCATTTTCCTCGAGGCGGGTCACCGCGTTGAGGACCGAAGCCCNGAAGTACAGCTTGTACTTGCGTGCGCTTCATCGATTTCCCCCTCGGCTTTCCGGGCCCTCGCCGTNCCAGTGGTCGATGACGCTCGAAGCCTCCTCGCTCATTCGGCGGTGGCACTTGTGAAATCTGGCACTTCAACCCTCGAGGCGGCTCTCGAGGGTACGCCATGCGTGGCGGTGTACAGAACACATCCGATCACATATGCGGTGGCACGGGGGCTCCTACAAGTGGATCGCATCTCCTTGCCAAACTTGATCGCTGGACGAGACGTCGTACCCGAGATCCTCCAGAATCAGGCAACCCCCGACCGCCTCGCCGAACTTATTCTGAGACTGCTCGAGCCCGACTGCACTGAGCGAACCGACATGATCAGCGGNCTGCTCTCCGTACGNGCTTCGCTCGGGGAACCTGGAGCATCCATGCGTGTNGCCGGGCTGGCAGAAGATCTTCTGAAGGACGCGTGGGGGCCGCGTTTACCAGNATGAGATCCGCCGTGTTGGACAGGATNGGATCAGCTTGTTTGAGTCNCACGGGTCGATATGTACTAGAGGCTCTGTTNCGGACCCTGCACGTCGAGANGACCGGGCACCANGTCCTCNCGAGGCTTGGGAAAGAAGGTNCTCCTGTCATCTTCGTCTTCTGGCATGGACGACTGTTGCCCTTAATCCACGCTCATCGCCACCAGAGTACCGTGGTGCTCGTCAGTGAACATCGAGACGGAGATTACGTTGCACGGCTCATCCATCATTTCGGTTTTGGGACGGTACGGGGCTCGAGCACGCGCGGCGGGGTACGCGGTCTGAAAGGACTTATCAGAGCCGCTCGTACGGGAAGGGATCTCGCCATTACGCCCGACGGCCCCCGAGGCCCCAACCGCGAATTGAAGCTCGGCGCGTTGACTGTCGCACGTGTGACCGGATTTCCACTCGTCCCCGTGGGCGTCGGCATCACTTCAGCTTGGCGAATCCGAAGTTGGGATGGGCTCCTCGTGCCCAAGCCCTTTTCCACGGTGCGGGTCGCCTACGGTCTCCCGACTTTCGTTCCAAGAAACATGGACCGGGTCGGCATCGACGAGGTGGCCGCGTCGCTCCAACAGACCCTGGGCGACCTGTCTGGCCAAGTTGGAGACACAGCGTCCTTGACCCAGGGCGTAGGAACCGAGCGGCTGAGCCAGGGTGGAAACGCCGAGCCGCTGAGCCAGGGTGTGAATGTCGGGTCCTTGGACGCGTTGGGCGATACCGATCCTTCGTGAGAAGTCTCCGCGTGTGGCTCAGGCGATCGTGGGATGGACAGAGCGGCCCTCTGGGGCGACTCGCCATCGGCCTTTTGCTCCCCACGGAGTTGTTTTACCGGGGGGCCGTCGCGCTACGGAATCGATGTTATGATCTCGGGATCCTTTCCCAATTCGAGAGCCGGATTCCCATCATTTCGGTCGGCAATCTCGCGGTCGGCGGAACCGGAAAGACACCTTTTGCGTCGTGGCTCATGACTCGCCTCACCAGCCTGGGACACCGGCCCGCGCTTGTCACACGGGGTTATGGCTCGGACGAAGTCCTGCTCTACAAGATCCGGAACCCAGGCGTACCAGTCGTGGTCCATAAGTCCAAGATTGAAGGTGTTGCACAGGCGGCGAGGGAGGAGGCCAATGTGGCGGTCCTGGACGACGGCTTTCAACATCGCGCAGCGAAAAGAGACGTAGACATCGTGCTTCTGGCGGCAGAGCAGAGTACCGAAGGCCCCATGCTTCCTCGGGGGCGTTTTCGGGAGCCACTGAACGCCCTGTCACGCGCCGATGCCATCGTCATCACCCGGAAGGTCGCAACCCAGGAAGTGGCGTCTGCTCTGGGGCGCCTGGCGATCGGTGAGGCGCCCGAGGCCGTGTTGGGGCAGATCCATCTCGTGGGGGGCGTTTGGACCGAGTTGGAAGGCGATCCACACGTCGAAGCACACGACGGACCGCCGGCCGGAGATCTCCTGGCCGTGTCCAGCATCGCGGAACCCGACGGGTTCCATGAGATGGTTCGCTCTAGGGCCAGCGGCGTGGTAGAGTGCATGGCCTTCCCGGATCACCATCCGTTTTCGCACAAAGACGTTTGGCGGATCGTGAATCGGGCAGCTGGAAGATCGGTGGTCACCACGGAGAAGGATGCCGTAAAGCTGAGGACGTTTTCGCAGGAACTACCGAGGACGTATGTGTTGTGTCTTCAGGTGGCGTGGGATTTCGGACAGGACGCCGTCATGGCGCTCATACGACAGGCCATAGAAGGGAAGAGCCTCGCAAGAGGCAATGGCCTTTCGGATGTGATCGCATGAAGATCACGGCCATCGTTGTCGGCCGGGCCAGCGCTCCCATGAAGGATGCCATACTCGAATACGAGACGCGGGTGGAACGGTATTGGAAGTTCAAGGTGATCGAGGTAGCATCGGGCGGGGCGAGGGGTGCGAAAGCTCACGCGGATCGTACCATCGCGGCGGAAGAGGCGCTGCTTATGGCGCGACTTCCGGAGCGCGCCCAGATCGTCGCGCTCACGCGGACGGGCCGAGGCATGAGTTCGCCGGATTTGGCCGGATATCTCCAAGATCATGCCCTCCATTCCACCGCCGAGGTGTGTTTCGTCATTGGCGGAGCGTTCGGCCTCGGCACCGGTATTCTGGACCGAGCCGACAAACAATGGTCTCTTTCCGAGGGCACGCTACCGCATGAGATGGCCCGGCTCGTGCTGGCTGAGCAACTGTATCGGGCCGGCACCATCGTCAAGAACGAACCTTACCACAAGAAGGTTGCTCGGTGAACTTCGAACTTCTCGTAGGACGACCCTTGG
>PAUA01000023.1 GCA_002712565.1 Gemmatimonadota bacterium | reverse complement strand
GGGTCCCGTCGATGGGGTCCACCACCCAGACCCGCCGGCACCCGAGACGGACGGGGTCGTCGATCGACTCCTCCGAAAGCCAACCCTCGCCCTTGGTGGGGAGCACGTCGCGGAGTACGCGATCCGCCGCTGTGTCGGCCGCGGTCAGCGGGTCTCCCCGTTCCGTCTTCACCTCGAACTCGATATCACCCGGCGTGAACGGCTGGATCGCGTCNGCGGCGGCCATGATCGCTTCTTGGATCCTGGCGAGGTCATCCAACCGGGTCATGTGCGGTCTTGTTGAGGGTCTACTTCAGGGTCTCCGGCGGCCACCTCATGGCCCCCACCCTTCACGATCCACGCTCCCGTCCGTGAGCCACGCCTGTCGACCTGTGAGCNGCTCCCATCCAGAAGAGCCGCCACGACGTGACGNGCATCCACCAGCACGGCCGCCTGCTCAAGCACGCGTGCGTAGTCGATGTCCGTGTGGTCCGTGACGATCACCACTGCGTCGGCCTCGGCGAGGGCTTGATCCGTCAGGGCGACCGAAGACATNTGCGCTCCGTCCTCGGCCAACTCCGGCACGAACGGATCGTGGTACTCCACGTGGGCGCCATCGGCGGCAAGAAGCCNNATGATGTCCAAGGCCGGCGATTCCCTGACGTCGTCGACGTCCCGTTTGTACGNGACACCGAGCACGANGATGCGGGCGCCGCTCACGGCCTTCTGGCGGGCGTTCAAGGCGGNCCGAACTTTCCCCACCACGAACTCGGGCATCTCGGCGTTGATCTCCGAGGCCAGCTCGATGAAACGGGTCCGGTAGTTGAGCGTACGCATCTTCCACGCCAGATAGTGGGGATCGACGGGGATGCAGTGNCCTCCGAGCCCNGGTCCGGGTGTGAACTTCATGAAGCCGAAGGGTTTCGTGCNCGCGGCCTCGATGACCTCCCACACGTCCACGTCGAGNCGGTCGGCGATGAGCGCCACTTCGTTGACGAGGGCGATATTCACTGCCCGGAAGGTATTCTCCAGGATCTTGACCATCTCCGCCGCCTCNGTGGACGAGACCGCCACCATCGTGTCGATGAAGCGTTCGTAGACCGCCTGCCCCACCTCCGTACAGGCCGGCGTCACTCCTCCGATAACCTTCGGGGTGTTTTTCGTCTTCCATTCTTGGTTTCCGGGATCCACCCGCTCGGGAGAGAAGCACAGGAAGAAGTCCTTACCTACTTTCAGCCCAGTGCCCTCCAGGGCGGGTAGGAGTACCTCGCGGGTCGTGCCCGGATAAGTGGTCGACTCCAGAACCACGAGTTGCCCAGGGCGCAACGCGGCTGCCACGGCCTCGGACGCGGCGATCACAAAGGAGACGTCCGGATCCCGCGTTTTCGACAGCGGGGTCGGCACCGAAATCGATATGGCGTCACACTCGGCGAGCCGGGCCATGTCGGTGGTGGCCTCCAGCCGTCCCGCAGCCAGAGCCTCGGTCAACTCTACGTGCGTGACGTCCTTGATGTGGCTGGCTCCGCAGTTGATGCCATCCACGACCTCGGGATTGATGTCGAAACCCACGGCACACAGGCCCGCGCGTGCAATCTCGACCGACAACGGTAGTCCTACGTAACCGAGGCCGACCACGCCCACGGTCAGGTCGCCCGAGCGGAAGTGGTCCAAGGCGTCGTTCGAAGCAGTGTCGGCCATTGGTGACTCGGGGCTCATGCCGGGCCTAGCCCGGTCTGGGAGTAGTGTGCCGAAGAGGCTTCAAGATCGAGACGCACCAAGAGATGCAGCAAGATAAGTAGCCGTGCGACAAGATGGCCTACGGGCAAAATGACCAAATAGGCGAGGACGGCGAATCGGAGAATAACGGGGTCTAGAATCGTTTTCAGGGGCGGATCCTCGCCCGGAGCGTCTGCCACCTGAAGGTCGGAAGCGGCCACCTCACGCATGTCTTGCTCCCTTAAAGTGACTCGAGATCGCCTCCACCAACCCCGAAATTGTGAACGGATCGGCCTCTGCCGCAACCCGATACCCCAAATCGCGGGCGGCGTCGGCCGTCACCGGCCCGATCACACCAGCGTCTGCGACGACTTCCCCGTCCACCAAACGATGAAAGCCCCGCACCGCGGACGGTGAGGTAAACGTCACCAGATCCACCCCCTGTCCGATCTGGTCCAAGGCACCCGGGTCTGGATTTTCGACGGAAACGGTTCGATACGCCGTCACGGCGTCCACCTCGGCACCCAGCTCCTGCAAACCGTCCCGTAGGACGGGCCTGGCCTCGGCAACCGTCGGGATCAAGACACGCTTTCCGAGAAGCGATTGATGGGCCGCGAGCGCATCAACAACCGCTTCGGCCCTATGGGTCTCGGGCACTACTTCCACCGTGAGCCCCAGGGCCTCGAGGGTGTTCGCCGTGGCGGGCCCTACGCAGGACAGACGGGTCGACGCGAGCACGCCTTTCACATCGACCCCCACGGCCTCCGCCGCTGTTCTGAAGAAGTCGACACCGTTGGCCGACGTAAAGATCACCCAGTCGTACTCCGCGGTGTTCTGAACAGCGTGATGGAGCGCCCGTTGGTCCATGGGGGGCTCGATTTTGATCGCCGGAAGACGAACGACCTTGGCCCCCAGGGCCTCCAAGGCGTCGACCAGTCCAGCGGCCTGGGCCGCCGCCCTCGTAACAACGAGGGTTCGGCCTATCAGGGGGCTTACGCCTCGACCACCGTCACCGGCGGCGCCTTCGCGATTTTCCCACCCTTGATGCAAGTCGTACATACACGCACGCGACGCCGGACTCCTTCGGCCGTAATGATCTTCACCGTCTGAAGATTCGGCAGCCAGCGACGCCGCGTCTTGTTGTGGGCGTGACTGACGTTATTTCCGGTGGCCGGTCTCTTGCCACACACATGACATACTCGGGCCATATTCTTTCTCTTGCGGAGTCGGTCAGGGATCGGGCTGGGCCGGGGCGGTAACGCTCACTGCCCGGACCTCGATGAAGGACTCTGCGAAGTCGGCAAGGATCCGATCACCCTCCGCGAGGCCACCGCTGGCCATCCATGCATCCTTCGCACTATCCGTCATGGCGTAGACCGTTCCTGTCACTGAAACCGTCGCACCGTACTCGAGGTCCCCGCCGATTACGGCGACCTCGGGCAACATCTTGACCAGGTAATCGCCGGGAACCCCGACAAAAAAGGTCTGACTACTTTCTGGCATGGTGTTCACCACCCCCAAGCGGCGCAGTTCGATGACCGTAGCCGCGTGTGCCATCGGATTCATTCCAAAGTCGCTTATGTCCACCACCGTCGCTACCGTCGCCATGCTCTCCTCATCCCCTTCCACCACCGCAACTTCCACCGGCGCGGCCTGTATGGACAACCAAACGAAGAAGCCTCCCGCGACAAGAAACGCTCCAACCATCAAGTACACGGTGAGAGANCCAGCCTCACCTCTACGGGATCCGAACGATGCCATATGTAGCCCTGCTCCCAGTCGTGATCTGTGCTTGTTACTCAGGATCTGGGCAGTCTAATCGACCAACTCGATCAGCGCCATCTCCGCGGCGTCTCCGCGGCGATTTCCCAACTTGAGAATGCGAGTGTAACCTCCGGGCCGCTCTGTGAAACGCGGCCCGATATCGTCGAACAGTTTGCCGAGAACCTGGCGGTCCGCGATCAACCGGCCCGCAAGCCGGCGTGCGTGGAGATCCCCTCGTTTGCCGAGCGTAATCAGACGCTCCGCGAACGGACGCAATTCCTTCGCTTTGGCCGTCGTAGTCTCGATCCGTTCGTGGAGAAAGAGAGACGTGGCCATGTTGCGCATCGTGGCCTTCTTGTGGCTCGCGGTCCGGGAAAGGGCCCGGCCCTTCTTGCGGTGCCTCATGCTCGAACCTTACTCCTCGCTCGTCTCTACGGATTGCACCTCATCTTCTTCGACGAGAAACAGTTGGCCCTCGTCGCCAGACTTGAGACGCATTCCGAAATTCAGCTCGTGCTCGTCGAGGAAGGCAGCGATCTCGGTGAGCGATTTCTTTCCGAAATTCTCGATCCCGAGCATCTCTTCTTCCGTACGCTGAACGAGGTCGCCCAGCGTCTGGATGTTTTCCTTTTGAAGAGAGTTTCGGGATCGGACGCTCAGTTCGGCGAGGTCCTCGATGGAGCGCTCGAACAAGTCGCGCAGCTGTTCCGGCACTTCAACTGCGCCCGGAACGGTCACCTGCGGCACCCCACCCTCTCCGAAGTACAACATGAACTCGAAATGTTTACGAACCAACGCGGCCGCATAGTGAACCGCGGACTCCGCATCCACAGACCCGTCTGTCTCGACCAATAGCGTGAGCCGATCGAAGTCCGTACGCTGCCCGACCCGCGTTTCCTCCACCGAGAAATTGGCACGCCGGACCGGATTGTAGATCGCGTCGATCCGCACCATGTCCACGGGAGCTCCCCGCAGCAACTCATGCTGCTCGGCAAGGACGAAACCCCGTCCNTTCCGAACGTACAATTCGATGTTGAGTTTTTGCTTCCCCTGAACCGTCATCAAGTGATGGTCAGGATCGTGTATCGTCACGCCACTCACCGGACCGACATCACCGGCGGTGACCGGGCCCGGTTTATCCACGCGGATGGTGAGCGTCGCCTCGGGGACATCGTCGTCCAAAGTGATGACGAGCGACTTGAGATTCTGAATGACCTGATGCACGTCCTCGACCACGCCCTCGATCGTCTGGTGCTCATGCACAACACCGTCGACGCGGAATGCCCAAACCGCGGCTCCGCGGAGGGACGAGAGAAGAACGCGCCTCACCGAGTTTCCGAGCGTATGGCCAAAACCGCGCTCAAGAGGCTCGATCACAAATTCCGCACGGCTNCCATCTTCTGAGGCCTCAGAGACCTCAATACGCTCGGGCAGTACCAAACCGGTTAAATCGATCTGCACTGAAGTCTCCATTACTTCGAGTAGAGCTCCACGATGAGCTGTTCTTGGACGGCCAAGGGGATATCCTGGCGCGTCGGCTGGCGGGTCATGCGNCCGACACGGTTTTTCTCATCCAGAGCGAGCCATTCCACCAAGGACGGGCGAGTTCGAGCCTCGAGGCTCCCCTGCACCGTGGCCAGGTCCTTGGACTTGGATTTGAGGGCCACCTCGTCCCCATGACCCACCTGAAATGACGGTACGTCCACGACCCGCCCGTTGACCTCCACGTGGCGGTGCCGGACCAGTTGCCGGGCNGCGCTGCGACTCGGTGCGAAACCCATCCTGAAAATCACGTTGTCCAGCCGGACCTCCAGGGAGATGAGCATGTTCTCTCCGGTGATTCCATCCCGCGCGTTCGCCCGCTCGAACAGCGTGCGGAACTGCCTTTCATGCAGTCCGTANATCCTCTTCACCTTCTGTTTCTCACGAAGCTGGACGGCGTAGTCGGATTGCTTGCGCCTGCGCGCGTGCGCGGGACCGTGCTGACCCGGCGGGTAAGCGCGACGTTCGATGCCGCACTTCTCCGTGTAGCACTTCTGTCCCTTCAAGAAGAGCTTCTGCCCCTCGCGGCGGCAGAGTCGACAAACTGCTCCGGTGTGTCGTGCCATACTGTTTAGACCCTGCGCTTCTTGGGGGGGCGGCATCCGTTATGAGGAAGCGGCGTTACGTCCTGGATTGATTTGATCTGGATTCCTGCGGCCGCCAGGGCTGAAATGGCCGACTCCCGCCCCGAGCCAGGTCCTTGAACGNGTACATCGACCCGCCTGACACCCAGGGCAACGGCCTCCCGGCCACATTGCTCCGCCGCCACCGTCGCGGCAAACGGTGTCGACTTCTTGGAGCCCTTGAAACCGGCCTTTCCAGAGCTGCCCCAAACGACCGTATTTCCAGCCTTATCGGCGATTGTGATCAGCGTGTTGTTGAACGTCGCCTTGATGTGCGCGACGCCTTCCGCCTCGACGACTTTCTTGCTCCGCNTACGCGGCGTTTTCTCATCGGACACTCAGTACCATCCTCACTAGCTATTCAAGCCTCGCCTATCCGGGCCTCGCCTACTTCTTCGGGGCNATCTTCTTCCCGGCTATTGCACGTCTTTGACCCTTGTGGGTCCGAGCATTCGTGTGGGTTCGCTGCCCCCGCACCGGAAGTCCGCGCCGATGCCGTAGGCCCCGGTAGCAACCGACGTCCATGAGGCGCTTGATATTCATGGAGACTTCGGTGCGCAAGGCGCCCTCGACTTTGTAGTTACCCTCGATCTCCTGGCGCAGCTTGTTCACGTCGTCATCAGTGAGATCGACCGCACGCCGACTGGGATCTACTCCGGTGTTCTCGAGGATCACTCGCGAACGGGACAGACCGATACCGTATAGGTAGGTCAAAGCGACCTCNATCCGTTTTNCCTTCGGAAGATCCACACCCGCGATTCGTGCCATCCGTCCTTCTTCTCAGTTTATCCCTGGCGTTGTTTATGCCTGGGATTACGACTACAGATAACCCGTACGACTCCCCGCCGACGGACGATTTTGCAGTGTTCACACATCCGTTTGACGCTACTACGCACCTTCATTTTCAGCACCCTGACGTATGTTTGTGGCAGAGCATACAATGATAGTGGAACAACTAATCACCCTCAAGGCACGGCCCGAACGATCCGAGGTTCTCACGCCGGAGCCTCGGCCGGCGCTGCCGTGAGGACTCGGGGGCCGGCCGCTGTCACGGCCACTGTGTGCTCGAAGTGGGCCGTCGGAGTTCCGTCCTTTGTAACCACGGTCCAGCGATCGCCGAGCACCTGAATCTCGAACGTTCCGCAGGACAACATCGGCTCGATCGCAACCACAATGCCNTCCNGAAGAGCCGGTCCCGTACCGGCTCGACCAAAGTTCGGCACCTGCGGTTCTTCATGCACCTCGCGACCCACGCCGTGGCCTACCAGATCCCTGATAATGCTCAGACCCGTTCCCTCGACCCTGGTCACCACGGCAGCACCGATGTCACCGACAAAACCCGNGAGAACCGTGGCGGACACCGCTCGGTCGAGCGCATCCTCCGTCACCTCCAGGAGGTGCCGCGTNTTCTCGTCGATCTCACCGACCGGGAAGGTCCAGGCAGAGTCGGAGCACCAACCGTCCAACTTTACCCCCACGTCGATCGAGATGATGTCGCCGTCTTCCAGGACCCGGTCAGCCTTGGGAATACCGTGGACGACCTCCTCATTCAATGAGGTACAGACACTTCCTGGAAAGCCATACAGGCCTTTGAACGCGGGCAGTGCACCGGCATGNGAACGGATAAACTCGTCCGCGAAGCTATCNACTTGCAGCGTGGAAATACCCGGTTGAATCCGTGGACGAACTTCAACCAGGAAATCGGCGATGATGGCACCACCTCGAGCGATCACGTCGATCTCTNCGGGACTCTTGAGGTGGATCACTATTCCCCCACTCCCAAAGCCTCACGGACCTTACTCTGTACCTCGTCCGGCCCCTCTTGGCTCGGTACGCGATGCACGACGGCCTTGCTCCCGTCGTAGTACTCGATCAGGGGCTCAGTCTCTCGGCGGTACACGTTCAACCGGTTCTGAACCGTGTCTGCGTGATCATCTGCACGGTGGAAGAGCGGAGTCCCATCGACGTCACACACACCGTCCTTCTTGGGCGGAGCGAGGACGGTATTGTAGACAACCCCACAGGAGCGGCAAGAACGGCGACCGGANATTCTCTCAGAGAGCACTTCGTCGTCTGCCTCGAGAACGACGACCGTGTCGATGGTGCGACCGAGAGCCTCCAGCATCATGGCGAAGGCCGATGCCTGTGCCTCGGTCCTCGGAAAGCCGTCGAAGATCACGCCAGTCCCGGCGGACAAAGTGCTCAGCTTTTCCTCGACCATTTTGATGATGAGATGATCGGGCACGAGATTCCCAGCGGTCATGTACTGTTGAGCTTGGGTTCCCAAGGGGGTACCGGCATCCTTCGCAGTACGCAGAAGATCCCCCGTAACCACCCTCTCCCATCCCGTCGCATCCGCAAGCAGTACTCCTTGCGTGCCCTTACCGACGCCGGGAGGGCCCAACAGGATCAGGTACATGGCCAAGTCCTCTCCTCGTCCACGGATTATACGTAGCGAGACCGACCGCGCATTTTCACGCGGCCCTTCTTCATGAACCCGTCATAGTGGCGCAGTAAGAGGTGTTGCTGAGCTTGCTGGACCGTATCGAGCCCCACGCCCACGACGATCAGCAGGCCCGTACCTCCGAAGAAGAACGTCTGGATGTTGAAGAGGCTCCAGACCCCGAAAGGCACCAAAGCAACAAGCGCGAGATAGATCGACCCCGGAAGTGTGACGCGGGTCAAGACCCGATCGATGTATTCCGCCGTCCGGGCCCCAGGCTTCACACCCGGGATGAACGCACCTTGCTTCTTCAGGTTCTCAGCCAGATCGACCGGGTTGAAAATGATGGCCGTGTAGAAGTAGGTGAAGAAGACGATTAGCAAACCGTATGTGATGTAGTAGACCCATCCGGGCTCAAAGATTCGCGCAACTTCAACGAGAATCGGGAATCTTTCGCCCGTGAGCTGCGCAATTGTCCCCGGTACCACGATGAACGACTGCGCAAAAATAATCGGCATGACACCCGAGGAGTTGACGCGAAGGGGAACGAAGCTCTTCTGTCCTTCACGGATACGCCCACGTCCTACCACTTTGCGGGGAATCTGCACGGGAATCTTCCGGGCGCCCATCGTCAACGCTACCACAGCCGCCGTAATCGCCACCAGAACGACGACCAGCATAACCATCGCGAAGATCGTAATCTGTCCTGCAGTGAGCGACTCATACGTCCGCGCGACGGCCTGCGGAAAAGTTTCAATGATGGAGAAGAAGATCAGGAGCGACATGCCGTTGCCGATCCCTCGCTCGGTGATCTGCTCACCAAGCCACATCACGAAGATCGCGCCTACCGTGAGGATCACCGTCGTCGTCAGATTGAAGATGAAGCCCGGATCCTCAATCGCCCCTGTGCTGGTGAGGAAGGCGGCGTAGCTGAAGCCCTGAATAACACTCAGGACTACAGTCGTGTAGCGGGTCCACTGAGTCAGTTTCGCCCGACCGTCTTCACCCTCCTTCTGCAGTTTTTCCACCGTCGGGAAGACAGCTGACAGCAATTGGAACATGATGCTGGCCGAGATATACGGCATGATCCCGAGGGCCAAGATTGTGGCCCGGCTCAGGCCACCGCCCACGAACATGTCGTAGATGCCCAAGATCCCGCCGGAGAGCGCTCCGAACTGCTCTCGTAGGATGACCACATTGACGCCAGGTACGGTGATGTGCGCACCAAACCGATAGATGAGGAGAATACCCAGAGTAAAGAGAATCTTCTCTTTGAGCTCCGGAACCCGGAACAAATTCGGGATCGGGTTAGCCATTGTTCTCCGTTTCTTCCTCCGACTCAGCTTCTGGTTCAGGCTCAGCCGCTATCTCCGTCTCATCCTCAGTCTCGGTCTCAGCCTCGGGTTCAGCCGCTGCCTCAGGCTCAGCAACTACCTCTGGCTCGGCCGCTGCCTCAGGCTCAACGGCTACCTCGGGCTCGGCCGCTGTCTCAGGCTTAACGGCTACCTCTGGCTCCGCCTTTGCCACCGCCGGACCGACCGTGGTGACGCTCCCGCCCGCCGCCTCGATCTTGGCCACCGCGCCCCCACTGAACTTATGCGCCTCGACAGAGTACGCCTGGCTCAAATCTCCCATCGCGAGCACTTTGACCAGGCCCTGGACGGAGCGGATCAAGCCCGCGTCCTTCAACGTTTGAGCGTTGACGGTGGAGCCCTCCACACGGGCCAGGTCTCCCACGTTGACAATCTGGAAAATCTTTCGCTTACGGGGCGTGAAGCCGCGCTTTGGAATGCGGCGTTGCAGAGGCATTTGCCCGCCCTCGAAGCCGGGCCGCACCGAGCCACCACTGCGAGATTTTTGACCGTTCTCACCGCTTCCAGCGGTCTTGCCTTTTCCCGAACCGGGACCTCTACCCTTACGCTTGGATCTCTGATGAGAGCCGGCAGCCGGACGTAGGTCGTGTAACTCAGCCATTACTTCACCTCATGAACTTGAACGAGGTAGTGGACTTGCCGTAACATGCCGCGAATCGTCGGGCTGTCGTCATGAACCACCGTCTGCTGGTGTTTCTTGAATCCGAGCGCCTTCAGCGTACGGCGATGTTTGAACTTCCTGCCCACGCCACTGCGGACCTGCGTGATGGCGAGCTTCTTAGGCATTGTTGTCCATCCCCAGAATAACCTCCACGGGCACACCACGTTCCCGGGCAACTTGCTCGGCGGTGACCAGGCTCGTGAGGCCCTCCATCGTGGCCCGGACCACATTGATCGGGTTGTTGCTGCCCAGGCTCTTGGTAAGGATGTCCTTGATCCCTACGGCCTCGAGCACCGACCGGACCGGACCGCCCGCGATCACCCCCGTACCGGGCGCGGCCGGACGAAGCATCACACGGCCGGCACCCCACCGCCCGACGATCTCGTGCGGAATGGTCCCGTCCTGCACGGGAATCTCAACGAATTCCCTCTTGGCCCTCTCGAAGGCCTTACGTATGGCCTCCGCGACCTCATTTGCTTTGGCGAGCCCGATCCCGACACGACCCTTCTGATCTCCGACCGACACCAGCGCCGTAAAGGAGAACCTGCGGCCACCCTTCACCACCTTGGCCACCCGGTTGATGTGGATCACGTTCTCGAAAAACTCGGATTCCCGAGCTCGACCCTGTTTGCGTTTCTGCTCCCTGGCCATCAGAACTTCAGTCCTCCCTCCCGGGCGCCCTCTGCGAAGGCTTTCACCCGGCCGTGATACTGGTATCCGCCTCGATCGAACACGACCGTATCCACCCCAACTGCTTTAGCCCGATCAGCGAGGAGCTTGCCGGCGGCTCTAGCCCGCTCGACACCAGCGTTTTGACTTTCCGCCTTGAAGTCGGCGAGATCGGCACAAAGCGTGGACAGACCCACCAGCGTCCGCCCCTCATCGTCATTGATGACCTGACCCTCGAAATTCTTCAACGATCGGAAAACCACGAGCCTCGGTCGCCCCGCGGTGCCCCAAATCTTCTTGCGGACGCGGGAATGCCGGATTTTTCGGTGATCCTCACGTGTCTTACCCGATTTCTTATTGCTCATCGTCTAAAGCTCCAGCTTTAAGCGCCGGCGGTCTTGCCGGCCTTACGCCGTACATGTTCGCCCTTGTACCGGATCCCCTTACCCTTGTACGGCTCGGGTGGACGGAACGCCCGGATCTCAGCGGCCGCCTGGCCCACCTTCTGCTTGTCCATCCCCGTGACGACAATCGTCGTCTGGTCCGGTAGGTCCAAGCTCACACCGTCCGGAGCCGGATAATTGATCGTGTGCGAGAAGCCGAGATTTAACTCGATGCCCGACCCCTTTTTGAGGGCACGATACCCTACGCCCTGAATCTCGAGTGTCTTGCTGAACCCGGTCACCACGCCCTCGATCATATTGGCGACCAACATTCGGGTCAGACCGTGTAGAGCCCGGTGCTGGGGTTCGTCCGACGGCCTCGTCACCGTAACCACTCCCTCTTCCAACGCCACCGTCATGTCCGCGTGGGCATCGAACGTGAGTTCACCCTTCGGACCCTTTACGTGCACGTTTTGCCCGTTCACGGTCACATCAGTCCCCTGCGGGACTTCAATCGGCTGTTTACCAATCCGCGACATCTGCCATCTCTTCTATCTCGATTCCGCTATCTCTATTCCGTTTTACCAGACGAGGGCCATGAGTTCACCGCCAACGCCCTGCTTACGAGCCACCCGATCAGACATCAGGCCCTGCGACGTGGAGAGGATGGCCATCCCCAGTCCATTACGAACCCTTGGAATCTTGTCGACGGCCACATAACGTCTCCGGCCCGGACGGGAAATCCGCTCCAGGTGCCGGATGACGGGCCCCTCCTCGTGATACTTCAAATACACTCGAAGCACTCCGAAACGGCCGTCGTCCAGGACTTTGAAGTCATAGATAAAGTGGTTGTCCTTCAGTAGGTCGGCGACTTTGGTCTTCAGCTTCGAGACCGGCATATCGGCCCACTTGTGCCCTGCGGATCCGGCATTCCGGATCCGAGTGAGCATGTCCGCGATGGGGTCTGTCATCATTGGTCGATTCGATCCTTTACCAGCTTGCCTTCCGGACACCAGGGATTTCACCCTGAAGCGCCTTCTGGCGGAAACAAATTCTGCAGAGTCCAAATTTTCGGATGAACGCACGCGGGCGCCCGCACCGGTTACAGCGATTGCGATGACGCCCCGGAAACTTGGGCTTGCGATTGTTCCTTTCGATCAAAGCCTTCCTGGCCATCGACTTCCCCTATCCGTGTTAGTTGGCGGTGTGCTCGATGATGATCGGAATCTCCCCGCGGAACGGGAAGCCCATCGCCCTGAGAAGAGCCAGCGCTACATCGTCTTTATCCGTACTCGTCACCACGGTGATGTCCATGCCGTGAATCTCTCCGACCTTGTCGAAGTCGATCTCCGGAAAAATGATCTGCTCCCGAACTCCCATGGTGAAGTTTCCGCGACCGTCGAAGGAGCGCGTGCGCAATCCGCGGAAATCTCGAACACGAGGGATAGCAACGCTCACAAGGCGATCCAGGAACTCGTACATCCGGCTCTTGCGGAGNGTCACCGACGCTCCGATGGGCATGCCTTCACGCAGGTGGAAATTCGAAACGGACTTCCGCGCCCGCGTTATCAGGGCCTTCTGTCCCGTGATCACGCCCAATTCGCCGACCACGGCCGCAAGGAGTTTGGCGTTCTTGGTCGCCTCGCCCACACCCACGTTCATGACCACTTTTTCGATTTTGGGAATCTGGTTCGGGTTGCCCCACTGGAACTGTTCGGCCAGATGGGGCCGTGCGTAGGATTNGTAATGTCTCAGTAGTCTGGGTTCCATCGATCTACACTCCCGCGTGCGGTTTCGGGAGCGGATTACCGGTCTTCACTGCGATCCTCTCCTTGGCACCGTCAGCCTCTTGCCGGACCCGAACCCGACTCGCCTGGCCCNCAGCCACATCCACGAGCATGACGTTGGATACATGGATCGGTGCCTCGAACGTGATAATACCGCCCTCTGGGTTCGCCTCGCTGGGCCTTTCATGACGTTTCCGCATGTTCACGCCTTCGACAACAACGCGCTCCTTGGCGGGGATTACGCTGAGAACCGCCCCCTCCATGTCACGGAAGTTGCCACGGATGACCCGCACGCGATCTCCTTTGACGATGTTCGACCGACTCTTCCTGGCCATTAGAGAACCTCCGGAGCCAACGAAACGATCTTCATATAACGCTTTTCGCGAAGTTCACGGCCCACCGGGCCAAAGATGCGCGTTCCTCGCGGCTCTCCTTGGGGCGTGAGCAGAACCGCGGCGTTGTCGTCGAAACGGATATAGGTCCCATCGCGGCGCCGTACCTCCTTGGCGGTTCGCACGATCACGGCCTGGACGACCTCACCCTTTTTTACGGGCGAGTTCGGAATGGCATCTTTGACGGTCACGACAACCACATCGCCGACACTCGCATATCGGCGCTTCGAGCCGCCCAGAACGCGGATACACAATGCGCTCTTGGCTCCCGAGTTATCGGCAATCTTGAGCATCGATTCCTGCTGAATCATCTCGTCTTAATCCTGTTACTCAGAACGCTCGAGCAGTTCTATGACCCGCCACCGCTTCGTCTTCGACAGCGGGCGCGTTTCGACAATGCGAACCACATCACCCGTCTGGTACTCGTTGGTCTCATCATGCGCCCGATACTTCTTCGTCTTCTTGACCTGCTTCGTATAGAGCGGATGGGCAAACTGGCGCTCTACGAGGACCGTCACAGTCTTGTCATTCTGGGCAGATACCACCACTCCTGTTCGGATCTTGCGACGCAAGCGAGTCCCGTCCACTTCGGGCGCCACCGGCTCCTTCGTCGAAACGGGCGCATCCTCAGGCACCTCATCGGGCGCTTCCGGCGCCTCGACCGGCACCTCCCCGGGCACCTCAGCCTGGTCGACGTTNTCAGACGTTTCTTCTGTCATGGTTATTCCGCTCTATTCTTCCGTCTCGGGCGGCAAAGCCGCCTCGGTGGACTTCTCGGAAAGCTCCCTCTCCCGAAGAATTGTGTTCAAGCGNGCNACGTCGCGCCGAATGTGCTGAAGCATCTTGGGGTTCTCGAGTTGCATCGTCCCCATCTGAAAGCGAAGGCGGAATCTTTCCTCCCTCAACTCTCCGAGCCGTGCCCGGATCTCGACATTGTCCCACTCGCGAATATCTTCCGCCTTCATCGTTTCCTCACTAACCGAGTTGCCGCTCGCGGACGACGAACTGCGTGGCCACGGGCAATTTGGCTGCCGCCAACCGCATGGCCCGGCGTGCCGTCTCCTCGGGTACCCCTTCGAGCTCGAACATCATCCGGCCGGGTTTGACCACGGCCACCCACCCCTCGGGATTACCCTTCCCCTTCCCCATACGGGTTTCGGCGGGCTTAGAAGTGATCGGCTTGTCCGGGAAAATCCGGATCCACACCTTTCCACCTCGTTTGATGTGACGAGTCATCGCCACACGGGCAGACTCAATCTGCCGGTTCGTGATCCAGCCGCACTCCGTCGTCTGGAGCCCGTATTCGCCAAACGAGACCCGATTACCGCGATAGGCCTTCCCACGCATCCGACCCTTATGGGTCTTGCGATGTTTTACTCTCTTGGGCGCTAACATTCTCTATCGCTCTCCGTCACGCACCGGTGGAATAGGTGCGGCCGCCGCGTTCCTCGACCACTTCCCCTGTGAANATCCAGCACTTCACACCCACGATCCCGTACGTCGTCATGGCATGAATTTGCGCGTAGTCGATGTCGGCGCGGAGCGTATGCAAGGGAACCCGTCCCTCGTTGTATCCCTCCCTTCGCGCGATCTCCGCACCTCCCAACCGTCCTGCGCACTGAATCTTGATGCCCTCCGCTCCACCGCGAATTGCGGACTGNACCGCCCGTTTCATCGCTCGCCGAAAGGAGATACGCTGCCGTAATTGATGGGCCACGTTCTCCGCAACCAGCCGGGCATCGACCTCGGGACGCCGAATTTCCTCGACGTTTAACGAAATGTCGGCATTGGTGACCAACGCCAGCTCGTCCCTCAGTTTGTCGACCTCGGCGCCACGCTTACCGATCACAACACCGGGGCGGGCGGTGAAGAGGGTCACGACGATCTTCGACGGTTTCTGTTCGATCTCCACCTTTGACAAGGCCGCGTGGGCCAAGCGCCGCTCCAGGTAGGTACGGATCCTCTCGTCCTCCTGGAGCATACGGGGGAACTCGCGATCAGCGTACCAACGGGACCTCCAATCTTTGACGATCCCGAGTCGAAATCCCAGCGGGTGTGTTTTCTGTCCCATGCTATTCCTTGGTATCCACGACAACGGTGATATGGCTCGTCCGCCTCCGAAGGGGAGCAGCTCGGCCCATGGCCGCGGCNCTCCATCGGCGGTGGGTCGGTCCCTCATCGACGNACGCGGTCGCTATCCGCAAATCATCGACATCAAGGACATCGCCCGAGTCCTGCGCCCTATTCTGGGCATTCGCCACCGCCGATCGGAGCGTTTTCCCGACCGGATCCGCGGCGGCTTTTNTTGAAAACTGAAGAACCGCATACGCATCGTTGACCGACTTCCCGCGGATCTGGTCCACCACCAAGCGGACCTTCCGCGGACTCATCCGCACGTGCCGGGCAATCGCTATGGCCTGCATCTCCACTCTCCCCGCTAAACTATCTTGGACCGCTTGTCGGACAGTTTCCCGCCATGGCCCCTGAACAGCCGCGTGGGGGAGAACTCTCCNAGCTTGTGGCCAACCATGTTCTCCGTGATGTACACGGGAATGAACTTGTTACCGTTGTGCACCGCGATCGTATGCCCGACGAAATCAGGCGAAATGGTNCACGCCCTCGCCCAGGTCTTGATGACCACTCTTTCATTTCGGGAGTTCATTCCGTAGACCTTGGCAAGCAGCTTGTCGTCGAGGTACGGACCCTTCTTAACACTACGCGGCATAGAATCGACCTCCGCTCAACCTGGCGTGACATTCAGCCGTTGGGACTCGTGTCATCATTGCGTCGCCTTGCCCCGTTTGCGCCCGCGGATGATGTACTTGTTGGATTGTTTCTTTCTATTCCTCGTCTTCTTGCCCTCACGTTTGCCCCACGGGGTTACCGGGGGTCGGCCACCTGAAGCCCGCCCTTCACCTCCGCCAAGCGGATGGTCTACCGGGTTCATCGCCACCCCGCGGACTTTCGGCCGACGACCGCGCCAACGGTTGGCTCCCGCCTTGCCGAGGTTCTGGAGGTTGTGCTCGATGTTGCCCACCTGTCCGATCGTGGCCAGACAGGTCTCGAACACCTGCCGCACCTCGGTCGAAGGCAGGCGGAGAGCGACATACTTCCCTTCCTTTGCCACCACCTGCACTCCAGCCCCGGCCGAGCGCGCCATCTGCCCCCCTTTACCCGGCTTGAGNTCGATGTTGTGCACCATGGTACCGAGAGGGATTTTCTTCAGCGGAAGCGCGTTGCCGAGCCGAATGTCGGCATCCGGGCCTGATATGATGGACGTACCGACTTCNAGTCCTCGGGGATGAAGAATGTATCGCTTCTCGCCGTCCGCATAGTGGACAAGGGCGATGTTCGAGCTACGATTCGGATCGTACTCGATCGCGGCAATCTTCCCGGGAACGCCGAACTTGTCTCGGCGAAAGTCGATACGGCGGTACCGTCGCTTGTGTCCACCCCCGCGCCTACGGGAAGTAACACGACCGTGGTGGTTGCGACCCCCGGACTTCGAGGCCCCCTCTAGGAGCGACCTCTCCGGNGCCTTTTTCGTGAGAATGTCCGAGTTGTCGACGATAGAGCGGAAGCGTGTCCCGGGTGTCATCGGTTTGAATTTCTTGATAGCCATCAGTTTTATCCGACCTCGTAGAACTCGATGTGATCACCTTCGGCCAACTGGACGATGGCCTTCTTGAACGCTGGACGTCGACCAACCTTCGGGCTGCGGGACAGCCGACCCATCAGCGCCCGCTTCACCTTGCCGTTATAACGCATCGTGCGCACGTCGCTCACCTTCACATCCCAGATACTCTCGACTGCCCTCGATATCTCGATCTTGTTGGCTTTTCGGTCCACGATGAACGTGTAGATGTTCTCGTTTTCGATGGCCTGTGCTGACTTTTCGGTTACAACGGGCGCGTAGATCACATCATAGACGTCGTTCATGGTCGCCCCCTAACCCTTCTTGCCCTTGGGCGCACCAGAAAGCTCCGCCAGGCGGGCATCGTAGTGGGCCGCGGCTGTCTTACGTGAATCACGCGCCTTCAGCGTCTTGATATCGGAGTCGTCGTCGAACTGAGTCAAGAACGCCGCCAGGTCACCCACGTTGGGCAACTTGATGCTTGAAAGATCCAACTCACTCCCGGACACGGCAGTGGGCGGGACCTTCTTGGGTGCCGCCTTTGCCTTCTTCTCCTTAGGAGCCGCCTCTGCCTTTGTGTCGCTCTTGGTCTCGGGCTTGGCTTCGGCCTTAGGCTTGGCTTTGGGCTTGGTTTCAGCCTTGGGTTTGGCTTTAGACTTGGCTGTGGCTCCGGCTTTGGCGTCGGAGGCGACCTTCCTCTCGGGAAGAATCTCGGCCCCGACCTCAACCTCCAAAACCTTCCTGGACTTGCCCCCGTGTCCCGGCCGAGCCTTCCTTCGCTCGGCCTGCTCCTCCTCGGCAGCCCTCTCCCGGGCCCGCACCGCTGGCTCACCTCGCGACCGCGACTCCATCGCGGCCTCGTCCACAGCGGACGGCTCGGCACCCTCTAGCGCAGCTTTTTCGATGACGAGAAAGTTGGCCCATAGGATGTCGTATGCGGATTCTTCTCCAAACGGACGTACTATGACGCTCTCAAGGTTCCGCGACGAAAGGTAGACGTTTTCCTTCGCGCCATCCGTGAGGATAAGCGCCTTTCCTTCAGCCCCGAGCGCCCCAAGCATCTCAACGAGCTTCTTGGTCTTGGGAGCGTCGAACTCGAGCGAATCCACCACAACCACTCGATCTCCCTGTGCTCTGGAATTGAACGCGGATCGCCGGGCGAGGGCACGGACCTTTCGAGGGACGCGCTCCCTCCACGAATGCGGAATAGGCGGAAACGCGACGCCGCCACCCGTAAATTGCGCGGCGCGAATCGTTCCTGCACGGGCCCGTCCGGTCCCCTTCTGCCTCCAGGGCTTGCGGGCCCCGCCCTTGACCTGACCCCGGGACTTGGCCGCGGCGGTACCCTGCCGCTGATTCGCCAAGTAGGCCTTGATCACCTGGTGTAGGACGTCCTCGTGGACGACGCCATCGAAAAGCCATTCGGGGAGGGCCTGAGCCTTCCCTTCCGACCCGTCGTTCTGGTAATACCGCGCTTTGAACTGCGTCATTTCTGGATCATCAGATAGCTGTTTCTGGACCCGGGTACCCCACCCTTGATGAACAGGAGATTCCTTTCCAGGTCCACTCTCACGACCTTCACATTCGGGAGGGTGGCACGAACCCCACCCATCCGGCCAGGAAGTTTCTTGCCCTTGATCACGCGAGACGGATCGGTACCCGGCCCGATCGACCCGGGGATTCGCGACATCGGGTGCCCGTGCGAAGCCGGACGGCCCGCGAAGCCATAACGCTTCACCACACCCTGGAAGCCCTTCCCTTTGGTGGTTCCCGTCACTTTTACGCTGTCGCCAGCCTCGAAGACGTCCACGGTGATCGCTTGCCCGAGCTCATATTCATCACCCTCTGAGAGTTCGAATTCCCGAACGACACGGGGAGCCACTTCGACACCCGCCTTGGCGGCATGCCCCTTTTCGGACTTGTTTGCCCTCTTGTCCTTCTGGGCACCAAAACCCAACTGCACGGCAGCGTAACCGTCGGTCTCCGTGCTCTTGATCTGGAGCACGGGGCATGGCCCCGCCTCCACGACCGTCACAGAAACCGCGGCTCCTTCATCACTGAAGATCCGGGTCATTCCGATCTTTTTTCCGATTAATCCAGCCATCACTCAACCCTATTGGCTAATTCGACCCTGTCCGTCAATCGACCTTGATTTCGACATCCACACCGGCAGGTAGATCGAGCTTGGTAAGCGCATCAACGGTCTGCGAGCGGCTATCTACGATGTCAATGAGTCGCTTGTGCGTTCTGAGTTCGAACTGCTCTCGGCTTTTCTTGTCGATGTGGGGCGATTTGAGAACCGTCCATCGCTCCCGTTTCGTCGGCAGAGGAATCGGACCACGAACCGTGGCGCCCGTCTTTTGGGCGGTCCGCACGATGTCGCCCGCAGTCTGGTCCACGATCCAATGATCGAAAGCCTTCAGCCTGATCCGAATTCTGTCTGCCATTATTCCACGATCTCCGTCACGACACCGGACCCAACCGTGCGTCCACCCTCACGGATGGCGAACCTCAGCTGGCTGTCCATCGCGATCGGTGTGATCAACTCCACTTCCATCTGCACGTTGTCGCCCGGCATCACCATCTCCACACCCTCCGGTAGGTTCGCCGCTCCCGTCACGTCCGTCGTACGGAAGTAGAACTGCGGCCGGTACCCATCGAAGAACGGCGTGTGGCGGCCTCCCTCTTCCTTCGTCAACACGTAGACTTCGCCCTTGAATTTCGTGTGAGGCTTGATCGAGCCCGGCTTCGCCAGTACCTGGCCTCGCTCGATCTCCTCTTTCCCCACACCGCGCAGCAGGAGTCCCGCGTTGTCTCCGGCTCGACCCTCGTCCAGCAGTTTGCGGAACATCTCAACACCCGTCACCACCGTCTTGCGGTCGGCGCCCATCCCCACCAGCTCCACTTCCTCGCCCTTCTTGACGATCCCGCGCTCGATACGGCCCGTCGCTACCGTCCCGCGGCCCGTGATCGAGAACACGTCCTCCACCGGCATCAGGAACGGCTTGTCCACGTCCCGCTCAGGCTCCGGGATGAAGCTGTCAATCGCGTCCATCAACTCCCCGATGCACTCCACTGCCTCGCCCTCGCCCTCCGCTCCCATCGCTTTCAGTGCGCTGCCGCGGATCACCGGCGTGTCGTCGCCTGGGAAGTCGTATTCGCTCAACAACTCCCGTACCTCCAACTCCACAAGCTCCAACAACTCCTCGTCGTCGACCATGTCCACCTTGTTCAGGAACACGACCACGTAAGGCACGTTTACCTGCCGCGCCAGAAGGATATGCTCCCGCGTCTGCGGCATCGGTCCGTCCGCTGCGCTCACCACCAGAATCGCTCCGTCCATCTGCGCAGCACCCGTAATCATGTTCTTCACGTAGTCTGCGTGACCCGGGCAATCCACGTGTGCGTAGTGACGGTTCTCCGTCTCGTACTCCACGTGCGCTGTTGCGATCGTGATCCCACGCTCCCGTTCCTCCGGAGCCTTGTCGATGTTGTCGAACGAAATCGCGTCCCCACCGAATTTCTTCGCTTGCGTCTGCGTGATCGCCGACGTCAGCGTCGTCTTCCCGTGGTCCACGTGTCCGATTGTTCCCACGTTTACGTGTGGCTTCGTTCGCTCAAATTTTGCTTTTCCCATCGCTCTCGCCTCGCCGTGTTGGAAATCGCTTACTTCGCCGCCGATCCCCTCTACTTCCGTTCAGAGCTCCGACCGGGATTTGAACCCGGGACCTCCTCCTTACCAAGGAGGCGCTCTACCACTGAGCTATCGGAGCGCCGCCTATAGGGCTGTTCAACAGCCTTCGTACTAGAGCGGGAGACGGGACTCGAACCCGCGACCCTCAGCTTGGAAGGCTGATGCTCTAGCCAACTGAGCTACTCCCGCAAAGCCTTCGTTCATTCTCATGGTGGGGGTAGGATTCGAACCTACGAAGGCTTAGCCAGCAGATTTACAGTCTGCCCCGTTTGACCGCTTCGGTACCCCACCGGCCATCGATCCAGGGCAATATCACCCCGTGACCTGCCCCCCCCGGAACACAACAAGCCGCCCTGTGGACGGCCCTTTCCAAGTCAGCTTGGTAAGCTAACGACTGCCTAAAGCCTCATCAAGTCCTGAAATGAAGCGTTTTTGGGGGCCTGATGACTGCCGGCTGACGGCCCGCTCATGGCCCACCCACGGTCGATGAACCACCCTCAAGAGGCCCCCCAAAACTCCGATCCAGCAGAGGCTGGAGATCCGGATCTCGTCCCATGAATTCACGGAAGAGATGCTCCGGCTCATCGCTGTCGCCCCTCGTGAGGATCGCGTCGAGGTACGCTTGACCGACCTCTCGGCTGAAAATCCCTTCGAGGTGAAAACGTCCGAAAGCATCGGCGTCGAGTACCTCAGACCATAGATACGAGTAGTACGCGGCAGCATATCCCCCGGCAAAGAGGTGCGTAAAGGAGGTCGCGGGGTGCATCCCGGCAAACGTGGAGCTCGGCGTATACTCCTCGAACAGCCCCTCTATATATGACATCAGATCATGCGTCACCTCGTCGGGGTGATCACGGTGGAGACGAAGATCGAGGTGCCCGAACGAGAGCTGCCGCATCAGCCTCGAACCAGCCATGAACGTGCGTGCGCTTCGGAGCCTGTTATAAAGGTCTCCGGGTAGCGGCTCACCGGTTTCATGGTGCCCGGAGAGGAGCGATATCACCCCCTCTTCCCAGGTCCAGTTTTCCATGATCTGCGAGGGTAGTTCCACGAAGTCCCAAGCGACGTTGATGCCCGCCATGGGAGCGATCGGGACAGTGGAGGTCAGGTGGTGCAGAAGATGTCCGAACTCGTGGAAGACAGTTTCCACCTCGCGGTGCGTCAGGAGAGACGGAACATCCCCTTTGGGCGGCGACAGGTTTCCAGCCACGACCCCGACGTGCGGCTCGAACCCCCCGTTTCGAGGTCCACCCGTCCTCAGGTCGTTCATCCAGGCGCCTTGCCTCTTGTCGGGGCGCGGATGCCAGTCGGCATAGAAGGACCCCAACAAGGTGCCGTCCTCTTCGCGAAAGAGTTCATAATGATGGACGTCCGGATGCCAGACTTCGGGGATCCTCTGCTCTCGGACGACGAGGCCGAAAACTCTGCGCACCACCTCGAACATTCCGGCTAGAACCCGATCGAGGGGGAAATACTGACGAATGACTTCATCGTCGATTTCGAACCTCGCCCGTCGGAGACTCTCGCCCACAAAGGCCGAGTCCCAAGGCTCGAATCCGGAAATGCCGAGCTCAGACGCATGCTCCCGTAGCTCGGCCAGATCGCGTTCCCAGTAGGGCCGAGTTCTCCGCGTCATATCCTCGACGAATCCAAAAGCCCGTTCGCCCGTCTTGGCCATGTGGTCTTCAAGTCGGTATTCGGCGAAATCCGTGTAGCCAAGTAGCTCCGCCAACTCTCTGCGGAGATGGAGCAACCGGGCAA